>JAYUUC010000546.1:0-10563 GCA_043755105.1 Myxococcales bacterium
GCTCCACACTGAGAAACAAACTTTCAACGAACTCGAGCTGAGCCTGCGCCGCGTTCCTGCTGCAACGCCATCCGTCCCTTGCAGTTGCTCGCTCAACCCTTGAAGTCTCCCGCCACCACTCCGCTCGTCCGGCCGGCGATCCTCGCCGACCCGCGCGTCTCGCTCCCACTCCTTCCCCGCCGAAACCACGGGCTCAGGAAGGGGTGCCCGCGCGCTTACCCCGCGCTGCCTTTTCCACTTCCTCTCGATGGGCTTCGATGTACGCCTCGACGGCGGCGTCGCCGACTTTCAGATCCCGGAGCACTCCTGGATAGACCCCCTGAAAGGCGGGCGAGTCTTCAGCGCCGCGAAGGCGAAAGCTCATCTTCAGCACCGCCGCTCCCCACAGCTTGTCCTTGAGCGATTTTGGCTTTCCCATCGGTTCTCCTGACCTCAGCCCTCGTCGTCGCCGTAGTCCGCGATCACCTTCTTCGGCATCGGGACCGGACGATCCGGCACCAGCACGACCCGGCGGTTGCGGCCTTCGCCTTCCACCTTGGCGCCCGTTCCAGACACTGCGGCCACCGCCTGAACGAACCGCGCGCGGTCCTCGACCTTCATCGGCACCACCGCATAAAACCGACCGAGCTGGGCAGACTTCTCCGCCAACCGCTTCGCCGCGGACGCCAACGCTAGATCCACCGGCACCTCGAGCTTGAATTCGTCGACCGGACCGGCTCCCGTTGCTGCGGGCGCGCGGACGGGGATCGCATGCGCGGGCGCTGGCGGACGCGGAGGACCGACCGGCGCAGCAGCCTTGGCCACCGGTGCGGGTCGGGCGGGCCGCTCGGGAACGGCGACCGCTGGGGTCCGGGGCCCCGGGTGCGCTCCCACGCCGAGGGTGATCCACCGTCGCTCGGTCTGGGGGCGATTGACTATCTTGTTGAGCAAGAACTGCAGCGAGTCGATCAGCTGCGAGCGCCGACCGACCTGCACTCCGGCAGGTTCCTGCTCGAAGAACACCGCGATCGAAATTCCTCCGTCGGGCGCGTCCTTCAGCTCCAGCCGTGCCGGCAGGGTGAGGAGCCCGAGCACGTCCTTCAACACTTGCTCGGCCCAGAGCCGTTTGTCCCTCGGCTCGCCGACAGACGGCGGAAGCATCGACGGTACCGCAGGATTTCCACTTTCGACGTCGCTCATCGAGGTGCCTTTGCGCGCGAACGACTTACCTTCGCGCCGTGCCGACCCGGGGTTCGGCGATGCCTTTCCGTTCCAGGTAGCGACGCAAAGCGTACTGCTGCGCAATCTGGAGCAGGTTGTTGGTGAAGATATAGAGCGCGAGGCCGGCCGGATAGTTGAGCATGATGACGGTGAAGAAGACCGGCATCACGTAGGTCATCACCTTGGTCTGGGCCGCGTCCATCATTTGCGGCTGCGACTTCTGGGTGATGATCATCGCCACTCCCAGCGCCAGCGGGAGCAGATAGGTCGGGTCCTTGTAGGTGAGGTCCATCCACAGCGGCGATAGAAAGGGCTCGCGGTAGAGCTCGTAGCTGGCCCGCAGAGTCGTGAAGAGCGCGCCCCAGATCGGCAGCTGGATCAACACCGGCAGACAGCCTCCGAGCGGGTTGACCTTCGCCTCCTGGTACACCTTCATCGTCTCGGTGTTCTGGCGCTCCTTGTCGGTCGGATACTTGGCCTGGATCTCCTTGATCCGCGGCTGAAGTTTCTTCATCGCCTCGGCGCTGACCATCGACTTGTGGGTCAGCGGGAGCAGCAGAATCTTCGCCAGCACGGTGAGGAGGATGATCGCCACGCCCCAGTTGTGGACGAGGCCATAGAAGAACTTCAGCACCGCGAGCAGCACCTTGCAGATCACCGCCCAGATGCCGAAGTCGACGGTCTTCTCCAGCTGGGGTCGGTAGCCGGCCACCTGCACCGCGCCCCCCGACGCCGCTCCGCTCGACGCCGGCACCAGCGCGAGCAGCTGGCTGTCCTTCGGCCCGAGGTAGACTCCAAACCGCTGGGTCACCGCCTCGCCTGGCGCGACGGTGAGCGGGAAGAAGCCGTCGACCACCCGCTCGGTCGCGGTGGCCCCGAGGACGCAGCGGCCATCGCGCGCCGCCTCAAGTGGATAGATGGCGGACACGAAATACTGCTGGTCGATTCCGAAGAAGTGGATCGGCCCCTTGAACTCCTTCGGAGGCTCGTTCTTGGGAACCAGGTGCTCGTAGTCGTCGCCGACGAAACAGGCAGCGCGGGATTGATTTCCCACCCCTCCAATGAAGCTGCCCTTCTCCTCGTGGGCGGGGTCGATCGCCCGGGCGTAGTGAACGGCGAGCTCACCCGCTGCCGCCGACGCGCCGATATTCTTGAGCTGCACGGTGAGCTGAAGCTCGAAGCCTTCGGGCTGCCACTCCAGCGTCTTCTCCACTTCCCAGCTGCCCGACTTGCCCGTGAACACCAGCCGGCCCGGCTTCTCGTCGCTCACCTTGTAGGTGAGGTCCGCGGGCAGCGGCTGCAATCCGACCACCGAGATCGACAGCGGCAACGGCAAACCGGGAACCGGCATCGCCATGTTCATCTGCGGCGGCGGAGCGAGAGGTTTACCAAAGAGGCGATTCCACCCCTGCACCAGGGAGATGGTCTGCTGCTCGGTCATCTTCCGGCCCTGAAGCTCGGCCTCGCGCAGGCCGGCGCCCTGGGATGAAAAATCGTAGTGCACCAGCGAGCGCTGCTGCCGGAGCTCGCGAACCGGAATCACCTCGGCGGCCTCGGCGGCGCTCCCCGCCGGGCCCGGGACCCCAGGCGCGACTGCGACCGCACCACTGCCGCCCTCGGGGTGGGTAGCGGCCACCGGAGCAGGAGGAGGCACGACCGGCGGCGGCTTGGGCGCAAAGAAGGTCACGTAGAGAACGGTGACCAGGAACATCAGGCCCAGCATCAGGGGGAGACGGTTCTGGGATTCCATGGACTAGTCCTGAGGTGTGGGCACCGGATCGAGCCCACCGGGGTGAAACGGGTGACAGCGCAACAGCCGCCGACCCGTCAACAGCAAGCCCCGGAATGGACCGTGGCTCTGCAGCGCGGTCAGCGCGTAGGCCGAGCACGAAGGGTGAAACCGACAGGTCCGGGGCAACAGCGGCGACATCGTCCACCGATAGAGGTGAATTGGCAGCGCGAGCAGCCACACCGCCAGCGCCTTCAAAACTGCCTCGACAGGCGAGAGGCGATCGCGTCGAAGCTGCGGCGGAGCACCTCGGCAGGCGCGTTCGCGGCAGAGGCCTTGGCGATCAACACCACGTCCAGTCCTTTCGGAAGGGAGCCCCGCCGTTTGCGGTACAGCTCTCGTAACTGACGGCGCAACCGGTTCCGCACCACCGCGTTGCCCACCTTGCTGCTGACGGTGAGCCCGAGGCGCGATTGCGGAAGACCGTTGCGAAGGACGAGCGCGAGAAGACAATCGACAGAGATCTTCTCGCCCCGCGACTGAACGCCGAGAAACTCGCGACGCTTGCGAAGCCGTACGGACTTGGGAAATCGCTCGTCCCGGGAAGCTGGCGACGCGGAGGACAACGTCCTCTACTTCTTGGGGGCGCTGACCACCAACCGCTTGCGGCCCTTGGCGCGACGGCGCTTGAGCACGGCCTGTCCGGCCTTGGTGGAGTTGCGCTTGCGGAAACCGTGAGCGCGGTTTCGCTTGAGCTTCGACGGCTGATAGGTCGGCTTGCGCTTGGCCACGTGAGAGTACTCCCGAAGAAAGATGCGAAGGCGCGGCGAATAACGCGGCTTTCCCTTCAAGTCAACGGATCACCGGCGATCGACCCCCGATCTCGCCACGCGACCTGGGGTCGACCCGGACTTTCAGTCAACCGCGAAACGCACACCCCCCATGCTTAGTGGGTCCGCCCGTGGCCTCCACAAGAGAACTTTTTTCACCGCGCTGCGGCAAAAGCGTCCTGGGGCCGGAACCCTTTTCAACTCCGCGCACTTGCCCAAGGCGCTTGATCCCTCGACACCTGTTCGGTACACAGGCCGCGCTCCAAAAACGGCATCCGGACTTTGCTCGAGGCGGCGCTTGCAAGCACTCGCTGAACAGGCATCAGTGTCTCCAAATACCCAGAATCTCTGGGAAAAAACCCTCGATACGATCCGACAGGACGGCAAGACCTACGCCCTCTCGTGGCTGGAGCGACTCCAGGCGGTCGGCATCCGAGAAGGGACACTGGTCCTCGGGGTGCAGGATCGATTCTTCCGCGATTGGATCGACGATCACTACCGGAAGCTGCTCGAGGACACTCTCACCCGCATGACGGGGACGGCGACCGCGGTGGCGTTCGAGGTGATCGCTCCGGTGGTGGGCCGTCTGCCGTTCGAGGCGAGTGGTCCCGTACCGGCAGCGAAAAATGAGGGCCCCCGCCCCAACCGGCTGAATGAGCGCTTCACCTTCGATACCTATGTGGTCGCAGACTCCAATCAGCTCCCTGCAGCGGCGGCGGCGGCGGTCGGAGAGAATCCGGGCAAATGCTACAACCCGCTCTTCGTCTACGGCGGCACCGGGCTGGGGAAGACCCATCTGTTGCATGCAGTGGGCAACAAGATTCACGAGAACAACCCCGCGGCGCGGATCGTCTACCTGTCCTCGGAGGAGTTCACCAACCGCTTCGTCGAGAGCGTGCGCGATCACCGGATGCCGGAGTTTCGCCGCAAGTTCCGAGAAGAATGTGACGTGCTGCTGATCGACGACATCCAATTCCTCGGTCGCAAGGAAGAGACCCAGAAGGAATTTTTCTACACCTTCAACACCCTCCACGAGATGTCGAAGGCGATCGTGCTCACCTCGGACACGGTGCCTGCCGAGATTCCGGGCCTCGAGGACCGGCTCCGCTCGCGGTTCACGATGGGGTTGATCACCGACATCCAGGAGCCGAACTACGAAACCCGGGTGGCGATCTTGAAAAAGAAGGCCGAGGCCGATCAATTCGACCTTCCCGACCGGGTCTGCAACTTCATCGCCCGCCACGTGCAGAAGAACGTTCGCGAGCTGGAAGGGGCGTTGATCAAGATCTCCGCGGTGCATTCGCTCACCGGTCAAGCGATCACCGAGGAATTCGCAGCACAGGTGCTGAAGGACATACTGCCCGCCAACCGCCCGGTGGACATCGACCAGATTCAGCGTGAAGTGGCGCGCTTCTACAAGGTAGCGATCGAGGACCTCCGCCAGGACCGCCGCACCAAGGCGCTCGCCCATGCCCGACAGGTGGCGATGTACCTGGCGCGGAAGTTCACCAAGTGTTCCTACCCGGAGATCGCGACCCGCTTCAACAAGGACCACTCGACCGTGATTTCCTCGGTTCGCAAGGTCGAGAAGCAGCGTGAGACCGATGACGTGGTGAAGAAGGAACTCGCCGAGCTCGAGGTCAAGCTCGGGGTTTCCTGACCCGCCCGGCTGCGGCGATCACGGCCCACCAGGAGGAAGCTCTTCCAGCCTCAACTTGAGCGCGGTGTTCTTTCCGACGCTGATCGGCACCGAGAGTTTCCAACGCCGCCCGTCGGGACCTTCGAGGGTGAGCAGGTGCACCCCTGCGGGAAGCGCCACGCTGAACAGCGGCGTCTTCCCCAGCCGCGACTCCGATTTCTTCTTTACCCCGGACAGGGAGACCGCCGCCTCGGGGGCGGTGATCAGCGTCAGGGTGCCCGTTCGCTTCGAACCCTTGAGAGGAGACGGAGCAGGGCTGGGGGAATCCTGGGGAGAACCGGTGGGCAAGGGGGGCACAGTCGCTGTGGAAGGCTTGGGGACCGGCTGTGGAAAACTTTCGGCTTCAGTCGGAGAAGCTTCTTCGTCGGCCGATGGAAAAACCGCTCTCAGCGTTGCGCCCACTCCGATCGCCACCGCCAGGGCAAGCGCCACCCGCAGCGGCCAGGGTGAGGTGAGTCGAGGTTCTGGTTCTGCGACCTCTGAGTCGACGGCAGGCAGGTCGACCCCGGTGGCAGCGCCTGCTGCGGGGGAAGGGGGCTGCCCGTCTTTCGGAAGCAGCCGGGGGGCAGGGGAGGGCGTTCGGGCGGCGGTCTCGAGGAGCTCCCGGGCAGCAGCGCGTTGCTCCGCGAACAGGGTATTGATGAACGCGGCCCGCTGCTCTTGATCGAAATGCCAGTCGGTTCCGAGTGCGTCGAGGTCGCGGAGAAGCTCCCTTGCATTGGGATAGCGGAGCGCGCGATCCCGGGCGAGCGCGTGCATCACCACCCTGGAAAGCTCGGGAGGTACCAGGGGTTCCACGTCGCTGGGGTTGGGAATCGGATCGTGCAGAATTTTCTGCATCTCGTCGAGATCGGTCTCTCCGGCGAACAGCCGCCGCCCGGTGATCAGCTCGTGAAGCATCACTCCGAGCGAGAAGAGATCGCTGCGCGGATCGAGCGATTCGCCCCGCACCTGTTCCGGAGACATGTAGCCAGCGGTCCCCTTGACGGTGCCGTTTCGGGTCAGCACCAGGCTGTTCTTGGCCTTGGCAATACCGAAATCGAGCAGTTTCACCGCGCCTTCGTACGAGACCATCACGTTCTTCTGGGCGACGTCTCGGTGAATGACCGTGCCGACCTGCCCTCCGGAACCGGCGAAGGTGTGGGCGTAGTGCAGGGCAGCGCAAACTTCGCGGACGACCGAGAGGGAGAAGCCGATCGGGAGCACCGCTCGAGCGCGGGCGCAGGCCCGCGTGATCTGATTGAGGTCTTGTCCGGAGACGAACTCCATCGCCAGGTACAGGCCTTCCGGTTCCTCCCCGAGTTCGAAGACCTGGGCAATGTTGGGGTGGGTGAACGCTGCGGTGATCCGCGCTTCGTCGAGGAACATCTTCACGAACTGCTCGTTGGATTTTGCCTCGGGCAAGATCCGTTTTACTGCCACGTATTTACGAAACCCTCCCGGACCGGCAGTGAAGGCGAGAAACAGCTCCGCCATGCCACCCTGGCTGATCTGGGAAAGAATCCGATATTTGCCGATCCGTTCGGTGGTCAGCGGCGGCATCGCGCCAGCCTAGCAAACGCCTGTGGAACGGCTGTGGAAGGGGCAGGTAATTCCTGGGGAGTGGCTGGGGGTAAAGCGGGGATAACTCCCCACATCGATCGGGCCCTGTGGTGAGGGGAGGACAACTGCCAAGTTCCCGGAGGTGAGTTCAGATCGACTTCCGCTTTGTTTTCAAGGCGGTACGGGGTTTTCCCCAACTTTTTGGCCTCTACTGTCACTACTGTTTAGATCAGATCACTTTATGATCGTAGACAGCAGTAGAGTCCGCCGGGTGCGCCGTTTCGAAATCTTCGCCCTTCGCGCGCTCGTCTTCGCCGCCCTGATGGGGCTGTCCTCGACCGCGGCGGCCTCCTCGTCGCTAGACGCCGCCGAGAAGGCATTCGACGTGCTCGAGTTCGACACCGCCGAAGGACTCTTTCAGCAAGCCTTGAAGGTGCCAGGCACCCTCGACGATCGGCTTCGCACCTATAAAGGGTTGGGGCTGGCCCAGTCGTTTCAAGGTCAAGAGAAGAAAGCCAAGGCGAGCTTCGAGAAGCTGCTCCTGCTCTCGCCGAAGGCCACGGTGGACTTCTCGCTCGGCCCGAAGATTTCCAAGCCGTTCTCGGCGGCAAGGAAGAGCGTCGGGGCCAAGCGCAACACCCTCAACCTCAAGAGACAAGACTCGGGAGCGCTGAGGCTTCAGCTGGTGGAAGAAGTGCCGCTGGCCGCCGAGTACACCCTCTACGTGCGCCACCGCGGTTCGGCGAGCTTCCGGCCGATCACCGTCCTTGCCCGGCAACCGCTGGCGGTGACCTTTTCCCCGGAGCAAGCGCTCGAGGCTTACGCCGAGGCGCGCGATGCCCACCAAGGCATCCTCTATACGGATGGCTCTGAAGCCCAGCCGCTCGAATTCCCGGCCCTGACCCCGGCAGCGACACCGCCTCAGCCCGCGGTGGCCGCCGCGGTGAAGGAAGCCCAGGTCCAGGCGCGACTTCAGGGAAGCGCCGAGAAGTCGGCCCCAGAGCCCGTTGCGCCCCCTCAGGTGGCCGTTGCTGAAGCCTCCGGAGGAATCAGCTGGAAGGTAGTAGCGGGAATTGGAGTCGCGGTGGGTGCAGGCGTAGCGGCCAGTTACTTCCTGTTGCAGCCGCCGTCGCTGTCGCTGCCTCCCGCCGACCGCACGGCGCGGCTTCCGTAGCGCGCATCGTCTGGCCGACAGTGGAAGGGGCTTCCGGCGGGGCTTGTCTTTCCGCCGCGGAACCAAAATCGTCAGGCAGGAGCTAGAGCACCTACACAACCGGGTGCCAGCATGGCTTCGTTCCCGCGCGGGAGGCCGAACGCGAGGAAAGGAGTTCAGCCGTGCTCAGTCCCTCCTCGCATCCAGGTTCGAGTCGTTCCTTCCGGAGCGGGGCAGGGCTCCTGCTGATGGGCTTGCTGGGGGTGTCGATGTCGCTGAGTGGTTGCCGCGACAGTCGGTTGAAGACCGCTTCGGGACTGCTCGAGCTCACTCCGGCTGAGCTGAACTTTCCGGCCACCTTCGTCGGCACCCCCTCGACGGTGACCGCCCAGCTGGTGAACGGGGGTCAGGCCGAGTTGCCGCTGTCGTGGGATGCGCCGAAGCTTCCGTTCGAAGCCGAAGGTTTGCCGGAGGTCGCGCCTGCCGGGTCAGTACAGTGGAGGGTCGGCTTTCGGCCCAGCGCGCCTGGAATTTTTCACGGGGAGGTCCGGTTGCACGGGCCCGGCGGATTCGAGCAGGTGGTGTCACTCACCGCCGAGGCGCTGCCGATTCCCGCCTGCCCCACCCCGGTGGCCTGCCACAGCACCCACTTCGACGTCATCCTCGGCCATTGCGTCGAAACTCCCGAGCCGGAGGGGAGCGCGTGCGACACGCACAATGCCTGCATTCTCGGAGGCCACTGCCGTCTGGGCCTTTGCATCGGCCCAGAGAAATCCTGCGACGACTCCGATGCCTGCACGGTCGATGTCTGCGATGCGATCCAGGGCTGCCAGCATCTGCCGGCGCCTCCCTGTCCGGGAGACGGGCGCTGTCAGAGAGGCGTCTGCGACAAGGTCAAGGGTTGCGGGCTGGAAGCGGCCGCGGATGGCACACTGTGTGGACCGACGCGGACCTGCGTGAAGGCGGACGTCTGCATCGAGGGCGCTTGTGTCGAGCGAGATCCTCCCGATGGATTCGTCTGTGCCAAGGCCTCTCCCTGTCAGGCGGAAGGCCGCTGCAGCGGCGCGGTGTGCGCGCGCCCGCCTCCTCAGGCGCTGATGCCGAGCTGGTCGTTCGATTCGCAAGCGGTGCTTCCCGATCCGCTCGAGCTTCACGACTTGGTGATGGAGCCCGACGGCGCGGTATCTTTGATGGGCTTCTTCGAGATTCCCCTGCTGAGGGCCAACACTTCGCAGATGAAGACGGCGTCTACCCCGGCGCGTCGATGCATTCTCTGGAACGCCCGGCTGGTCTGCGCAGACTACCCGTTCGTCGGCACCGGAAAGGTGTCGTCGATCGACACCGCCACCGGAAACCTGGAGTGGACCTACGACTTTCCCTCCAGCCGTCCCGACTTCGCGGCCCTCGCCGACCCGGGTCGAATCTTCATGGCCCGGCTGGCCTCGCTCGGCAGCGATCGCCTCGCCGCGGTATTTGAAGGGTTTCCAGCGGGCTCCTCGACCGGCAGTCAGTGCCGGCTCTACTTCCTGGTGGTCCTCGACGCGCTGGGAAACATGGTCAGCGCTCAGCAACTCACCGACCCGGCACTGGATCTCTGCAATCACCCCCACCCGTATGGGATCGCAGCGTCTTCCAACGGCGACCTCTACATCGCGTTCTCGCCTTCGCTCTCGGGTCAGGCGCCGCTGGTGCCCGTTTTTCCAACGTTGCTCACCGGCTTCTCCCGCGACGGGCTGTTGCGTTGGAAGCGAACCGAGGCGTTCGTGGGAGGAGAACTGGCGGTGGCGAAGGGTGTGCTCTACCCGGAGAACAGCGCCGTTGCCTATCTGGCTTCGACCGGCAGTGCCTTCACCTTCTCGGTTCCTCCTCCGTCAGGGGCGCTCGGGCGGGTGGTGGTGACCAGCGACCGGGTGATTGTCGCCCCGCGGGTCGGCGATTCTTCCGTGCTCGCCTACGACCGGGCCACGGGAGTGCCGAGCTGGGCCAGCAGCTTGCCTCCAGGCGAGACGCTGATCTCGACCCAGCTCCGCCTCGCTTCCTGGAAACACTCTCCCTCCGAGCCCGCAGAGTCGGTGGCGCTGATGTTCTCACGCCGCCAGGGACTGCCCACGCTCACCGCGCTCAATGCGCGGTTTGGCAACGAGGAGTGGAGCTGTCCGCTCGGCCACACCGCGCGAACTGACCCCCAGCTGTTCGAGGTCGTTGAGGGTTCGATGGCGCTGATGGAAGGCTCCGACCAGTGCGGCACCTGTGACCCGCCGTTTGCTCAGAGCCATGCTGCCTTCCATACCTTCTCGCTGACAGGGGTGGGCATCGCCCGTGAGCCCTGGGTGGGAACGTTCGGAGGCGCGAGCCACGACCATCAGGAGGAGCAGCAGGTCGGGCTGCCGCCGGTGCCGCCCCAGTAGTC
>JAYUUC010000547.1:0-3651 GCA_043755105.1 Myxococcales bacterium
CGCACCTGGTGAAAGTGAACCACGGCGGCGAGCGCAGCGACCGCTCCGAGTCGCTCGAGCAGCCGCTCAGCACCGTAACCGCGGCTCGGCGGGGCCACGCACTCGTTGTCCCGGTCCTGCAGCAGTCCGGCTACGGAGAGCGCGAGGGACAGAAGGCCCGGGTGCTCAATCTGCAGGAACCACTCGGGACGATCATGGCGACGGGCCAGAAGCACGCGCTCGTGACGGCCTTCATCGCCTCTCACTTTGGCGGAGAGGTGGGCACCGCCGCCACCCGCCCGCTGCGCACCATTACCTCGCGGGACCACAACGGGCTCGCCGCGGCCACGCTGGTCAAGTTGCGCGGCGACTGCGCTGGGACCGGTGTCGACGAGCCGCTGCCAACGCTGACGGCGGGCGGCAGTCACGTTGCCGAGGTCATGGTCTTCCTGACCACCTACTACGGCACCGACTCGGGGCAGTCCGTGCGCAAGCCCATGCGGACTATCACCACCAAGGACCGCCTCGGCCTGGTGACGGTGAAGGGCGTCGACTACCAGATCGTCGACATCGGCCTGCGGATGCTCCAGCCCGACGAACTGAAGCGCGCGCAGTTTGGGCGCTTTGCCGCCGGGTATGACCTCTCGCCCGCGAAGACCGGGACCGCCAAGGTCCGATTGATCGGGAATTCCGTCTCGCCGGAGATGGCCTCGGCCGTGGTGAGCGCGAATCGCCCGGCCCCGCGACTGCTCAAGGCGGTGGCAAATGGGTGAGTCCGCCCCTTTCCTCCGCTGGACTGGCGGCAAGACCCAACTCCTCCCCGCCCTGCTCCCGCGCGTCCAGCCGCGACTCCGGCCCGGCGCCCGCTACCACGAGATCTTCGTCGGTGGCGGTGCGCTGTTCTTTGCACTCGGGCACCGCGCCTCGGTCCTCTCGGACGCCAACGCGGAGTTGATCAACACCTACGAGATGGTCCGCGACCACGTCGGCGACCTCATCCTCGAGCTGCAGAAGCACGACCACTCGGAGGAGCGCTTCTACGAGCTGCGCGCCTGGCAGCCCGACACGCTCAACCCCATCGAGCGGGCGATGCGGTTCATCTATCTGAACAAGACCTGCTTCAACGGGCTGCATCGGGTCAATCGCGCGGGCCAGTTCAATGTCTCCTGGGGCAAGTTGAAGAACCCGACGATCTGCAACGAGCCGGTGCTCGGCGCGGCGAGCGAAGCCCTCCAGGGCGTGCAGTTGCGGTGCGTGTCCTTTGAGGTGGCGGTCCTGGCGGTGTCGCCCGGCGACTTCGTCTATTTCGACCCGCCGTACGTGCCCGTCACCGTCACCGCGTCGTTCACCGGCTACACCGCCGGTGGCTTCGGTGGTCGGAAGCAACACGAACTCGCCCAGGCGTTCCGGGCGCTCGACCGGCTCGGCGCGCATCTGCTCCTGAGCAACTCGGACACGCCGGTGGTCCGCGATCTCTACCGGGGCTTCAAGATCGAGGCGGTTGACGCGCGGCGCTCCATCAACAGCGACGCCAGCAAGCGGGGCCCGGTCGGCGAAGTGCTGGTCAGCAACGAGGCCATCCCATGACCGCGCTCAAGCGGCCTCGCCGCGAGCGGGAGGCCATCTCTGACTTCGCCGACCGCACGTTTGCGAGGATCTTTCAGGGCCTGGAGTCCACGCTGGATGAGCGCCGCCGCGGGCTGGCCGGTCGCGCTGACTTCCTCGACGGCGACGATTTGCTCGAGGCGCAGCTCACCGCGCTGATCGAGTCCTTCGTGGTCCTGCTCGCGCATGCGGGCGGTCTGGAGTCCGAGGCCGATCAACGCGCCACCTGGGCGCGCGCTCAGGCCCGGGCGGAGCTGCGCCTTGCGGCCGCGGGCTGTCCTGAACTCTTGCAACTCATACCAATCGAAGAGGTGCCCTGATGCGCCCACAAAGATTGCCGCGTCGGCCGCCGACCATGTCGCTGCCTGAGTTGCTGGAGAGTCGGAGCATTCCCGAGCCAAACACTGGATGTCGCTTGTGGATGGGGTCCGGGAACGCCGCCGAGTATTCGCAGGTCATCGTCAGCGGGAAGATGGTCCGGGTGCATCGCCTCGCCTGGGAATTGGCGAACGGTCGCGCCGTGCCCGAGGGGCTGTTTGTTCGCCACCTCTGCCACCAGCCCGCCTGCATTGAGCCGCGCCACCTGGCAGCAGGCACGCAGGCAGAGAACTTCGCGGACTCGGAGCGAGATGGCCGCATTCCCGAGGGCGCCCGCACCACTGCGGCCGAACTCTCTGCGCCAGAGGTCCGCGAGATCGTCGAGATGGTCCACTCCGGCCAGACCTACGTCCAGGTCGCCAAGAAGTTCGCGATTCACTTCACCACCGTTGGCCTCATCTGGAGAGGCCTCGCGTGGACTCACATCACTGGGCTGACGCCGATGGCTTGGCGCCCGAGGGGCAACTGATGCACTGGGAAGATGAACGCTGGATCAAGGTCTACACGCGCGACACGCCCGAGTGGACGTCGCTCTCCTGGGAGGCGCGCGGGATCTTCCTGCTCCTCCTCCGCATCGTGGACCGGGCGGGCGTGCTCAACCTTGGCCGCTCGGGCCAGAAGGGGCTGGCCACGATGCTGCGAGTCCCTCCGGACGCTTTGGCCGACGCGCTGAGCGAACTCGAAGCCGTGGAGAACGTGCGGCTCGAGGACGGGCGCCTGGTCATACCCAACCACGTCGAGGCTCAGGAAGCCCGCGCCAGCCCCAAGGAGCGCCAGGCGGCCCGTCGTGAGCGGAACAAAGCCAAGAAGGGCGACGGCGAGAGTCACGCGGCGTCACGCGGCGTCACGCACGGTCACGCGGAGTCACATGACGTCACGCGGCGTCACGCGGCGTCACACGGCGTCACGACAAGACTAGATGTAGACGAGCAGGAGACGAGACAAGCTGAAGAAAAAGGAACACACCCCGCGTGTGCGCCTGCGAGCGTGCGCGTAGCAACCGCCGCGCCAACGGCAGCCGCGAAGGACGACGCGCCCGGCAAGCCCTCGACCGACGCGCGGATGCCCGCGGCGCAGACCGCACCCGCCCCGATGCTCACCCCGAGCGGGGATCGCGCCTCTCCGGCCAAGCCCGGCCCGCACGCGGCCAATCCCAAGCCCACCCGCAGCGGCGTGACCTCGGACGCGCTGCGTGACCTCTGGCGCGAGACCTGCGCGCGTCCGGGCGTGAACCTCGTGGCCTGGACCGCCGACATGGACAGCGGGCGCCTGATGCTGCTCGACGGCCTGGCTGGGACCCGACCCATGGATGGGCCCGGCGGCTGGCGGGAGGTGCTCGCCAAGATGGCCTTGAGCGACCTCTGCAACGGGCGGGTGAAGGGCGGCTGGCGCGCCGACCCCGCCTGGCTCCTTAAGCCCAGTTCGGTCCCCGACGTCCTGGCCGGCAAGTACGACGCGGGCCCCGGCCCAACCACCGCGCCCAAGCAGAGCAAGACCGGGTGGGCGCCCGCCAGCACCCAGCAGCACCCCGAGAAGGGAGGTCCCATTGACCTCGGATAACCCGCTCCGGCGCGCCATCGCGTCGCGCTCGCCCGAAGGCTGGACCCCGCCCACTACCGAGGAACAAGAACGCATGAAGTCCGCCCACGAAGCGCAGCTCCGCGCCGAGCACGAAGAGACCCAGTTGCT
>JAYUUC010000548.1:0-10503 GCA_043755105.1 Myxococcales bacterium
CGGCCGCTTCCATGATCGCGTCCGCGGCGAACGGAGGCGGAACGAAGATCACGCTCACGTTGGCGCCGGTATGACGAACCGCGGCTTCCACGGTGTTGAAGAGCGGGACCTTGCCCTCGAAGGACTGACCGCCCTTGCCCGGCGTGACGCCGGCCACCAGCTTGGTTCCGTACTCCATCATCTGCTTGGCGTGAAACGAGCCCGCCGCGCCGGTGAGTCCCTGACAGAGGACTTGGGTGTCCTGATTCACCAGAATGCTCATCGCTTCTTCTCCTCTGAAAAGGTCATCGGCACTTCCTGCTCGCCCAGCCCCACCGGCCCCTGAAACTTCCAGCTGCGGGTACCGCCGCAACCTCCGCCGCAGTCGCGGCCGACCGTGTACTCGAAATCCACCGTCGCCACTGACGACCCGCCCTTGTTGACGTGCACGAGCAGATCGCCTGCGCCGCCATCCGGAACCTGACGGGTCAACCCCGCCGCCGGAATGCCTTCACTTTCCGCCAACCCCTTCACCCGGAGGGACGAATAGCTCGCCTCGATGTGACCCCGGCCCTCTACCGCCAACCCGCCGCCCCCTCCGTCCAGGACCTGCACCCGGGCGGAGCCTCCGTCGGTCACCACCAGTCCGGCTTCCACCTGTGCCGCGGTACCATCGGAGGGAAAGGGAAACACCACCTGGGTGGTCACTCCCGACTCGGCCGTGAACCCAGCGCGATACACCACCGTGGCCTCATCCTTCCGCTGAGGGGGCCCACCGCAGGCCGAAAGGGTCAGCGCGGCCAACAGTCCGACCCCGATTCGGGCCAACGACCTCACGCGCCCTTGGCGGCCGCGACCGCTTTCTCCGCGGCCTGGCGAAGATTGTCGGCGGGAATGATCGGCAACCCCGAGCCCTTCAAGATCGCCTTCCCTTCCGCGACGTTGGTGCCTTCCAGGCGAACCACCAGCGGCACCTCGAGCTTGACCTCGCGTGCGGCCGCCACCACCCCTTCGGCGATCACGTCGCACTTCATGATTCCGCCGAAGATGTTGACCAGCACCGCCTTCACTTCGCGGTCGGCGAGAATCAGCTTGAACGCCGCCGTCACCTTCTCGCGGGTCGCACCGCCGCCGACGTCGAGGAAGTTCGCCGGAGCGCCCCCGACCAGCTTGATGGTGTCCATCGTCGCCATCGCCAGACCCGCGCCGTTCACCATGCAGCCGATGTTTCCCGACAAAGAGATGTAGGCGAGGTCGAATTCCTTCGCCTTCGCTTCGGCGGGGTCTTCCTCTTCGATGTCCCGATAGGCGGCAACGTCCTTGTGGCGATAGAGCGCGTTTTCGTCGAACGCCATCTTCGCGTCGAGCGCCACCACGCCTCCGTCCTTGAGCACCACCAGCGGGTTGATCTCGACCAGCGAGGCATCGGTCTCGACGTAGGCCTGGTAGAGCGCGCGGCAGAACTGCACCAGCTTGGACACGCTCGGGCCGCCAAGGCCGAGGCCGTCCGCGAGGATCCGGCCCTGGAACTCGAGAAAGCCCACCGCCGGGTCCACCGACTGACGGAGGATCTTCTCGGGGTGCTTCTCCGCCACCTCTTCGATCTCCATTCCGCCTTCGGTCGACGCCATGAAGGTGAGGCGGGAAGTGACCCGGTCCAGGGTGAGCCCGAGGTAAAGCTCGCGGGCGATGTCCAGTCCCTCTTCGATGTAGACCTTGCGAACTTTTTGCCCCTCGGGACCGGTCTGGGCGGTCTTCAGGGTCATGCCCAGGATCTGCGAGGCGAGTTCACGCGCTTCGGCAGGGCTCTTGGCGAGCTTCACCCCGCCTCCCTTCCCGCGGCCGCCGGCATGAATCTGCGCCTTCACCACCACCACCCGGGTTCCCAGCTCGCGGGCGGCCTTCTCGGCCTCGTCGGGGGTGAGGGCGAGAATGCCCCGAGGCACCGGGACGCCATACTTCTTCAAGATTTCCTTGCCCTGGTACTCGTGAATCTTCATGACGCCTCGCGTGCGGGCCGGTCCGAAAATGGCTGCTGTCCTTACCCGATGGGGCCGCGGTTGTCGCGCCCTGTCGCACAGCGGCTCCGAGGTACGGAGTCAGGCGCCCGATGCCCACCCTCCCGCTAGGCTTTTGCGGCAGCCTGCAGCAGAATTGAACAACCATGCCGGACCATCCTGTCGAAAAGCGCGCGCATGTGCGGGTCAGCCCTGACCCGAAACAGCCGACCCGCGTCCAGATCGTCGGCCATGGCTCGGGAGGACCCCTGCGGGCGCAGGACATCAGCATCGGTGGCCTCGGCGTCGAGGTCTCACAGGAGTCCGGCGAGGCGATCGCGCCCGATACCGAGATCGAGCTCCTGGTCAGCCTTCCGGGCCGGGAACCGTTCACCGCCCGGGGCATCGTCCGTCACCTGGTCGACCAGAGCGACAAGACGGTCAAGATCGGCGTTCAGTTCACCCAGATCAAGAACGGCGACCTGGGGCAGATCGTCGACTTCGTGGCTCTGCGCTCGGGGACCTGAGCGTCGGGACTCGGAGGGGAGTTCGAGGGTCGAGCGACCGGCATGGCTCGGTGGAAGGCGAGCACCGAGCCGCAGGTCATCGGACCGCGGGACAAAGGACCTGGCGGACCATCCCCAGGTTGTTGCCCTCTTCGCACTCGTTGAAGGTGCTCGCCCCGGTGCCGTCATCGTCAGCCCAGATCACCACGTCGACCGGCACGGTGTTGGTTGCCGTCCAGCTGCAGCTGAACACCTCGCACTTGCCCGGTGGGAGCAGCTTGGTCGTCTTCGCGGTGCAGGCCTTGTTTGCGGGGTCCTTGCTGTCGGCATAGAAAGTCGCCGGAACGCCTGAGGGCAAGGGGGCGGTGCCGCGGTTGCAAACCCGAGCCCGCAGAAGGGTCTCGGACCCTGCGCCGCATTCGAAGTCGGCCCCGTTACCGCTCGCGGTGATATCCGGGGCGTCCGAGGCAGGAAGTGAGCCCTGCACGTTCATCCGGAAGTTGTTCAGCTTCGGGTCCTTCCAGTTCTGTTTCCACTGCGACGTCCGCGGCACCACCCCGTGCTCGTCGATGTGGGTCACCGCATAGGCATGCTGGTTCCAGATGGTGCGGGAGTTGACCCAGCGGTCGGCCCCATCGCGCAGCACCTGGATTCCCTGCAACGGCGCGGCTGCCGGGTGGCTGGCGCGGCAAACCTTTCCAGCGGGGGAAGCTCCGGCGACCGGATTTCGGCAGACCATCGCCGGAGACTGGCAATCGCCGTCCGCCGCGCAGCGACAGCGTCCGTACGCAACTCCGGGCTGCTCCCGGCCACAGTGGGTGGTCAGCGGGCAATCGGCATCGCCGGCGCAGCCGGTCCCCGCATCGGAACCAGCATCGATCAAGCCCCGACCGCCGTCAGAAGCTGCAGGGTCATGGCCACTCTGGAACCCGCCAGCGTGAGCAGCAACGACACGGCGGAGAGAAGCTTTCGCATTCCAGACTTTCGCGAAGGGGCGTCACCGATGGACGCCAAGGGACTCAAATCATCGTCCCTCGCTTTAACTCCAGGCAAGGACTTCAGCTCTAGACCGCGTTCAGCCCGGTCCGCTCGCCTTGTGCTTCTGATCGCCGTCGTTGAAGAAGAGGTCCTTGATCACCTGCTTGGTCACTTCGCGATTCATCGCCGCGATCGACGTGGTGAGCGGAATTCCCTTCGGACACACTTCGACGCAATTCTGGGCCTTGCCGCAGTCCTGAATGCCGCCGTCTTCCATCAAGCCGTGCAGCCGCTCCTCCGCGTTGAGCGCGCCGGTGGGATTCATGTTGAAGAGCCGGGCCTGGCTGATCGCCGCGGCGCCGATGAAGTTGTTGTCCAGCGTCACCTGAGGACACGCTTCGAGACAGCAAGCGCAGCTCATGCAGGTCGAGAGCACGTAGGTGGTCTCCTGGTCCTTCGGCGACTGACGCGGGCCGGGGCCGACGTTGTGGGTGCCGTCGAGATTGATCCACGCCTTCACCTGCTTGAGGGCGTCGAACATCCGATGCCGGTCGACGGTGAGGTCGCGCACCAGCGGGAACTTGCGCATCGGCTCGAGGGTGATCGGCTCGGCGAGCTTGTCCACCAGGGCCGAGCACGCCATCCGCACCTTGCCGTTGATGTTCATCGTGCAGCTGCCGCACACCTCTTCGAGGCAGTTGGAGTCCCAGATCACTGGGGTCGTCCGCTTCCCGTCGGAGGTGACCGGGTTGCGCTGGATCTCCATCAGGCAAGAGATGACGTTGAGACCCTTCTGGTAGGGAACCTTGAACTCCTCGTAGGCCCCCTCGTGATCAGGAGTCTGTTGACGCCAGACCCTGAGGGTGACGTGGGTGCGACCGCTGGGATTTCCAAGTGCAGTGGACATGGCGTGTCAGCTCGTTTGCAGTCCGTCAGGAAACTTCAGGCGTACCAGCGAGGCTCGGGAGCGAGCACCGGGGTGGGAATGTCCTCGTAGTTGATCTTCGGCCCGGAAGCGGTCCACTCGGCCATCGTGGTCTTCGCCCAGCGGTCGTTGCGGGCCTGCCACAGCCGCATCCACTCCGGATCCTCGCGAGGATCGCGGCTCTTCGGCTCGGGCAGCGCAAAGTCCGGCTTGTAGTGCGCGCCGCGCGACTCATCCCGCTCAAGCGCGCTCTTGGTGATCACCTCGCCGAGCGCGAGCATGTTCCAGAGCTGGTTCACGTAGCTGAGCGACCGATTGGAGTTGTTCGAGGTGTCGAGGACGTTGACCCGGCTCCAGCGTTCCTTGAACCCGTTGATTTGCTCGAGCGTGTTCCGGAGCCGATCGTTGTAGCGGACCACGGTCACGTTGGCGGTCATGATGTCGCCGAGCTCGCGTGCGATCTTGTACGGGTTTTCCGTCCCGTTCATCTTCCGGATCTGCTCGAACCGCTCGACCCAGAAGGTGCGGGCGCTCTCGAAGTGCTTCGGCGACGCCGCCTTCTGGGTGTTGTTCTTCGCGTAGCTGATCATCGCCGGTCCGCCGATGGTGCCCGAATAGATGCACGAGAGCAGCGAGTTGGCGCCGAGGCGATTGCCGCCGTGGTAGGCATGGTCGGCCTCGCCCCCGGCGTAGAGCCCGGGAATACGGGTCGACTGGTTGAGCGGGTGGGCCTCTTCCGGCTCGAGGTTGGCGCCCGGCTTGAAGTTCACGTGCAGCCCGCCCATCGAGTAGTGCATGCCGGGGAAGATAACCATCGGGGTCACCCGGGGGTCGTCGCCGACAAACTTCTCGTAGATCTCCATCACGCCCTTGATCTTGGCGTCGAGGGTCTTGGCCGGAATGTGGGTGACGTCGAGGTAGACGCCGTCCCTGCCGCCGACGCCCATGCCGAGGTTTCGACAGACATCGAAGATTTCCCGGGTGGCGACGTCCCGAGGGACCAGGTTCTTGTATTTGGGGTAACGCTCCTCGAGGAAGAACCAGCGCTCGGACTCGGGAATGTCCTTTCCCAGCCGGGGGTCGTTCTTGGTCTTCGGCACCCAGACCCGGCCGCCTTCCCCGCGCACCGACTCGCTCATCAGCCGGAGCTTGTCCTCCGCCGGGATGGAAGTGGGGTGGACCTGAATGAACTCACCGTTGGCGTAGACCGCGCCTTCGATGTACGCGCGCCCCGCGGCAGTGCCGGTGTTGATCACCGAGTTGGTGGAGCGCCCGAAAACGATGCCCGGGCCACCGGTGGCCAGCATCACCGCTTCCGCCGGGAAGGTGCGGATCTCCATCGTGCGCAGGTCGATCGCGACCGAGCCGACGCAGCGCCCGGCTTCGTCCTTCACCATGCCCAGCCACTCCCAGTACTCATACTTGGTGACCAGCCCGTCGGCCTCGTAGCGGCGGACCTGCTCGTCGAGTGCGTAGAGCAACTGCTGGCCAGTGGTGGCGCCCGCGAAGGCAGTGCGGTGGTGGAGCGTGCCGCCGAAGCGCCGGAAGTCGAGCAGCCCTTCCGCGGTGCGGTTGAAGGTCACGCCCATCCGGTCGAGCAGGTAGATGATGCCCGGGGCGGCGTAGCACATGCCCTTGACCGAGGTCTGCTCGGCGAGGAAGTCGCCGCCGCGCAGGGTGTCCTTGACGTGGATGTCGGGGTGGTCGCCTTCGCCCTTGGTGTTCACCGCGCCATTGATGCCGCCCTGGGCACAAACCGAGTGCGACCGCTTCACCGGAACGATCGACATCAGGTCGACCTTGTGACCGGCCTCAGCAAGCTTGATCACCGTCATCAGGCCAGCCAGGCCACCACCGACTACCGTGAATCGCGGATCAGACATGGTGATCGACTCCAGAAACCACAGCCGGCGTCACGCGCCGAACCGCAGCTTGAAAATAATGTTCAAGGTGGCGACCGACAGCGCCAGGAAAAGCGCCCAACCCAGCACCCTCACCCGCTGCTGCGCCACCCGGCCGACCGCCAGGCCCCAGGTCCAGGCAAAGCCGTTGAGGCCGTTGGTGAAGTGGTAGATCGTCATCAGCGTCCCCACAATGTAGAGGACGAAGATGTGGTTGCCGGCGATCAGCGAGCCGCTCTGTAAATAATTGGGGTTGCCGAGGTGCGCGGCAACATCGTTGTAAGTAACGAGGTCGAGCTTCCCTGCGACCGGCGTATAGGGCGCAAAGTGGTTGCCGAGGAAGGTGACTGCGCCGCGAAGCGCGCCGACGTGAACGAGAATGTAAAGGAAGGCGATGTAGCCGCTTGCCCGCTGGGCCCAGTAGGCCCAGTTCGACGAGTAGCTGTAGCGGTTGACGTTCGCCTTGCCAGTGGTGGCGATGTAGAGGCCGTAGAGCGAGTGGAAAAGCAGCGGGAGGATCACCACCCCCAGTTCCAGCCCGTAGAAGTACTGGCGGGGGAGCATGGTGTTCACATGCGTCACCATCTCGTCGTACGGCTCGGGGCCGCGCAGGGCGCTGAGGTTCTCGAAGATGTGGTAGCAGAGGTACCCGCCGATCGGCGCGATGCCCGAGAGCGAGTGGAGGCGCCGCCAGAGGAACGATCGATCCGAGGGATCGACCCGGGGCTGCTCGAGGGTTGCCGCTTCGGCCATGGTGGTGCTCTCCGCAGAGGAGGCTTCCCCAGACCTTTAACCCGATGGAACTACAGCGCAAAGAACATCTTCCGTTCACAATTAGGGGGTGCCATTTGCGGCATTAGCGGGCCGGACGGCCTTTCCCGCCAGCTGTCGTATTTCGACACGCGCGATTCAACTACGAGGGCTCGCGCTGCAGCCAAAGAGACACCGTTCCGGTGCCCGGGCAGCCCGGTGGTACCCGCCGATGATTCGATCGCCCGTCCTGCGGCTTCAGCCGTTGTTGATCCTCACCCTGGCCGTGTCCACCGCGGCACTGTCCGCTTGCGGCGGCAAAGAGGAAGGCCCGTTCGATGGAGGGGCGCAGCATCCGCTCGACTCGGGGGCCACGCCCGATGCCGGAGCCCCTACCCCGTCGGGCCCGTGTGCCTTCCCAAAATCGCAGGGACCCAGCCAGCCCTGTTGCCTTGCCCTCGGAATCGACGCGTGTGGGGCCAACCTTTTTTGCGCCGCGCTCGATGGGCGCACCCAGGCGACCTGCTACGTCGAGAACAGCCGAAAGCCACTGCAAACCTGCACCCGTGACAATCAATGCCTCGGCGAATCCTGTGGCCCAGCCGGCCGATGCCGAAGCATGTACGGATGGGCCTGCGAGCCAGAGGTCGGATGCGTTCCTCGTCCTGGCCAGCCGCTCGTCTGTTCGAGGATCTGCAGCCGCGCGATCGTCGTTTGCCAGAACGACAATGACTGCAGCATCAAGGGCAACGGCGAGTGCGGTTCTCCGACCTGCAAGTGATCCACTCGCCGTCCTGACGGTCGAGCAGCGGGTCGACTCAATCGACGTGCAACAGGCTGTCAGCCGAGGTGGAGCCATCTGCCTTGACGAAGAACGACCCGAGCGGCGTGAGCACCTTGATGGCCCGCTGAGCCTCGAAGATCACTTCTTCGAAGCGGACCTTTGCCGGACTGAACATGTCGTCAAAGTGGGCAGTGGCAAAGCGCGAGAATGCAGGGCCTTGGTCTCCTCGGGAGATCAGTCCACGCGCGTGGGCGGCAGCCCGATTCAAGGCGTTCTCGTTTCCGAAGGTAAGCGGGCTCAAGTTCAATTTGCCCAGTTGCGCACCTCGCCCGCCCGCGCCCACTACCCGACTACCCTCGAGCGTTGCGGCCACGAATCCGTCTTCGATGGGGAGCCAGCGGCCGGTCTTCGGCTCGAGAACCTGCGCCTGGAAGGTCAGCTTCCGGGTGGAACCCATGCTCTGCTCGCGGGCGAGTACATAGCGAACGTCATCCCGACCGTCAGTGGCAGCGAGGCGAGCGGAGAGCCCCTCGGCGGTGAGGGCGCCTGCTGTGTCGAGCACCCGTTTCAAGTCGGGAGAACCCGTGGAAGCCACCACTGGCGCAGTCCAGACCTGCGAGCCAAGCTCGCGCTTCGTTGCCTCCGCTTTCATCGCATTGACGAAGCTCGTCAGCTGGGCCGGGGTGAGGGTGTCGCCCAGGGTGGATTTCGCCGAGGCAACCATCGCCGAGACGAAGTCTTCCGGGCGCACGGACGATGCGGTGTAGAAAAACCCGTGCTTCACCAGGACCGCCAGCATCAACTCGGTGGCCTGCGGCTCGTTGCCGAGCATGCCCGCGAGCACCTTCTTCATCGACCACACGAACCCGCTGTAGACCTGCCCCCGACCGTGGATTTCGTCGGCGGCAGTGGAAAGCGTGGAGTCGTTGTCGACCGTCCTCGACCGCATCGGGATTGGATCGTCGCGATCGATGACCGGGTTGTTGGTCATCAACGCTGCCATCGCGTCGCCGAAGCCCTCGTGAATCGCTTGGCCTTCCGAAGTCTTGGCCATGTTCGCATTGATGTGATCGAGCACGTAGTGGCCGATCTCGTGAATCACAATGTCCTCTTTGGAGGCGAGGTGCTGGACGTCGGAGGCTCTTCCAAAGAACAGCTCGTTGTCCTGGGGAGTATAGTGCGCGTCGTCCTCCATGAAGGCGTTCGCCGTGAGCCGAATCACTCCGTCGTTCTTCGTTCCCTGCATCAGCTTGTCGAGGTCGATTCCCAGGCTGCCGAGCCGTCCGAGCGTCTGGTTTGCAGTCCAGAGCAACTGAACCTGATCGAACCCGTCGGAGGTTACTTTCTCTCCGTTGGGAAACGGTTCCTGGTTGTCCGCGGTGGCGAGCACGGTATTTCCACTGACGTGAATTCGATCGGTGCGCAGTCCATCCGGGGCGGCCGCGATCCTCACGCCGAGGCCGACGTGAATCACCTGGTCCTTGCTGTCGACCGGGTTTCTTTTTGTCCAGACGGACAGCTTTCCGGTGCCGTCGACCTTCGTCGGGAAAGCGGGCTCTGTTCCGGAAAGCGCGGAAGGAGAAGTCACCCCGGCAAGGACAGTCGACAACTTCGCCGCCGCCATCGGAGTGAGCGAGGAACTGGACAAATTCTGAAGCACCCGCGTCTCTCCTGGCGTTCGGCTTCCATCGGCGTCGGTCAAGGCAACCAGGGCTCGCAGCTCGCTGAGCGTCAACCCTTGCCCCGAGCTCGAGAGGACACCCTGAGCCAAGCTGGCCTCGGTTTCCGAAACTGATCCCGACTGGGTGAGCGAGGTGCGCATCGCACTCGTCGATTCCGCACTGAGCTTTCCGAGCACCAGAAGCTTGCGCAGCTGCCCGTCGAGAGCGCCGCTGGCCTCGGGCCAGGTGGTCTTGATCCTCGTCGCCAGGGCCAGGGTCTTGAGAACCTCGTCGTCTCCCAGGGACCGACGGGTCTGGGCGGTGACCTTGGCTCCAAACTGCCGCGTCAGTTCGCCGACCAGTTGCTGCGCGTCCGCAGGGTTGAGCCGGGACCGAGCGACACCGCCAAGAAGTCGCTCCAGTCCGTCAGGGACCGCTCGCGAAAACCCGAGCAGCGCGGCGACTTCGGCATGCGAGGCCTGAGGCCCGCCCGCAACGCGAGCCAGTGCGGTGGCAAACCGACGTTCCGCTTCAACGGGCGTCACCGGAGTCGCGCTCGAGATTCCCAGAGCTTGCTGCGCTTCGAAACTCAAGTCGCCGGCCCGCAGGGCCAGGCCTTTGAGGAACTCCGATTCCCCGGCCGAAGTCACCCCATTGGCCTCGATCAAGGCCTTCAGCTTCGCCGCGCCCGCGGCGGACACCTTGCCATCGCCTCCGGTGACCAGACGCTGCGCCAGCTCGAGCTCGAGGGGGGTCGCGTCCGGACCCGTCTTGGCCAGCGCCTTGTAGCGCGAGGCCTGTCCGGGAGCGTCCCGCGCCTGCAGAAACGCACGCTCGAGCTTCGGAAACAGCCCTGGCACCGGAGGACCTCCGGCGGCAACTTCGAACAGATCGTCGAGCTCTCCGGCGGAGTCCGCGTGCTTGGGAATGCTTCCGAGCAAAGAATCGAGCAGCTGGGCGCGAAGCACCTGGCGGGCCTCATCGGACATCAGCCCCGAGGTCAGCACCTGCTTCAACCCGGT
>JAYUUC010000549.1:0-3612 GCA_043755105.1 Myxococcales bacterium
ATCATGGCTCCCGACCGGCAGGAACCGCTCGGCAAAGGACTCGAGCGACAGACCCTTGGCTTGCACCGCAAAGCCCAGATTCCGGCTCGCCACATGGCAGCTTCCGCAGTCGACGGTTCTCGGAGAAGAGAGGTGGGGATTTTCAATCATCAGCGCTTCCGTTACCCCCACCGCCACAGCGTCGCGCGTGGCCGCCTCCAGCGCCTGCTGGTCGAGAAGAACGGCGAGGCGGTTATCCCCGGGGGCGGGAACGAGCTTCACCGTCCTCCTTGATTCCGTGCCGGTGTTGTCCACCACCTGTGCAGGGCCCGCCAGGCGAGAAATCACGTCGGAGACCCGCTGGCCCGCCTCCACGTTGACGGCTCCAAAGGTCCACGTCAGGTCCACGCGGGAAAGCTGAGTGAACGCCACCCGGGAAAGCGTGGAGTTCCCCGCCACCGAGAGAACGGCACGCGCCCGCCGCTGGCCATAGGGTCCGCCCATTCCCTCTGCTTCCAGCATCGGGTGAATTCCCAGCGGCTTTCCATCGGTGAAACAACAACCTGCAATCACGGCTACAAGCAAGCCGGGACGATGGATTTCTGAGCAGCGACAGGAAACCATCGCACTTCCTTCAGACGTTCCCTCCCTGGCCTCCAAACAACAGCGGTCCGTACCGCGGGTCGATCACTATCGATTTGTCATGCAGCAGGTGACGGGCCAGCAACAGCTCCGCGCCGTGGTTTGAATTCCCGAAGCGCTCGGCGACCGCATCGAGCAGGTCCACCGTTCGGACGTAGCGCTGATACAGGTGCTCGGCGAGCTTGTACTGCGACAGCTCCAGCTCCCCCTCCTGATGCGGCAGCTCCAGAAAGTCCAGCAGGCGCTCGAGCTCGGGTCGGAACCGGCTGAGCATGTTGTAGAGGACGACCTCGACCACCGGCCCCGCCTTCGCGTCTCCGGATTCAGCAAAGGCGAACAGCTGCTCCATGCTTTCCAAGGTCACCGGGCGCATCCAGCCTTCGACCTTGCGCACGACTTCCTCATCGTCGGCGAGGTTTCCGAACGCCAACGGTTCGGAGAAGTCTTGGCCCTCCGCCAGCTCGACCAACCCTCGCGGGGTCGACGCCCCCTTCAGAAACTTCGCCCACTGATACAGGTCCAGATACCCATCGGAGAGGAAAGTCGCACCGATGTATTCAAAGAAGACATCTAGCTCTCTGACCGAGCCGAAGTGACGGACCAGGGCAGGAGGAAACAGGTAGGACGGAAACGCCAGGTTCACCTCCGCGCGGACACCGGTGCGATCCACCGAGATCACCTCGCCCCCGGGCACCCGGACCGAGTCGCTTCCGTTCCGCTCTGCGAACACCCGTTCCGCCGAAGCAATGCGCGCGCCGTGGTAGTGGGTCTTGATTCCCAGCGAATCGATTGCGCGCAACGACGTCGAGATCGACTCCGCGTCGGCAAACTGATTCCCCAGAAACACGTCCAGCACCCGGAGCTTGGTCTGCTCCCCGCGCGCCTCCGCTGCCGCGTCTTCCACCTGCGCGTCCTCAACGCTCGCCGCCAGCGTCTGGAGCACGTGCTTCGAAGTATAGGGCGCTCGGTTCTTGCGAAGGTTCACGTCGGAGTACGACGGAAAGTCATTCCAGCCTCCGGAGAACCCCGAGGCCTTGAGCGTGCGGCGGTCCGCGGCCGAGAGGGTGGGAAGGAAGTAGGCGCGCCAGACGATCGGCTCGCCCGGAACGCGCTCGCGAAGCTTGATCACCGCCTCTGCGAGCGCGAGTGCCCACTCTGCCCCTCCGATGTTGATCTCGGAGCAGACGAACCAGAAGTTGGCGACGCCCTGGCGATAGAGGAACTCGAGATCCGCGACCACCGCGTCGAGCGGGCGACGCAGCTCGCGGGCGCCCTTGGCCGTGGGCTCGACGCACCACTGGCACTGGTAAGGACAGCCGCGCGCCACCTCGACCGCCACCTGGATTCCCGTGGGGCCGAGCCGGTCCATCCGGAAGGCGTCTGGCCCGGGCGGCACCTGCCGGTAGAACTCGACCAGCTCGGCGAGGATCTCCGGGGTGTACTCGGCGAGCGGACTGGGCGGATGAACGGTGCGGGCGTTTTGAATCACCCGTCCCTCCTCTCGGTAGAGCAGGTTGTCGACCGACGAAAGGTCTCTTCTTGCGAGAACGTCTTCAAAGCGGGCGAACAGCGCGTCCGGTGTTCCCTGAATGCCAAGGTCAGCGCCCAGATGCCGGAACAGCTCTTGGGGCTGAACCGAGAATCCGACCCCGCCGACAAGGATGGGCGAGGAAGACTGCTCCCGCAGCCGAGTAATCAGCTCTCGGGTGTCTTCTGCCGGGAAATAGGTTCCCGGCGCTGCTCCGCCCAGGCCCAGCCGCGGGTTCTGGACCGTGGGCAGGTAGGACTTGCTCACCAGCGTGTCGGCCTGGCGCAGGTGAACGCCCAGCATTCGCGCGGGGAATTTTTCGAGGAGCCGCTCGAGCACCTGCCCGTACTCGGAAGGGTCGACCCCGAGGAAATCGAAGCGGCGAACGCTCAGCCGATGGCGCCGGGCGACCGCACTCACCTGCACGAACGCGTACGGGTAGATCGGCATGCTCGGCAGATTGGTCGCATTGACCAGCAGGAGATCTGTCGTCGCCTCCGTGTCGCGCATCCGTCCTTCTTTGCAGGGAAAAGTGACCTTTAACCGCGCCTTCCGACCGGTGCCTTGAAAGAGAGAGGAGACGTCTGGAGGGGAACCAAGCAGCGCACCGAGTGGCTTTACGACACCTGTCGTATTTTCTTTCTGACAGGCCTGTAGAAAGCGCCCCTTTCCAAGCTCACTCCGAGCTGACGTGGAGCGCCTGATGTCAACCCGATCCTTCCCCTTGTTCCTCTCCTGCGCGCTCTGGGCGACGCTCTCCGCCTGCGGAGGCAGTGGCGCTCCGAAGCAGTTCCTGGTCACGGTCGGCAACATCAACCGCACCGCGGGCTTGAACGCCACCTGCCCGGAGGTTGACGCCCGCGTCATCAAGACCTCGTTCCTCGAATCGAAGGTGCTGACCGTCTACCAAGGAGACAAGGACCACTGGTACCTGGCGGCCGGAGACCAGGTCTTCGAAGGCACGCTGTCCGGAGGCACCTACACTTTCTCCGGTCAGGAGAACGCCTTTCAGTTTCTTCCCAGCGCGACCAACAAGCAGCTCCAGGTCCAGCAGACCACCACCTACAGCGCGACGTTGACCATCGACGGCCGAAGCCTGAGTGGCCAGTTCACCGCAGACCAGAGAGCCGCCTGCCAGAAAGTGGGAGGCGTCATCACCTGCGAACAGGCCAACCTTCCCAGCAAGAACGGGGGAGTCGTCGAGTGCATCGCGAGCGCCGAGTGGACGGGCACCCAGCTCTCAGACCCTGAGTTCAAGCAGGTGACGTCCACGGTCGGGTCCTCCCCACCGCCCAAGTAATCCGCGCGCGTCCCCCCCTTTCAATCCGGAAAAATCACATGAACTCCCCACTCGTCTCCACGCTCGCTCTTCTTCTCCTCGCTGGCTGCGGCACTCCGCCGGTGACCCAGTACCTCGTCAACTCCGACGTCCAGGTCTCCATCACCAAGGGGGTGGGAGCCGC
>JAYUUC010000550.1:0-3609 GCA_043755105.1 Myxococcales bacterium
CGTCGAGGGGCAGAGTTTCATCGTCTCCGCCGTTCCAGCCGCTCTCCACATCCAGCGGAAGGGGGGAGATCTTCGAAGGGTCCGTCCAGCTGCGGGTCGCCTCTGCCGGCTTTTCCCACGGCGTCGACGCGGCCTCGGCGGAAGGTACGCTGAGGTCGTTCCATTTGCTGGTGTTCTCCATCTTCTCCGACCAGGCCGGATCTTCAGGCGTCGCGACGTTGGCGGCTGCAATCGCCGCCTCGTCTCTGGCGGTGGAAGGCTCGTGCGGCGCTTCGCTCCAGGCTTCCTCGGAAGAAACCCGCTCCACCGGTTCCGTCGGCAAAGGTTCCGACGGTGATTCTCCTTCGACGTCCGGGTCGGGCTTCCACGGTTCGCCGGTCGAGACCAGCTCTGGCGCAGCGATGAAGTCGGCGTTGGTCGCCAGCTCGATCGCGTCGTCCCCGTCGGGAAGATCCATCGGTAAATGGCGAGAACTCGGGGTTTCGGCTTCCTTGGCAGAATCGAGAAAGTCGGAGGCCTGGGCAAGCTGCACCACGTCTTCCGGATTGCCCTCGAGGTCGATGTCTCCGACGGAAGGGCGGCGGCTCCGAGAGGCAGGCGCTGACCCGGTCGGAGGCGACGTGTCCTCTTCGAAGCTCGCTGTCCGCGTTTCGCCCGGCGTGTCCGAATCGGCGAGGGGCGAGTGGGTCCCGGCCTCTGCCGTTGCAGGTTCGCCCGGATCTTCTTCCGCGGGAATCGGCGTCGGCTGCGGCGCCAGCTCGAGCAGCACCTCGGGAGGCAAAACCGTCTCCTGGGTGGGCTCCATCAACATGCTGTCTTCGACTTCGAGAACCTCTTCGGCCTCGAGCTCCGGGAGGGGCTCGAAGGAAGTGGGCGGTGGCTCGGTCGGCGGTCGCGGCACCACCACGTGGGGCCACTGCATCGGCGGGTTGGGCGCGTAGGTCGGGGCCACCGACTGCTCATTCAGACCGGGCAGCTGCTCCTCTTCTGTCTGAGGGCCATGCTCGGGAGGTTGCTCGGGGTAATAGTTCTGAGGGGGATAGGCCTGCTGCGGCTGCGCGGGCGGATATCCGGCATAGCCCGGAGGCGATGCGTAGCCATAAGGCTGGCCGGTGAGGTTCGGATCCACCGGGTTCCCGTAGGCGTCGTAACTTTGTTGCGGGTAATAGCCGGGGTTCGGATCCGTCGGCTGACCGCCACCGGGGTGCGGATAGCCGGGAGCAGGGGGGTAGCCGGAATATCCCTGGGCCGCAGGGTCATACCCCTGCTGTGGATAGCCGTTGGGGTCGTAGGCCTGCTGCGGGTAGCCGTTGGGGTCGTACCCTTGCTGCGGATATTGGTTGGGGTCGTAGCCCTGCTGCTGCGGGTATCCGTAGGCGTTGGGGTCGTAGCCCTGCGGGGGATAGCCGCCGGGGCCGTAACCCTGGGGCGCGTAGCCCTGCGGAGCATTCGAGTAGGGGTTGCCCTGAGAGTCGTAGCCCTGCTGCGCGGCCTGACCGGGGTCATACCCTTCCGGATAGGGATACCAGTTGCCGTCGTCCGCGTAGTACCCCTGGGCCTGGCCGCCGCCCTGGGCGGGGTCGGGGATGCCGAGGAGCGAGCAAAGCTCGAACCAGCGCTGCTCTTCCCCGGGCGCCAGTCCTCCGGTCTTTCGCTTCTCGTCGAGGAAGCGGAATTCCCTCATGGCTTCCTGCGTATCGGACATCCGTCACCTGGCGCGCCGGGCCTCTCGGCCCAAGGAATTCTTGGCGCAGCGGCTGAGCTGTTGGTCGCGAGAGTCTAGGGGCTTTCAAAAGCCCCGTCACGAACGCGGCAGCTTGCCCGGAAAATCCTCCGTGCCCACGTTCCCGATGGCGGGGGTGTTTTCCCCCAATGGGGGCCCGGGATTGAAGCGTTCGCGGGAAGCGCCGTGGCTGTCTCCGCCCTGCTACCTCTGCCCACACCTTCAGCGCCGCGCCCGCGCCGGCCCTGGCTGGAGGTCGCCTTCGACGGCTTCCGCGAAGTCGGCTCTGAAGCCCGAACGAGGCGCCTTCAGATGCCGCGAAGAACCGTCGCCTTGCCCACCCGGCCGATGGCGAGGATGTAGGACGCGGTTCGCAGCGAGACTTTTCGGGAACGCGAAATCTGCGCCACCCGCTCGTAGGCGTCCTTCATCGTCTTCTCCAGCTCGGCGTTGACACGCTCTTCGTCCCAGCTGAGGTGTTGCAGGTTCTGCACCCATTCGAAGTAGCTGACGGTCACTCCACCGGCGTTGGCGAGGATGTCGGGCACCACCAGCACTCCGCGCTTCTCGAAGATCTCGTCGGCCTCGGGGTCGGTGGGGCCGTTGGCGCCCTCGACGATGATTCGAGCGCGGATCTCGCCCGCGTTGCTGCGGGTGAGCACTCCTCCCAGGCCGGCCGGAATCAGCACCTCGCAGTCGGCGCCGAGAACCTCTTCCGGGTTACACGCAGTCCCTCCCGGAAAGCCTCGCACCGTCCCTTCTCGATTGGCGTGTGCGAACAGCGCGGGAACGTCGAGGCCGGCCGGGTTCTTGATTGCTCCCGCGACGTCGGAGACCGCGACCAGGTGACCACCATCGGCGTGAATCAGCCGGGCGGTGTGGCTGCCGACGTTGCCGAACCCCTGAAGCGCGAAGCGGGTGCCCTTCACCGGCAACCCGACATCGCGAAGAATTTCGCGGCAGATGTAGACGACGCCCCGGCCGGTGGCGGTCTCTCGGCCCTTGGACCCATGAAGCTCGAGCGGCTTCCCGGTGACCACCGCGGGTGAATGGCCGTGGTACTTGGAGTACTGGTCCATGATCCACGCCATCACCTGAGGGTTGGTGTTGACGTCGGGAGCGGCGATGTCCTGGTTGGGGCCAATCACGTCGTGAAGCTGGTCGACGAACTTTCGGGTCAGCCGCTCCAGCTCCTTCACGCTCAGCGCGGCGGGGTCGCACGCGATGCCGCCCTTGGCGCCTCCGAAGGGCAGGTTGACCACCGCGGTCTTCCAGGTCATCAGGGCGGCGAGGCCGACGGCTTCCTCCTGGGTCAGCGCGGGGTGGTAGCGCAGCCCACCTTTCATCGGGCCGCGGCTGTTGTCGTGCTGAATCCGGTAGCCACTGAAGGTGCGAAGCTCTCCGGAGTCGAGCTCGATCGACACCTGAACCTTGAGCTCTCGAAGCGGAGTGCCGAGCAGGACCTCGATGCGTTCGCCCACGTCCATCAGGCGGGCGGCCTTGAGGAAGTAGTGATGCGAGCCTTCGGCGGAGTTCATGTGCTCCCTCTCCCGACCTGCGCCGAGGAGGTGCGGCCGGCGCCGGCGCCGAACTGTAACAGAATGATTGGGCTAGCATTGAGCCACAGTCGTGAAAGCAAGGGGAGTGAATGACGAAGGCCGTCGAGCCCGCAGTTGCCGAGGTGACCGAGACCCGGCACGGGCGCGCTCAAGTCCAGCTCCAGTCGCTCGCCCGTCGAATTCGGGGCATGCGTGAGCGCAAGGCGATGACCCAGGAAGAGCTCGCTTCCCGCTGCGGCATCTCGGTCAGCTTCGCCAGCCTGCTCGAGCGGGGAGAGCGAAGCCCCAGCTACGAGACCCTGGTCGAGGTGGCGGCAGCGCTGGAGG
>JAYUUC010000551.1:0-3607 GCA_043755105.1 Myxococcales bacterium
GAACACCGAGTTCCTGGCGATCGACCGGCCGCAACGGGAGGCGCCGATCCGGCTGGTGGTGGAGATGCTCAACAGCGCAGGCTACGCCCCAGCGGCCCAGCAGATCGCCCGGGCTGCCACCCGCGCCGCCTCGACCGGGCCGATGAGCAATGAGCTGACCCCTGTCTGGAAGGTGGCGTACCCGAGTCGCTTCTCCGGCCTGGTGGTCCGCTCGAGCAAGGTCGCCGGGGTCGACCCGAACTTGCTCTGGGCGCTGATGCGGGAAGAGAGCGGCTTCAACCCCAACGCACGCTCGTCGGCGGGCGCCCTGGGCCTCACCCAGTTGATGCCTTCGACGGCGGTGCTGCTGGTCAACCGCTCCGCGCGAACCGCGTTTCATCAGGATGCGCTGTTCGAGCCCGCGACCAGCATCAAGCTCGGAGCGCTCTACCTGGGAGGCTTGCTCCGCGAGTTCGAGAGCCGGGAGGCGTACGCCATCGCCAGCTACAACGCCGGCCCCGGCGCGGTGAAGAAGTGGCTGCGCGCGTCGCCCGAATCAGAGGTCGACGAGTGGGTGGAGAAGATCCCGTTCGATGAGACCCGCAACTACGTCAAGCGGGTGCTGAGCAGCTACAACACCTATCAGCTGCTTTACGCCCACGCACACGCCCGCCCGATGCGACTGAGCTCGAGCCGCCCGGTCAAATCCGGAATGGTGCGTCGCTAGCGTTGGGTGCTGCGCCTCTGGGTTCCCACCCGGGCGAAGTGCGTGGCCAATCTTCTGAGCAGCTCAGGCAAGGCCTCACAGCGGGTCAACCGATCTGCTTGCAAGCTCAGGGAATCAGGGTCAGCTTTCGCCGCCGCAACCTCTTCTGGCAGGCGGTGGACCCAGGCTCTGAAGCTGTCTGCGTCGAGCTCAGGGTGAAACTGCAGCCCGTAGGATTCGTTCAGCCGAAAGGCTTGGTGAGGGTAGCGAGTGGTGCCGGCCAGCATCTGCGTACCGGGGACGGTGCCGAAGGTGTCTCCGTGCCAGTGGGCGCCTTCCAGCTCTCCGCAGAGGTTTCCGAAAACCGGGTCCGCGTGTCCGTCGGCGGTGAGCTCGAGCCTCGAGACTCCGAGCTCGAAACCCGCGGTGCCGGCGACGACCAGCGCACCTGCTGCGGTCGCCAGCAGTTGGGCGCCCAGGCAGACACCCAGGATCGGCAACCCGCACGCGAGCCGGTGCCGCATCACTGCCAGCTCGGCTTCGAGAAAGGGCAACTCCCCCCTCTGGTAGGCAGCCATCGGCCCACCCAGCGACACCCAGAGGTCAGCGTTTTCGTCGCCGGGGAGCGCAATCCGAAAGCGGGGCGCCAGCTCGAACCCGGCCTGCTCCAGCGCCGCCGCAAGCAAACCTGGACCCTCCTCGGGGTCATGTTGAACGACGATGGCGCGCAGCTTCGAAGAACTCATCGGGTCAAGTCCTGCCCGGGGCACGCGGGTAAGTGGCCGCAGCAATCGGGTTCCAGGAAAAGATGAAGTCGGCGAGGCCGAAGAGTGCTCCCGCGACGATTGCCAGCAGCAGCCGTCGCTTTGCCTTCGCCGAGTTCATTCAGAAATCAGTGTTCCGAGTGCATCAACATCCGCAATCCCGCCTCGGTCTCTTCGAGCGTCAAAGTCTTCAGTGGCGCCCGGTGTGGAGGCAACGCGAGAGCGCGGTTCGCCTTCGCCGGGAAGTGGTCGTAGGCGCCCGTCCCGTCCGCATCGACGAAGATTGGATTCGAGAAGGCGAAGGGCTTCACGTGGTTCTCGGTGCAGACATCCCCGGAGCACTGAACCCCCGCAAACGACAGCGGGAACAGGTTCCGCGCACCGGTTCCCGACCGCAGCATCACCACGAACCAATTATCGGCCGTCGGCGCGACAGTGAACTTCTCGGTGACGTGAATCCGGCGGAAGGTGGATCCGTTCAGCACCACCGGCTCGAGCGGCAGGCTCGAGAGCGCCACTGCGCGTGACTGGAGAATTCGGTTGTCCGGCCAGTCGCCGTTCTCTTCGCCATCGAGCGCCTCGCGGCCGTCCGCATGGGAATAGACCTCGATGGCATCGAAGGTCATCCATTCCGGCGCTTGCACGTCGACGGTGAGCTCGACCTTCTCTCCGGAGGAGGGGACGATCGAGATCGTGTCGCCGATGCCGACCGGGCTTCCCTGCGGCTGGCCGGAGCCATCGAGCTTGCGCGCGCTCACCCGCATGAACGGACCGTTGGTGCCGATCGCATGCATCTTCTTGAGCCCTGCGGCGAACAGCTGCGGGTCGAACTGGGTCGGGCTGTCGAGCGCTCCCATGTCCACGAAGGTCCGGGAGTAGCCTCCCTGAAAGATGTAGGCGTCGTGCGTGTCGCTGGTGGCGGTGGCCGTCTTCAGCGTTCCCCGCGAGAGGAAAGTCATCCAGTCGTTGAACAACCGCAACCGCAGCTGCGAGCTGTTGAGCACCTCGAGCGCATCGAAGGAATCGCTGAACAGCTTGGTGTCGGCCGCGGTGGCATCAGGGGCGGGCTCCATCCGGAAGTCCTTCGGCTGAGCGTGGCTGGCCAGCGTCGCCGTGTCCACGCGGAGCAGCGTCAGCGAGCCGATCGGTCCGCGCGGGTGGTTCATCTGCACCACCGCGTCGGGCGAGGCCCCATGCACCAGATCGATCATCTGGCGCGGCCTCAGGGTGGCGCCTTCGCCACCGGCCCAGTCGAAGGCTCCGCCGTTGGGGCTGCCTTCACGGCGTACCGGGTAACTGTTGTAATGGCCCCAGTCGAACGGGGTCACTTCTTCGCCCAGCATCGACGCGAGCACACCTTCTGCGCCCACCGAGCGGACGAAGGGCGCGAAGTCGGTGATGTAGTCGTGGTCGGTCCCGCAAAGAACGTCGACGCCCTCCGCGGCGAAGTTGAGCACCCGGGTCTCGTTGCGGATCGACGCATCGGCGCTGTTCACCGAGTGCACGTGGAGGTCGGCGCTCATCCAGCCCTGGGTGTCGACCACGTGGGCCACCACCGCGTTGCGGGTCACCTCAGCGACCGACGTCAGGTCCAGCGTGTCTCCGCGCAGTGGCCAGGACTCCGGCCAGGCGGAGTATTCGGGCCCGCGGGTGACGATCAGCTCGTAGTTCCCCGGCGGAACCTGCAGCTCGAGATACCCGGTGGGGGGCACGAAGCTGATCGCTGCCACGTCAGAAGGCAGGATCTCGCTCTCGTAAAAGGCCCGGTAGGACGCGGACTGCGTCGGGCACGTTCCCGAGCGGCAGTAGAGCGTCACCTTGGCGGGGGAGGGCGCTCCGAACGGGTCGTGTACATTGACCTTCAGCGTTCGGGTCTCGCCCAGCTTCAAGTTCGAGGTGGCCTGTTGGCCTGCGGTGACGGTCAGAGGAATCGCGGGTACCACCGCGAAGCCGAGCTGTCCCGCAGAGAGCATGTAGTCGCCCGCGGGTAAGGTGGCCTTCACCGCTCCCGTTGCATCGGCCAGAAGCAAGGTGGCCATCTTGTGGGTGGCATTCGAGACCACCGATACCCGCGCCTGTGGGGCGGGCGTCACGCCATCGGCGAGAGTGACCACCGCCCGGACGCTGCCTCGAGGGACGCCATCGAGATCCGCGAGGA
>JAYUUC010000552.1:0-3606 GCA_043755105.1 Myxococcales bacterium
TGACCTTGGTCCCGTTCCCGCTGCCGAGATCGCGCAGGAGGACCCCCTTCTCTCCCTGTACCAGCTCGAGGTGCCGGCGCGACACCGACTGGTCGAGCAGTTCGAGCTCGCAGCCCTTCACCCGCCCGACCACCATCCGCACCCCGTTGAAGCGCTTCTGCTTGCCAAGATCGGGGCCGGCGATGATCTCGAGATGAAGGGGCGGACCCAGGCGGGTGGAATCCGAGTTGGGGTCTTCGTCGTCGGCACCCGCGTCATCCTCGAGAGGACTGATCGGCGCCAGGCGGGTTTGGGTACGCGAGCGAAGGGAGTTCGCTGGCTCGTCCACCTCCGGGACAGGCCCGCCGTCGCCGGCGTCTCCGTCGGGCGGCAGCGCCTCTAGCATCGTCGGGTCCGTATTGACGTCCCCGTCTTCATCCAAAAGAAGCGAAGCGACGCGAACGCCCGGCTGTGAAAGGTCGGCCAGTTCGTCGTCGTCGTGCGGAAGTTCCCGAGCGCGCCGCGAGGGAGAATCGCGAGGCCCGTCGTCGTCGCCCGGCCCCTCTTCACCGAGGCCCTCGTCTCCAACATCGGAGTCGCCTCGTTCCTCGTCGCGAAGATTTGGGCCCCCTCGTTCCCCATGGTCGCGCAGGTCAGAATCACCGGGAAGCGGGTCGCCGCTCCCCGACCGGCTGTCATCGCGCGCCCCCCCCTCGTCCCGCGGACTGGAAGAAACGCGGGAGGCAGAGGTGGGTTTCCGCGGAGGCATCGAGAGTCGAGTCAGAGTCTATCGGTCGCCCGCGGAGCAGGGAAGTGCGCGGACGTTGCCGTGGCCCAATGCCACCGTTACTGTCGCGTTTCTCGCCGCAAAGTTCTCCGATGGAGTGTTCGAGACGATGCAGAAGACCCCCGCCGCCGCGAAGCGACGCACTTTTTCCAAGCCCTCTGGCCCTTCGGCCCTGATTCCTCCGGCCCTGATGGAACGGCTGCTCGCCGAGGCGATGGCCCGAGGCGCTGACTTCGCCGAAGTCTACGGCGAACGCTCGATTCAGACCGCGGTCGTGCTCGACGAAAAGAAGGTGAAGAGCGCCCAGACCGGGCTCACCCAGGGAGTGGGAATCAGGGCCATCGCCGGGGCCAAGGTGGGATACGCCTACTCCGATGACCTTGATGAGGAAGCGCTCTTCCGGGCCGCTCGAACCGCAGCGTTGATCGCCCAGGGAGGAGGCTCGGATCGGAACTTCAAGGTCAGCCGGACCCCGGCGCCGACCTTCTATCGGGTGCCGGCCCCGCTCGCCGAGATCGAGGTCGCTCGCAAGGCCGACCTGATCGTCCGTGCCGACCGGGCCGCTCGTGCCTTTGACCCTCGGGTGAAGCAGGTCACGGCGAGCTACGCCGACGTGACCAAGGAAATCTGGGTGGCGAACACTCTGGGCCACCTCGCGATCGACACTCAGGATCTCTGCCGGCTCTCGACTCAGGTGGTGGTCGAAGGAAAGCGCGGCGAGCTTCGCACCGGCACCCACAGCGGCGGAGGCCGGGTCGGCTTCACCTTCTTCGAGACCTTCACCCCCGAGAAAGTGGGCGCCGAGGCAGCCCGGCAAGCCATCGCCACGCTCGGAGCGGTGGACGCGGTCGCAGGACAGCAGACGGTGGTCCTGGCCCCCGGGTGGAGTGGAATTCTTCTCCACGAAGCGGTCGGTCACGGGCTCGAGGCGGACTTCATCCGCAAGAAGACCTCGCTGTTTGCCGGCAAGGTCGGTGAGAAGGTCGCCTCCGAGCTGGTCACGGTGATCGACGACGGCACCGTGGCGAACGCCCGTGGATCGTTGAACATCGACGACGAGGGCAACCCCGGTCAGTGGAAGGTGCTGATCGAAAAAGGCGTTCTTCGTGGCTACATGTATGACTCACTCAACGCTCGCTTGATGGGCGAGAAGCCCACCGGGAGCGGCAGGCGCGAATCCTTCAAGCACATGCCGATGCCGCGGATGACCAACACCTATCTGGCTCCGGGAAACGATACCCCCGAGGAGATCATCGGCTCGGTGCGCAAGGGCATCTACTGCGCCCAGTTCGGCGGCGGCCAGGTGGACATCACCAACGGCAACTTCGTCTTCGAGGTCCACGAGGCCTACGAGATCGAAGACGGTTCTCTCGGCCGTCCCCTCAAGGGAGTCACCTTGATCGGCGTCGGTCCCGAGGCGCTGAAGAATGTATCGAGAGTCGGATGCGACCCGAAGCCCGACCCTGGCACCGGCACTTGCGGCAAGGATGGGCAAAGCGTGCCCGTCGGGGTGGGGCTGCCGACAGTAAGGATCGACAACATGACCGTCGGGGGAACCCGGGTCGCGGGGGCGAATCGATGAGCTACGAGAAGCTGGCCAAGCGTCTGGTGCAGCGCGCCACCCAGCGTGGCGCAGATCAGGCAGAAGCCTTCCTCGAAGTCGGGCGCACCGCTTCCTGCCGCGTTCGTGGAGGGGAGATTCAGGACCTCACCCAGGCCACCGACAAGGGGCTCGGGTTCCGGGTGATCTGCAAGGGTCGCCTCGGGTTCGCCTACACCTCCGACTTCGAACCCGCGAGTCTGAATGCCTTCGTCGACCGGGCAATTGCGCTGGCGCAAGCCGCAGCCCCGAACAAGCTCAACGGTCTTCCCGTGAAGAAGGACCTGATCGGCGAGGTGAAGGTCGACGAGCTCTTCGACCCCGAGGTGGCCAACTTGGCGAGCGACTGGAAGATCAAGGCCGCGCTGGAGATGGAAAAGGCCGGCAAGGCGTTTGACCCGCGAATCTCGACCTTCAACAGCGTCGGAGCCGGCGAGAGCGTCTCCGAGGTGTATATGGCCTCGTCAGAGGGCGTGTCGAAGGGCTACTCCGGAACCTACGTCTATCTTTACGCGATGCCGGTGGCCACTGACGGCACCCAGCTCCAGACGAGTTACTGGGTGGACTACAAACGGTTCCTCTCCGAGCTGGCCTCGCCCGAGCATGTGGGCCGCGAGGCGGCTCGGCGCGCCGCCCGCATGCTGGGAGCGAAGAAGGCGAAGTCTCAGAAGGTTCCGGTGGTGTTCGACCCGATGATGGCGGCGGGTTTCATCGGTGGGCTCGCCAGCGCGGCCAACGGGGACAGCGTCTTCAAGAAGGCGTCGATCTTCGCTCCGCTGCTGGGGAAGAAAGTTGCGGGGAAGTCGGTGACGGTGGTCGACGACGGGCTTCGTCGGCGAGGACTGGGGACCGCGCCCTTCGATGGCGAAGGGGTGCCTTCCCGGCGTACCGCGATCATCGAGGACGGCAAGCTGACCCACTTTCTCTACGACGCTTTCACCGCTCGGAAGGCGAAGGCGCGCAGCACCGGGAACGCTTCGCGTGGCTATCGGTCGATGCCTTCGATCGGCACCAACAACCTCTATCTCGAGCCCGGAACCCAGAGCCCCGAGGAGATCATCAAGGGCGTCAAGAATGGGTTTTACGTCACCTCGATGCTCGGCCATGGCCCCAACACGGTCACGGGTGATTACTCCCGCGGCGCCAACGGCCTCTGGATCGAAAACGGCGAGCTCGCTTCGCCGGTGCAGGAGGTCACCGTGGCCGGAAATCTGCTCGGGATGCTCGCGGGCATCGACGC
>JAYUUC010000553.1:0-10431 GCA_043755105.1 Myxococcales bacterium
GTGCTGCTGGTGGCGAACCATTCGGGGCAGCTGCCGATGGACGGGGCGATGATCGGCACCGCGCTGCTGCTCGAAGGAGAGCCGCCGCGGGCGATTCGGAGCATGGTGGAGAAGTGGGTGCCGACGCTGCCCTACGTGTCCACGTTCATGGCGAGGGTGGGGCAGATCGTCGGCACTCCCGAGAACTGTCGCCGCCTGCTTCAGGCCGGTGAGGCGATTCTGGTCTTCCCCGAGGGGATGCAGGGCATCACCAAGCTGTGGCCGCAGCGCTATCAGTTACAGGAGTTCGGCCTAGGGTTCATGCGGCTCGCTCTGGAGACGCACACCCCCGTGGTGCCGGTGGCCGTGGTGGGCGCCGAGGAACAGGCACCCGCGCTGCTGGACCTGAAGCCGCTCGCCAAGCTGCTCGGCTTTCCGGCGTTTCCGATCACGGCGACCGGGTTGCCGCTGCCCCTGCCCACCAAGTACCGAATCTACTTTGGCGACCCGATTCACTTCACCGGTCGGCCCGATGACGAGGACGCCGAGCTGGACAAGAAGGTGCGCCAGGTGAAGACCGCGATCCAGACGATGCTCGAGACGGGCCGGCGAGAACGGCAGCACGTCTTCTGGTAGCCGCGCGCCGGGGGCCAAGCGCATGGTATGGAGCGCCCATGAAACCGGCAGTGGTGGTGACGGGAATCAGCGGGAACCTGGGCCGAACGCTCACCAAGCACCTGCACCAGCACGAACGGATCATCGGCATCGACCGCAGACCGTTCCTCGGCAAGCCGAAGGACGTCGAGCTCTATCAGCTCGATCTGCGCAAGAAGAAGGCCGAGGACGTGTTCCGGAAGAACAAGGTCAAGGCCGTGATCCACATGGGGATCATGCATGACCCTCGGATGAGCTCGGAGGACCACCACTCGTTCAACATCATCGGCACCACCCGGCTGCTCGAGTATTGCGCCAAGTACGGGGTGAAGAAGCTGGTGGTGCTCTCGTCGGCCAACGTCTACGGCCCTTCGCCGGACAACTCCAACTTCCTCACCGAAGATGCGCCGTTGATGGCGGCGAGCCGCTTCTCGGGGGTGCGCGATCTGATCGAAGTGGACATGCTCGCCCACGGGTTCTTCTGGAAGCACCCCGACGTGGAGACGGTGATTCTGCGGCCGGTCCACATCGTCGGGCCGCACATCAAGAACGCGCCGTCGACCTACCTGCGGCTGCGCTACCCGTGGATGATGGCGGGCTTCGACCCGATGGTGCAGCTGATTCACGTCGACGATGCCGCGCGGGCGATGGTCGAAGCGCTTCGGCCCGAACCGAAGGGCGTCTACAACGTCGTCGGTCCGGGCGAGGTGCCGCTGAGCGCCATCTTCCAGGAGCTGGGCCGCACCCCCCTCCCGGTTCCCCACCTGATCGCCCGACCGGCACTCTCGATGCTGTTCAACTCGGGGCTGGCCAGCTTTCCCGCAGGAGAGCTCGACCACATTCAGTTCCTCTGCAACGTCGACGGCCAGCGCTGGAACCAGGAGCTCGGCTGGAAGCCCCGCTACTCGATGCGAGAGACCATTCGTTCCGTCACGGGCGAATAGTTCCAGCCATTGGCCCTTCCAGAAATTGGAGAGGGCCGGTCGCACCCGCGACAGGGATGTCGCTCACTTTGTACGCGGAACCGCAGCAGGGGGCCGCGTCGGATGTAACCCGTCGGAATCCGGACGTCCAAAAACGCCGATGCGGTGGCACCGCCTTTGCTTCGGATGAGGTCGTGTTGTTGACGTGTGTAGGACGTCCCATGGTGGGGCTTCCGACGCCCGCCGCCTCGGCCGGCCCCGAGGCGGCGGGCGGTTTTATTTGGAGCGTCGCGAAGGCAGCGGAGCGAGTTCGGGAAGGAACGGGCCCGCGTCCTGGCTCTCGATCCACCAGCTGTTGGAACGGTAGACCCAGTGCGAGGTGACCAGGGCTTCCTTTTCCGTCACCGAGGGCAACCGCATCCACGACAGGCGGGAGACCACGGTGGCAGAGAGGCCGTCGTCCGAGAGCTTGGCGTCCTCGAGCTGATAGTCGGTGAAGGAGAGGTCTCGGTCGTCGTGCTGGGCGGCGCGCGCCAGGTGGAAGGCGGCGCGGCGCTCGTCGACGATCATCTCTGCGGCGCCCCGGTAGTCCTTCCAGCGGATGCGCTGGTGGAAGGTTTCGATCGCCGGCTTGAGTGCTTCGAGGCCGTCCGCTTTCTGGTTGTGTGCGCAGGCGGGCGCGAGGGTCAGGAAAAGAAGCAGAGCAAAGGTGCGGTCGAACAAGGCACGCCGACGGTAGCAAAGCGGCCGGGACCTTCAAGTCTGGCGTTCCGCGGTCCTTGAATTTGCTGGCCAGTGGTATGTTCGACGCCTTGCTCCCGGGCCTGCTGGAATGACCAAGCCGATGGTGGATAAGTACGAGCAGTTGCTCGCCCAGGACCCTGCGTCGCCCGTGTTCGTCGAACTGGCGAAGGCGCTGATCGACAAGGGCGAACACGCTCGAGCGATCGAGACTTGCGAGAAGGGGCTTCAGCACCACGCCCGTTCGGTGGTGGGTCGGGTGCTGTGGGGCAAGGCGCTGATCAGCCTCGGCCGGCCCGCCGAAGCGATGGAGCAGTTCGACCGGGCGGTGGCGATCGACCGCGACGATGCCCAGGCCTACAATCTGATCGGCGAGGTCCTGCTTCACAAGGGGCTGTATCGCTCCGCGCTGCCGATCTTGAAGAAGGCGGTGGCGCTGCAGCCGCACGACGGGCGGGTGCGGCAGTGGTTGGACCAGACCCAGCGAGCGTTGGCTGGAGGTCCGGCCCCGGTTCTGGAGGACATCACCACCTTGTCCCCGGCGGAAGAGGACAAGACCCCGATCACCGCACTTCCCAGAAGACGGGGGCAGACCGGTGCAGCGCCAGAGTGGACGGCGGAGAGTACCGACCCCGCTTCCGGTGCTTCCGGTGCTTCCGGCGTTTCCGAGCGGGACGAGAGCCCGGCAGCGCCGCTGGACTTTTCCGACGTCCCCACCGCCCTTCATCGAGCGCCCATTCGAGCGTCGGGCCCGGGTCCGCAAGCAACTCCCGCCGTCAAGACCCGCGGTGCCCGGGAGGAGACGGACACCTACAAGGCAATGGCTGCACGGTCGGAGCGGGCAGCACCGTCGCTCGGCGGTGTTCCCGATGAACCCACCGCAGCGATGCTTCGAGTGGAACCACGCGAGGGGTCGCTGGCCGCGTCCCCAGTGGCCGGGTCGGACAACTTTCCCTGGGACCTGACCGACCCGGGAGCGAGCCCTCCGGCCGGAAGTGAAGAGACAAAAACCCCGAAGCGGGTCGACGCGGAGCGAGCTTCCTCGGAAGAGGGTGACCCGGCAGCGGTCCACGTCAACCTCGGCGCGTGGGAGTCTGAAGGCTCCAGCGCCCCGAGCGGCGCGCCGTTCGGAGAAGAGCGCACCTTCCCCGGTCAAGGGGCTCCCGATTCCGGGGCCGCCGGTGGGACTGCCGCCTGGGGAGGCGAGACCGGCACGGAATGGACCCGCCCTGGAGCCTCGCCGGCGGGCCGTTCTCCGCCGGAAGCCACCGCCCTGCACTCCTCGCTCGATGCCTCGGACCAGGAGCGAACAGTCGTCGGAGGGCCGACGCCCTCTGTCGAGAGAAGCCAGCCAGAGCAGGGCAGCGCGCCTGACCGAGATCCCCCGGGCTCCGTTTCCTCGTCACCGCCTCGCCCGGCTCCGTTCAGCGACGAGAAGAGGGAAATTCCCACCCTGATGCCTGCTCGCGACGCGAGCGCTGCCGACGCGGCTGCGGCCCGTCTGCGCCGGACGTTGAGCGGCTCGGTGGAGGGGAAGAAGCCCGGCCGTGATGAGTCAGCGACTGCTGCGGTCGCGGCCGGTCCCGAGGCGGCGAATAACGAGACTCCTGGCGCGGGGCCCGCGAATTCGCTCCGGGGTGCCGACGCTGGCGCGGGGCCAAAGGATTCTCTCCGGGGTGCCGACGCTGCCGCGGCACGTCTGCGCCGGACATTGAGTGGCTCGGTGGACGGCTCGGTGGACGGCTCGGTTGACGGCTCGGTGGACGGCTCGGCCGATGGGGCAACGCGGGGCGCAGAGCTTTCTGTTGCTTCCGAAGAGCGCCCCGGGAAGGCCGCTCGTTCGCGAGGGACCTCGGCGACGCTCGAGCTTCAGGGCGAGGCCCCTGCGGGCACCTCCGATGCTCCGGCGGCTTCGTTCATCGGTAGAGAGGACTCGCGGGGAGCGGATGGAACTTCGTCTCCTCACGTGTTCGGGCGACGCACCGGCGAATCACGTCCCGCGCGCCTCGAGGTGGAGCCGCGGCCGTCCTCTTTCCCGGGGGGCCTGCTCGAGGACGTCCTCTCGATTCACAACCCGCTGCCGCCGGACGAGCCGATGCTCGACAGCGGCGACCCGGACCTGACCCAGACCTCGACCTGGACAGCGTTGCCCCGCAAGGGATTGCTCGACGAGGTTCCGGACGCGGTCGAGGCGCCGTCTGCCCCTTCGATGCCCGCGGTCGCCTTCTCGGCACAGACCAGCGAGAAGCTGGCGCAGGAGTACGAGCAGGAGCTGCGCCAGAAGCAGGGTACCCAGGTCGTCGAGAAGACCTTCTTTCAGCGCCACTGGCTGCGGTTGACCCTGGGTCTGGCGATCGCCTTCGCAGTCATTGTTCCGCTCGGAAACTTCGTCTATGTGAAATTCGTCGAGAACGGAGGCAAGACGCTCGCCTCGACCCTCGGCGAGGCCCGCGCGGCCATCGCTCTGGACACCGCCGCGGGCTATCGCGCCGCGCTCGTCTCCCTCCAGCGCGGCGCGAGGATGGACGACGGCAGCGCCGAGGTCTGGGGGCGGACCGCTTTTGCCCGCGCCCTGCTCCACGACGAATATGGACACGCTCTGGAAGACAAGGCCGCGGCAAAAGCAGCGGTCGAACACCCGGGAGTCGACGCCGGCCTGGCGCTGGTGGTGGGCTATTTCCTCGCCGCTCCGGAACAACGGGCCGCTGCCGCAGAGGCGGTGATCGGCTCGTCGCTCGACCAGACCGAGGTCCACGAGCTCGCAGGGCGGTTGCTGCTCTCCCGGAAGAAGGCGGAAGACGGCCGCAAGCGCCTCGCCCGGGCGGTCGAGCTCGTCCCCGGCAACGTCCGCGCGCTGGTGGCCCTGGGGGAGTACTACCGACAGTTCGGGGACCACGAGAATGCGCGCAAGCTCTTCACCGGCGCGGCGGCGAAGATTTCTCCCAATCACCCCCTGCGGACCCTGGGTGCTGCCGAGGCCCGGCTGGAGCTGGGGCGCGAGCTGTCGGAAGCGCTGGAAGAGGTCGAAGCACTGCCGGTGACGGACCTCTCGCCCGAGCTGCTCGCCAGGCGAGAGCTGCTTCGAGGGCAGCTGCTCGCGCTTGATGGGCGAGCCGATGAAGCGGTGAAAATCCTCGGCGACGGGCTGGCGCGATTCAAGGACCGGTCCTTCTCGTTTCACCTCGCTCTCGGAGAGGCCAATCGGCTGGCAGGGAAGATGCCCGCCGCGCAGCAGGCCCTGGAGACGGCACTCAAGCAGCAGCCCCACAGCGAGGAGGCCCGCGAGGCGCTCGGGCGGGTGTTGCTGGCGCGCGACCGCGAGCACGAGCTGTTGACGCGACTTCCGGCCGACCCCGAAGCGCGAAAGCTGTCCCTGGTGCGCGGCATCGCCTACGGCCACCTCGGTGAATGGAAGCATGCGCGGACCGAGCTCGGCCACACCCAGGTCGGAGGCCGGTTTCCTCCCGAGGCGGTGATTTACCTGGCGCTCGCCGATGCGGCAGACAACGACGTCGACAAGGCAGAGGCCGTGCTGGAGAAGGCGCTCACCCTGTCCAAGCGCTACAAGGGCGAAGTGAGGGTCGCGCTCGGACAGCTCCACTGGCAGAAGGGGGCGCTGGACAAGGCCCGGGTGGAGTTCGAAGAGGCCGCGAAGGAGCCGCTCGACTACGAAGGGAGTTGCTCGCTGGGCCGGCTCTTCCTGGCGCAGAAGCAGCCCGAGAAAGCGATCGACCCGTTGACCCACGCCGTCCACCGTGACGGTTCTCACGGCGAAGCCCGCCACGCGCTGGGGCTGGCGTACCTGGCGCTGGGAAAGACTGCCGAAGCGCTCAAGGAAGCCGAGGCCTGGCAGAGCGACAACCCGGCAGCGGCCATGGCCCACCGGGATTTTGCCCGGGCGCTCTACCAGTCGGGCCAGTTCAAGCAGGCCGAAACGGAGGCGGCGCTGGCGGTGAAGCTCGACCCCGAGCCGGAAGCGTACCGGGTGCAGGCAGCGGTGCAATTCTCGAAGGGCGACGCAAAGCAGGCCTTCGCCGCCCTCGAGCGGGCGAACAAGCTCAACGCCAAGGACGCGCAGACCTTCTGCGAAATCGGTCACGGCTTCGTTCGCCAGGGCAACGAGGCGATGGCTGCCAAAGCCTACGCGGCCGCACTTCGCGAGGATGCCCAGGCGCTCTGTGCGCGGATTGGCGCCGTGCACGCCCACCCTGCCGGCGCAGGAAAGCCGGTCGCGCGGCAGCTGGTCGAGGCGGCGGCGGATGCTCCCGCATGGGACCTGGCCTTTGCCGAAGCCACGGCGGCCCGGGTGCTGGTCAGTGCCGGCGCGAACAAGGAAGCGTTCGAGCTCGCAGAAAAGGCGGTGGCACGTGCTCCCAGCTCTGGCGTGGCTCAGTTCGCGCTGGGGCTCGCGGCGGCACGGCGCAAGGACGAGCCCCGGTCCAAGGAAGCGCTCCGGGCGGCCGCCTTCCTCGAGCCCGCCTACGGGGCCATTCGCCTCGCGCGAGCCGACCAGCTGGCCCGCGGCGGTCCCGAGGAACAGGCCGTCGCGGTCGGCGAATATGACGCTTTCCTCAACGCCGGTGGACCCGCGCCCGAGCTGGCGCGGGTGAAGAAGCTGCTTCCCCAACTGAAGAAGAAACTCTCCAAGAGGTAGCGTGCCGACCGCCCCTTCCCGCTATCCGCTCTTCTCCGTGATGTTCGGGAACGCCACCCTGCTCTCGGGGGTGTATCTGGCGATGGGTCTGGCCGTGGAGTCGATTCGCCGCTTTCACACCACCCGGTGGGCAGAGAAGGCGTCACTGGCGATGGAGTCGCTGCCGGGGAGGTTGCTGGAAGTCACCGGGATGCTTCGGCCCCTGCGCGACGCCTATGTCTACGGCCAGGTGTCGGAGTTCACGCTTCAGCTGATCTTCGGGGCGACCACGGTGTTGATCATCTTCGCGATGGCGCTGGGGGTGGGAATGGGAATGTGGACGCTGCGCCGGCTCTGGGCCCGGTAGCTGCGGCCAAGACCGCACCGCTGTCAGCGGGCGACGCGGCGTCGAACGGGTGCGCGGGCGGCGATGGGCGCCGGGTCATGCCCCGCGGCTCGAGCGAGGAGGCAAATCTCGACCACCTTGGGCCCAAAACGCTCCCAGCGAGATGCTCCGCTGCCCTTGACCGCGAGGAACCCATCGCGGTCGATCGGCAACGCGGTGGCCAGGGCGTAGAGGGTGGCGTCGTTGAAGATGATGAACGGGGGAACACCGAGGTCCCGCGAGAGCTCCTTGCGGAAGCGGCGCAGCTCTTCGACGGCGAGCTCGCTGTGGCCGCCGACGGTGCCCGGGGCCCGCAGCGCGATGGGCGCAGCGCCGGGGCTGGCCTTCCGGGCCCGGCTCAATCTCGGCCCGGAACAGACGTCGCACCCGGTGCAGCTCTCGTCGGTGCCCTCCTCTCCGAAGTAACGGAGGATGAAGGCCCTTCGGCACTTCGTGGAGTAGGCATACTCGGTCATCCGCTTGAGCAGCAGCAGCGAGCGGCGCTCCTGTTCCCGGACCTGTTCCAGCCCCAGCTCGAGGGTGTGAAACGGCACCCGCTCGGTGACCTGGATGGTGCGCCCCGCGAACGGCCGCCGCACCTGAGCCGCACCGGACTTCTCGAGTCGTGACAGCGCCTGGCGGACGCGGTCGTCGTCCATGCCGGTTCGGCGGACGAGCACCGCGAGCTCGACAGTGGCTGACCGTTCGACGGGATAGTTTTCGAGCAGCGTGCTGAGCAGCAGCCGGGCGTCCTTGGTCGGCGGCTTGATGTCTGCGGCCCGGGCCCGCAGGGTGATGCCATAGGTGCCTTCGCCGCGCCCCGCGCGGGTGATTTTTCCGGCTCGCTCGAGAACGCGAAGCGCAGCGGAGACCTCGAACTCGGAGGAGCCAATCTGGGCGGCGAGGAGGTGGATGCCGCGGCTGAACTCCTCGACTTCGACGAGGACATTCCAGAGGTCCGAGAACACCGCGGCGGGTGGGTGGCTGCCTTGAATCAGCCGCTCCTGGGTGAAGACATCGGAGTGGTTGAAGAGAAGCACTGCCCGAGCCGGGAGCCCGTCGCGGCCGGCGCGGCCGATCTCCTGGTAATAGGCCTCGACGGCCCGAGGAATGTTGGCGTGGACGACGAAGCGAATGTCGGGCTTGTCGATGCCCATCCCGAAAGCATTGGTGGCGATGGCCACCGCGTCGCGGGCGCCCATGAACTCTTCCTGGGCGGCAGAGCGGGCGGCGTCGTCCATTCCGGCGTGGTAGAGCACGGCGCGGTGGCCCCGGCCCTTGAGCGCCGAGTGGAGTCCTTCGGCGGCCTTCCGGGTCGAGCAGTAGATGATGCCCGAGCCGCCTTCGCCGACGAGCTGAGTGCAGGCCTGTCGCTTTTCCTCGTCGCCGCCGACTCCCATCACTTCGAGGAAGAGGTTCTCGCGGTCGAACCCGGCCACGAACACCTGGGGGTCCTTCATCAGCAGGCTGCGAACGATGTCGTCACGAACCTCAGGCGTCGCCGTGGCGGTGAGGGCGACGGTTCTGGGCGGGCGCAGGCGCCGGCGGACCTTGCCGAGCAACGCGTAGTCGGGACGGAAGTCGTGGCCCCACTGAGAGATGCAGTGGGCTTCGTCGATCGCGAAGAGATCGACCTTCACCTCGGCAAGGGCATCGAGGAACTGGCCGCTGCGGAAGCGCTCGGGGGCAACGTAGACGAGCTTGTACTCACCCGCGCGCAGCCGTCTCAGCCGGTCGGCCCGCTCGAAATCGCCGAGGGTGGAGTTGATCAGCGTGGCCTTGATCCCTCGGGCGCAGAGCTGGTCGACCTGGTCCTTCATCAAAGCGATCAGCGGTGAAACCACCAGGGTGACGCCGGGAAGCAAGGTGGCCGGCAGTTGAAAGCAGAGGCTCTTTCCAGCGCCGGTGGGCATCACCACCATGGCGTTGCGGCCGGACATCACGGCGCTGACCACTTCGGCTTGCCCCGGGCGAAAGCCGCTGAGGCCGAAATGGCGGACCAGGCCCGCCTGGGCCTCTTCGAGGTACGGCAGGGGCGAGGACATTCGGCGCATACGATCACCGTTTTCCTTCGCCCGTCAACGGTCGCTCGCCGTTGCAGCCGCTCGGGTCCGTCCCCAACCCACCCGGTCGCTGGCGGATCGGTGCTCGGCGGCGTCGCCTTCGAGTTGCCCCCGCTGCCGGAGTGAGGTGAACGCACCGTCGCCGACAATCAGGTGGTCGAGCAGCCGCAGGCCGAGAAGCCGGGCTCCTGCAGCCAGCTGACGGGTGAGGGCCAGGTCGAGGAGAGAAGGCTCGGGATCTCCAGAAGGGTGGTTGTGGGCGAGCGCGATCGCGGTGGCGCGCGCGGTGAGGGCGGCGCCAAACACTTCACGCGGGTCGACCGGGCAGGCGTTCATCGTCCCCGACGCCACCTGGGCGTCCCGCAGCAGCACATTGCGGGAGTTGAAACAGAGCACGTGGAATTGCTCTCGACGCTGAAGACCGAGTCGTGGCCTCAAGTAACGATAGAGCTCGGAAGGGGTGGAAAGCCGAGGTCTCGCTTCCCCGCTCGCCTGAAGCCTGCGGCCGAGCTCAAGTGCGGCGAGCAACCGGGCGGCACCGGAGCGCGTCATCCCCTTGAGGCGAAACAGCTCGGGGGGTTCGTGAAGGAACAAGGACTTGAGCCCGCCTGCCCGTTCGAGCAGATCCTCGGCCCGGCGAGAGGACTCGATTCCCAGCAGCACCGAGAGCAGCTCGGGGTCGGTGAGCGCCGGGCAGCCCACCTCGAACAGCCGCTCGCGAAGGTTGCCCTCCGCTTGCTGACCTCGGGCCCGCGCGCGGCGTACCCTCGACGGCAGCTCTACCTGGGGTGAATCTGCTGCGACCGGCTGTGCCCCCGTCTCCATGGTGCTCCCCCTGTCCTGCGACATCGGGGCCTTTCGCAAGCGCTGTGCCAGTTCCGTCCGGCCCGCGAGCAGGAGGTGAGGCAAACGAAATCCTCCGGCGAGCGGGATTTTCAGGGTCAGACTGCGGACGAGCGGCGGAGCGCCAACTCGAAACCCATGAACTGAGAAAGTTGCGAGCACACGGGGAGTAGAGGGAGTCGCTGATTTTCCAAGCCCTGGGTGGCCCAG
>JAYUUC010000554.1:0-3602 GCA_043755105.1 Myxococcales bacterium
GTCGAGACCGAAGGCGGTATGGAGCGCCCGAACCGCGAGCTCGGTGTACTTGGCATGAATGACGCAAGACACCCGGATCTCGGAGGTCGAAATCATCAATAAGTTGATGCCCTCGGCCGAGAGCACCTGGAACATCTTCGCTGCCACACCGGAATGGTTTCGCATCCCCACCCCGACGATCGAGACCTTGGCGATCTGGTCATCGGTGTCCACGCCCTGGGCCTTGATCTGCTTCGAGATCTTCTTCACCACCGAGCAGGCTTCCCTGAAGTCGGCCTTGGCCACCGTGAAGGTGAGGTCGGTCTTGCCGTCCTTGGAGACGTTCTGGACAATCAGATCCACCACGATGTTCTTCTCGTCGAGCGCGCCGAAGACCTTGGCGGCCACCCCCGGAATGTCAGGCACTCCGCGAAGGGCAATCTTTGCCTCGTTCTTGTCGTAGGCGACGCCGCTGACCACCACGTCTTCCATTGCCGCATCCTCCTCGCACACCAGGGTTCCCGGGTCCTCGGTGAACGAGGATTTCACCCACAGCGGCACCTTGTACTTCATCGCGAACTCGACCGAACGGATCTGAAGGACCTTGGCGCCGAGACTGGCGAGCTCGAGCATCTCTTCGTAGCTGATCCGATCCAGCTTTCGAGCCGCGGAACAGATGTTCGGGTCGGTGGTGTAGACCCCATCGACGTCGGTGTAGATCTCGCAGGCATCGGCCTTGATCGCAGCGGCGATCGCCACCGCGGTGGTGTCCGAGCCTCCGCGGCCCAGGGTGGTGAGGTTGCCTTCCTCGTCCACACCCTGAAAGCCGGCGACCACGGCGATGTGCTTCGTCTTCAGCGCGTCGAAGATCGCCGCGGCGTCGATGCTCTTGATTCTCGCCTTCGAGAAGGTGCTGTCGGTGACGATCCGGCACTGGTGACCGAGAAAGCTCTTCGCTTTTCCTTTCTGTGACTGAATCGCCAGCGCCACCAGGCCGATCGCCACCTGCTCTCCGCTGGCGAGGACGACGTCCTGCTCCCGCTCGCTCGGCTTGGCAGAGACCTGGTTGACCAGCTTGAGCAGCCGGTTGGTCTCGCCGGACATCGCCGAGACCACCACCACCACGTCGTGACCTTGCTTCCGCGCTGCCAGGCAACGCCGGGCCACATTCTGGATCCGGTCCACGGCTCCCACCGAGGTTCCGCCATATTTCTGAACGATCAGGGCCACGGACGAAGCCGCCTTGGAAAAGTGGGCGCTCTCACGTTAAAGCGGCACCCGTCCCCGTCAAAGGGTTCTTCGTTCGACCCCTTTCCTTCGGCGACCACACCCACATCCGGAGCGACCATGTCCCGAACCCGCCTGCTCATCGATGGCGACACCTTGCGGCTCGAGGAGATCCTCGTGGTCGCCCGGAATCAAGCCACGGTCGAGCTCAGCCCCGATGCGCTGCGCAAGGTGGAAGCGTCGCGGAACCTGGTCGAGCGGTTTGCCGCAAGCGATGCGCCCACCTATGGCATCAACACCGGCTTCGGCACCCTCGCCGAGGTGCGGATCGATCGAAAGGATCTGCGCGAGCTGCAACGCAACCTCATCCTCTCGCATGCGGCCGGGGTGGGAACGCCGCTGCCCCTCGAGGAGGCCCGCGCGCTGCTGCTCTTGCGCTGCAACGTGCTCGCGAAGGGCTACTCCGGCATCCGTGCCCAGACCCTGGGCCTCGCGCTGGAGATGCTCAACCGGGGGGTGGTACCCGTGGTGCCCGAGCGGGGAAGCGTGGGCGCGTCGGGAGACCTGGCCCCCTTGGCACACCTCGCCCTGGTGCTGATCGGCGAGGGCGAGGCGTTCTTCCAGGGAACCCGGATGAAGTCTGCGAAGGCGCTCGCGCAGGCCGGCCTGGCCCCCGTGGTCCTCGAGGCCAAGGAAGGGCTCGCCCTGGTCAACGGCACCCAGGCGATGTGCGCGGTGGGGATTCTCACCCTGCTCCGGGCTGAGCAGCTGGCCTCGGTCGCAGATCTGGCCGGAGCGATGACCCTCGAAGGTCTGCTCGGCAGCCACCGGCCGTTCATTGCCGAGATCCAGAACGTTCGACCCCACCCGGGCCAGCGGGCCTGCGCGGCCCATTTGCGGCGGCTGCTGCAAGGTTCCGAGCTGGTCGAGAGCCATGCCCACTGCAGCAAGGTGCAAGATCCCTATTCGCTCCGGTGCATGCCCCAGGTGCACGGCGCGGCGCGCGATGGCATTCAGTTCGCACGGGGAGTGCTGGAGATCGAGGCGAACAGCGCCACCGACAACCCCCTGGTGTTCGTCGAATCCGAGAAGATCGTCTCCGGAGGCAATTTTCACGGCCAGCCGATCTCCCTCGGACTCGACGTGCTGGCGATGGCACTCACCCAACTCTCCGGGATCAGCGAGCGCCGGGTCGAGCAGCTGGTCAATCCGTCGCTCTCAGGGTTGCCGCCGTTTCTGGCCAAGAACTCTGGATTGAACTCGGGCTTCATGATCGCCCAGGTCACTTCCGCAGCGCTGGTCGCCGAGTCGCGCATTCTCTCGCACCCCGCGTCGGTCGACTCGATTCCCTCCTCTGCTGGCAGAGAGGATCACGTCTCGATGGGGATGACCGCCGCGCTCAAGGCCCGGCAGGTAGAAGGCTTCACCCAAAGCTGTCTGGCAATCGAGATCCTGGTCGCCTGTCAGGCGCTGGACCTGCGGCTGCCGCTGCGTCCGGGCAAAGGAGTCCAGGCCGCCTACGCGCTGGTGCGAAGTCAGGTACCCACCCTCGACCGAGACCGAGAACTTCACCTAGACATCGAGAAAGTCTCGGCCCTGGTCGCCTCGGGAGAACTGATGAAAGCCGCAAGCAACGCCACGGCCTGAGTCGGGCGCTCAGTGGAAACCGGCTGAAGTCGACTCCAAAGTCGAAGCTCCCCCCGTTCGCTTCCTTTAACTGTCCTAAGCTCTTCGCCCATGAGCGAGCGGATTGAACCGGCAGCCGGGTTGCCCTCGTCGGACCCCTCCAACACCGACCTGAGCCCCGACGACTCAGCCCGTCAACGAATCGTCGCGCTCGAGAGAGAAGCGCGAGCGCTGGGAGCTGACCCCGCAGCCGCAGTCCTCTTCTACGAGGCCGGCTTGCTCTGGGAAGATCCACTCAAGAACCCGCGCAATGCGGCGGTGGCCTACCAGAACGCCTACCGCCTGGCACCGAAGCTGCTTTCGAATCTGCGCGCGGCCCGACGGCTGTTCGGAGAAGTCGGTAACTGGCAGATGGTCCTGCAACTGCTCGAAGCCGAGCTTGCGTCGACAGTCGGCTCGCGGGCGCGGTCTTTGCTGTTGTTCGAGAAGGCCCAGGTCCTCGACCTCAGGCTGTCGCGAGAGCAAGAGGCCTCTGCCCTCTACCAGCAGTGCCTCGAGCTGAGGCCCGACGACCCCAGCCTGCTGGTACAGCTTGAACAGCATTGGGCGGAGAAGGCAGACCACGGCAACCTCGCCCGCGTCTACCGGCTGCTCGCCCTGACCCTGAAGGACTCGAGCACCCGGGCCCACTACCTCACCGCGGCAGGGCTGCTTCTCGAGGACCGGCTGAAGGAGCCGCTTCAGGCCACCACCGCGTTCCGGGAAGCCTT
>JAYUUC010000555.1:0-3594 GCA_043755105.1 Myxococcales bacterium
GATGGGGTGGCCAGCACGATGATCAAGCCGGAATTGTTTGACCTTCTCACCGACGCACTCGAGGCGGGCGACCTTTTCCGTAGCCGCTCGCTGTGGAAACAGGTGCAAGAAGGGGGTTCCGGCGGAGGAGAGCTGCAGCTCGCAGCAGAGGTGCTTCACGAGCTGCGCCAGCCACTGCTAGGGCTGAAGGCCTACCTGCAGCTGTTGAACGACCCTTCGACCGCGCGACTGGCCCCGATGCTGCTTTCGCAGGTGGGGCGAATGGAAAGCATCATCGACGACTTCACCCGCATCGCCCACGACAAGCCAGCTCCCCTCGAGCCGGTCGCTCTTGCCGAGCATGTCACCGAGGCGGCGCGAATGTTCCAGCTCAATCCCGAGTCAGCCTCGGTAGAGCTGGTGCTCGACCTCGATCCGCAGGTCGCGCTGGAGGGGAACGCCCGACTCCTGGAGCAGCTGACCTTGAACCTGCTCAACAACGCTCGTGAGGCCATGGGCGGTGTGGGGAAATTGAAAGCAGTGGTGCGCTACGAGCAGCAGCAGCCGACGCTGCTGGTCGCCGATTGGGGGCCGGGCATTTCGGAGCAGATGAAGGGAACGATGTTCGAGCCCTATGTGACTTCGCGGGCCAAAGGCAGCGGTCTCGGGTTGGCGGTGTGCAAGAGGATTGCCGCCGACCACCATGCCCACATCGACCTCGCTCCTCCGTCGACACTGGGCGACGATTCCCCTCCGTCGGCGGTGTTCCGGGTGGTGTTCAAAGCCCCCTCTGCAGCGACGGCCTCGCTCGTCTCGAACACGCTGCGCAAGGTGCCCGTCTCGGCCAGGCCGAAGAAGCGGGTGCTGCTGGTCGATGACGAGGCGATCATCCGCACTGTTTTTCAGCAGCTGATCGGCGAGGAGTTCGAGCTGGTCCAGGAAGCGAGAGGGGAGGACGGCATCGTTCGTCTCCGGCAAGAGAAGTTCGACCTGATCGTGACCGACAAGAACCTCCCCGGCGTCAGCGGAATGGAACTGGCGGCCGAGGCCCGGAGGCTGGACCCGAACTCGAAAGTGATCTTGATCACCGGGTATCCCTCGGTGCTCACCGCGGCCCAGGCGGTCGAGCTGGGGGTGCGCGACTACTTGATCAAACCCTTCGATGACATCCTCGCAGTTCGCCAGATGCTCCGCCGGGCCGTCGAAGCGAAGCCCGCCGTCCTCCCTGTGTCCAGCGCACGCAGCCAGCGGGTGGACCTCTACGAAGACAACCCTGCCGATGCGAAGCAGCTGGTCGAAGCGCTGCGGCTGCTCGGATTGACCGCAAACCCGATCTCGGAGGCGAAGCCCGACCCGGGCGCGCCTCCGGCGGCGGTGATCCTCAGCTGGGAATTCCGGCCCGCAAGCGGGGAGCAGGCGATCGCACTGGGGCAGCGTGCCAGTCGAGGCGCGCCGTTTCTGATCTTCGCCGAGCACCTGACGATGGATTGCGCTCTGCTGTCACTTCGGGGCGGCGCAGCTGCCTGCCTGCCGAAGCTTCTCAACGATCCGAAGGCGCTTTCCCGCGAGCTCGATCGGCTGATCGGCAAGCGCTAGACGGCTCAACGAAAAGGCCCCACCCGCCGAAGAAGCAGCGGGGGGGCCAAGAGACTTTTGAAGACGGCTGAGCGGGAAGGCTCAGTAGTCCATGTCGTCGCCGCCGTAGTCCGGCATGCCGCCGCCCGCGCCGCCGGCGTTCTTCGACTTCTTCTTCGGCTTGTCGGCGATGATCGCCTCGGTGGTGAGGAGCAGCGAGGCCACCGACGCCGCGTTCTGGAGCGCGAAGCGCGAGACCTTGGTGGGGTCGATCACGCCGGCCTTCTCGAGGTCCTCGTAGACCTCAGTGCGGGCGTTGTACCCGAAGGCGCCCTTGCCTTCGCGTATCTTGTTGATCACCACCGCGCCTTCAACGCCGGCGTTCTGGGTGATCTTGCGGACCGGCTCGGTGATCGCGCGGCGGATGATGTCCACGCCGAACTGCTGCTCGCCCTCGAGCTTGAGCGCCTCGAGCGCGGGGAGGCAGCGCAGGTAGGCGACGCCGCCGCCAGGGACGATGCCCTCTTCGACCGCGGCGCGGGTGGCGTGGAGCGCGTCCTCGACGCGGGCCTTCTTCTCTTTCATCTCGGTCTCGGTGGCCGCACCGACGTTGATCACCGCGACGCCGCCGACCAGCTTGGCGAGGCGCTCCTGGAGCTTCTCGCGGTCATAGTCGCTGGTGGTCTCGCCGATCTGCGCGCGCATCACCTTGATCCGGCCCTCGATCTCAGGCTTCTTCCCGGCGCCATCGATCAGGGTGGTGTTGTCCTTGTCCACGGTGATCCGCTTGGCACTGCCCAGGTCGGTGAGGGTGAGGCTGTCAAACTTGGTGCCGAGGTCCTCGGACACCACGGTGGCGCCGGTGAGGACGGCAATGTCCTTGAGCATCTCCTTGCGGCGGTCGCCAAAGCCAGGGGCCTTGACCGCGCAAACGTTGAGGACGCCGCGAATCTTGTTCACCACCAACGTCGCCAGGGCCTCGCCCTTGACGTCCTCGGCGATGATCAGCAGCGGCTTTCCGGCGCGAGCAACCTGCTCGAGCAGCGGGACCATGTCCGCCATGGTGGAGATCTTCTTCTCGCAGACCAGGATGTAGGGCTCATCGAGAACGACTTCCATCCGCTCGCGGTTGGTGACGAAGTAAGGCGAGGAGTAGCCGCGGTCGAACTGCATGCCTTCGACCACTTCGAGGGTGGTGTCGAGGCCCTTGGCCTCTTCGACGGTGATCACCCCTTCCTTGCCGACCTTCTCCATCGCTTCGGCGATGATCTTGCCGATGGTCTCGTCGCCGTTGGCCGAGATGATGCCGACCTGGGCGATGTCCTTCTGGTCCTTGGTGGGCTTGGACATCTTCTTCAGCTCAGCGACGACCACTTCCACGGCCTTGTCGATGCCGCGCTTGAGGTCCATCGGGTTGTGCCCGGCAGCGACCAGCTTCAGTCCCTCTTCGTAAATCGCGCGAGCGAGCACGGTGGCCGTGGTGGTTCCGTCGCCGGCCTTGTCCGAAGTCTGGCTCGCCACTTCCTTCACCATCTGGGCGCCCATGTTCTCGAAGCGGTCAGCCAGGTCGATCTCCTTGGCGACGGTGACGCCGTCCTTGGTGATCGTCGGGGAGCCGTACGACTTCTCGAGGACCACGTTGCGGCCCTTGGGCCCGAGAGTCACGGCGACCGCATCGGCCAGGGTCCGGACTCCGCGGAGGATCGCGTCACGGGCACTCTGGTGAAAATAGATCTCTTTCGCTGACATGTTTAAGCTCCTGATATTACGAATGAAAAAGTCGCCACCGAGTTAGCACTCGGCAGGTAGGAGCGCCAACCTAAAGCGTTTGGGGAAGATGTCAACCCGACCAGCGACAGGAGGCCCTGGCTACTGCGTGGCGAAGCCGACCAGGTCGAGGAGCTTGTTGAGGTCGAGCGGCTTGGAGAGGGTGAGGGCGACGCCCTTCCGCATCCCCCTCTCGATGATCTCGTCGGAGGCATAGGCGGTGATCAAGATCACCGGCAGCTCACGGTGCCGCGGCGACGCGTGAATCTCCTG
>JAYUUC010000556.1:0-3589 GCA_043755105.1 Myxococcales bacterium
GGCGTCCCTGACAGGTCCTTCCCGACCAGGATGAAGAAGGGCAGCCCGAAGATCAGGCTGATGCCATGCTTGGCTATCCCCTCGACCCAGAGCCGGTCGATGAAGAGGGCAATCAGGATCGCGATCGGCGGCAGCATCGGAAAGACGTAGTGGTGGAACTTGGTGGCCGAGGCGCCCATCAGCGCGAAGGTGAAGGCCAGCCAGATTGCGGCGATGATTCCCACGTGGTCCGCGGCCCGCAGCGAGCGCAACTTGAGGCTGGAGACGTGACTGATCGCCCCCGGCAGCAGCGCCACCCAGGGGAAGATCGCGTAGCCACCCTGCTCGAGGAAGTAGGTGAACGTTCCTCCCGGCGTGGTGGTGTGGACGCCTGCGCCCAGCCGGTTGAGGTGGTCGTGAATGAGGAACCGGTACCAGAAGAGGTGGCTCTCGTCGTCGACCTGATCAAAGGCAAACATCACCGCGTACCAGGGAATCGCCACGGCGACGAAGACCCCTACCCCGGTGCCCAGCTTCATCCGGAAACACTGTGCCCACAGCGCCGGCATCGCCCGGGTGCCCTCGCGAACCTCTCGGCGGTAGCTAGCGTGGATCAACCAGTTGAGGTGCTCGTCGACGAAGGTGCCCGTCCATGGAATCACCGACAGGCCCGCGTAGAGGACCAGGATGACCCCTGGCAAACCAAAACCGAGCAGCCCCTTGGCGAGCGTGGCGATCGCACAGAAAATATAGAAGCCGTACCACCAGGCGGCGCGATGCTTCGACCGGGTGTCGAGCTGACCGATGATCGCGCAGGCCATCCCAGCGATCAGCGCATTGACGAACGGCGTATCGGTGACGGCCTGCCGGGTGAGGAGGAAGTACATCGGCATCGTGCAGAGGACGAACGCCGAGGCGAGGCCGGCGCGCACGCTCACCACCCGGGCCAACGCATAGGCCATCAGCCCGACCGCGAGCACCGAGAAGAGCGCGAACGGAAGTCGGAAGCCCCACTCGGTGTAGAGGCCGAGGGCGCCCTCGGTGCGGTTGGAGCCGACGATCTGCATCCCCAGCGCCTGCATCCACATCGTGAAGGCGGGCTTGGAGAAGAACCAGGCGTTTTCCCAGAACGGGTGGACGAAGTCGTTGCGCTGGATCATCTCCCGCGCGACTTCTCCGTAGTGCACTTCCCACGGGTCCCACAGTCCCACTGCACCGAGGTAGGGCAAGAAGAGCAGACAGGCCAGCGCCACTGCAGATGCGGCCACGCGCCAGGCGTCCGGGTAGCGGAGCCACTTTTGTATCGTCTTATCCTTGAAGAACCCGGCGCCCAGCACGGACTGGCTGAAAGACTCGGTTTCGGCTGCTTCGTTCACTTCGAGCTCGCTGGACACCCGGTCGCCTTCCTTCGTCGGCCTGATCAATCCGGCGCCTTATAGACGAGGCAGCCCGTGGGGTCACCGCCGAAGGTGGAAGCCTTCTCCAGCATCCTTCCTGGCAGTCACCGCCCGTCGTCGCCAGGTCGCCCACCCGGTCACTCCCAGCAGGGCTAGAAAGACAGAGGGGCCTCCGCCGACGTCGCATCCGCAGCCCACCCGGAGTCGAGTGGGGTCGAGGGTCTGCGGGGGAACGCCCGCTGGGTTCTCGGGGACCACCTCGACGCCATTCGAGGAAACGGTCACCGTCTGTCCGGCGCCGCTGGTCGCACGAACGGTGGCAAAAAATTTCGAACCCACCCTGAGCGCCAGCCCGGTGAGCGTGGCCGAGGTCGCTGTTCCCACCGAGCGGAAGCCCTGAAGCTCGGTGCCCGAAGGCGAGGTGCCGAGAGCCCACTGATATTCAACGATGCCGGACTCGGGGTCCGAGAAGCCTGACCAGCTAGCGGAAAGGGAGTCGACTGAACCTTGAAAATCGACGTCTGCCCCGGTTCCGTCGTTCACCGTTCCGCCGAGCGGGGGAGTGGTATCCCCCATGGGGGTGGAGATCAACCGCGCGCCCACCTTGACCGCGCTGAAGGGCGACACCGAGGAGAAGCGCTGGTAGGCGAGCAGCAGCTTTCCAGTGCCCAGCCTCGTCAAGCGGGGCTTTTGCTCGAGGTCGACGGTGGACGTGACCGTGAACGGGGTCCCCACCACCACACCCGAGGAAGAAACCTGCACCCCGGTCAGGTCTTCGGCGGTGCGTGAACCGCGGGACCGCCAGACGATCCAGTAGAACTGACCGTCCCATGCCGCCGCAGGCTCGATCCCGGTCCCCGCGGGGTCCACCACGGTGAAGGCTTGCGCTGCAAACGTGCCGTTCTGTGCCATCACGCGGCCCTTGATCGCGCCTCCTTCGTCCCACACGAAGAGGGTGCTGCTGCCGTTTGAAGCAGCGTCGAGGTGTTGTTGATCCGCGGTGGCCGCGCTGAGCGAAATCGGGTTGGCCTCGAGCGCGTTCCCGGCGAGATCCAGCCTGAGGACACGGAGCTCGCGGAAGGGCCCGACCCCGTCCTGCCATCCGGTGACGAAATTCAGGCCGTCGAAGGAGAGGGCCACGTCTGTTTTATCGGTGAGGCCGGTGGAGACAGAAAACTCGCGAATGCCCAGCGCCGCCCCCGCGGGACTGACCCCGCGGGCGTAGATGTCGAAATCTTGGGTCAGCGCGGGGTCGAGCTGCGACCACAGAGCGAGAAAGTTGGTGCCGTCAAAGGTGAGCTGCGGCCTGAAGTGGTCAAAGGGACCTTGTGCGATCCACAGGGGATTGGCGTCGAGCACCACGCCCGAGGTGTCTATCCGGACAGCGCTGATGCTCTGGTCAAGGCTTTCCTCCCACGCCACCAGATAAACACCCGCGCCAAACGAGACGACCGGATGAAAGCGGTTGGTGATTGAGTTCGGGAAGCTGATCGGCGTCGACCCCAATACCGCGCCGGTGGCGTCGATCCGGACAGCACGAAGCTCCTGATAGCCTGCCCGCCGATCGACCCAGACCACCAACGCCTGGTCGCCACTCGAGGCCACGCTGGGCATCAATTCCTGGGAGGGATAAACGCTGGTACCGGGGTTGCTGAGCTGGGCGCTGGAGGTCCCGACTCCGGTCAGAGTTCCCGTGAAGCGCGAACCGCGGATGCCGCCATTCTGGTCATTCCAGATCCCCAGGTACTGACTTCCGTTGTAAGCCAGTCCCAGCCGCTGACCGGCAGCGGGGATGCCCCCTTGCACAATACCCCCGGGGTCGAGCACCGTTCCCGTCGCGTTGACCCGGGCGGCGACGAGGACGGTCCCGGCCGGAGCGGGTTCCACCCAGGCCAGGACGAAGTTGGTCGCATCGGCACTGACCACAGGGGGTGAGTCCATCGGGGCGGTGCTCGACACCCTCACGCCGTTGGTGTCGAGCACGGTTCCGTTGGCGGCAATTCGGGCCACGTACGGGTAGGGGGCTCCGGCGCCGCCTCGCCTGTCCTCCCAGGCCGCGAGACATTGAGTGGCAGAGCAAGCGATCGAGGGCACGCTTTGCAAACCGAGTGAAGACGACACCGCGATGCCACCCGGATCGAGCACGGTTCCGCCCGAATTGACCCTGGCCAGGTAGATGTTCTTGTCGGGTCCGCGCAAATCGTCCCAGACCA
>JAYUUC010000557.1:0-3575 GCA_043755105.1 Myxococcales bacterium
CTCCGGCGCCTCTCCGACTCGATTCGAGCGTTGCCGTCTGAAGCCTTCGGGTTGGGCGGCTTCGCGATCAAGGCGACCTCGCTCCGCTGGCTCGAAGCCACCGATGACCTGAGGGCGATCACCGCCTCGGTGGAAGCCCGGGAAGGGGCAATTCAGGGGCAGCTGGGCTTGAGGTTCCAGAAACGGTGATCTCCGCTCGCGCGCTGCACAAGCACTACCGGGACGGAGAGGGGCGGGAGTCGAAGGTTCTCGACGGTCTCGACCTTGAAGTCGCCGACGGTGAGTTCGTGGCGATCACCGGTCCCTCCGGTAGCGGCAAGTCGACCTTGCTGCATGTCCTCGGCGGGCTCGACGTCCACTACCAGGGCGAGATCGCCGTCGCCGGAGAGCGCATCACCGGAATGAGAGACGGCGCGCTGGCTCACTTCCGCAACGCCCGGGTGGGCTTCGTCTTTCAGTCCTTTCACCTCGTCCCCAATCTGGCCGCGATCGAAAACGTGCTCCTTCCCTCGCACTTCGGCCCTGCGCTGTCCGGCCGCGAGCAGCGCCAGCGCGCCGAGGCGGTGCTCGGCCGGGTCGGCCTGGGGACGAAGTTGGACCGCGTCCCTTCCCAGCTTTCCGGCGGCGACCGGCAGCGGGTGGCGATTGCCCGCGCGCTCTTCTCTCGCCCCCGGGTGCTGTTCTGTGACGAGCCCACCGGCAACCTCGATGCGGTCACCGGAGATGCAATCATCGCGCTCTTTCACGAGCTTCACCGGGAGGGAATGACCCTGCTCGCGGTCACCCACGAAGATCGGATCAGCAACGCCGCCCAGCGCGTGCTCCGGCTCAAGGACGGCAAGCTGGTGCCCGGAGGACCTGCGCGATGACCTTCGGCTCTCTGGCTCGGCTGGTCCGACTCTCGCTTCAACGTGACCGCCGCGGCGCCGGCTTCTCTGCGTTCGGCGTCGCCGTCGGGGTCGGCTCCCTGGTCTTCTTCCTCGCTCTCGGCCTCGGCGTCGCCAAGGTGGTGCGCGAGAAAATCTTTCCGCTCGACTCCCGGCTGATCGACGTGGTGCCTCCGTCCGTCTCTCTCGGCGCGCTCCTCGGAGGAGGGAAGATCGACCAGGCCGTGGTCGACCGGCTCCAGGCACTTCCCGACGCCGCCCAGGTCTACCGGAAGATGAACGTCCGGATCCCCGCGGTGAGCCGCTACGAGGGCAGCTTCTTCGGGTCACAGCTGCGGATGGGGCTGGAGATTCTCGCGGTGGGCGTGGACCCGGGGCTGATCAAGGGCGACCTCCAGCTCGGCTCCTTCCAGGACCCAGGCCCGGGAAAGCCGATTCCCGCGGTGGCCGCCACCCGACTGCTCGAGATCTACAACAAGACCTTCGCCCCCGCGCGGAAGCTGCCCCAGATCTCCCCTTCGATGGTGATCGGCTTCATCCTCCCGGTGGAGTTCAACCGCAGCTTCGTCGCTGCCACCCCCCCCGGTCCGGTCACCTCCACTCAGCTACAAGTGGTCGGGGTCTCCGATCGCGGCCTCCTCGCCGGGCTGACCCTTCCGCTCGACGTCGCCATTCGCCTCAACCGTGCCGCAGGGGTCGACGCCGAGTCCTTCTCCTCGGTCACCCTCGAGGCCCGGAGCCCGGACGGGGTCCCGCGGCTGATCGAAGCGGTGAAGCAGATGGGGCTGCAGATCGACGACCAGGAGCGCCGCCTGGCCGAGAGCGCAGGGGCCGCGGTCGCGGTGACCACCAGCGCCCTCGCGCTGCTCTCGATTCTGATCTGCCTGCTCGCCGGGGTGAACATCGCCCACGCCCTCTCCGCCTCGGTGCGTGCCAGGGCCAAGGAACTCGGAGTGATGCAGGCCGTCGGGGCCTCCCGCTCCGATATCCGGAACCTGGTGCTCGCCGAAGCGGCGGCGATCGGGCTCTTCGGCGGCGTCACCGGCACCCTCGGTGCTTGGTTCGGCGCCTTTCTGCTCGACCGGCTCTCTGCCTCCTACCTGCCGCCCTTTCCGTTCAAGCCAGACACCTTCTTCCTGATGCCGGGGGCGCTGCTGGTCGGAGGCTTGGCCCTGGGAATGCTGGCCGCGCTCGCCGGTGCCTGGTTTCCGGGCCGCCACGCGGCGGCGATGGACCCGGCGAGAACTCTGGCGGGGTGAGGCCAGAGGAGGTACGATTCGGGGTCCTCCTTCTCCAAGAAGGCCCTCGTGTCGACGCCCGCTCAGGCGAAGAAACGCCCGATTCCCTTCGGCAAGTACCTGCTGCTCGATCGAGTGAACATCGGCGGCATGGCCGAGGTGTGGCGCGGCAAGACCTTCGGCGTCGGCGGGGTCGAGCGGCTGGTGGCGATCAAGCGAATCTTGCCCAACATCGCCGAGGACGAAGAGTTCATCGCCATGTTCATCGATGAGGCGAAGATCACCGTCCAGCTCACCCATGCCCACGTGGCACAGATCTACGAGCTGGGGCGAATCGGCTCCTCCTACTTCATCGCGATGGAGTACCTGCCCAGCAAGGACATGCGGGCGATCTTCGACCGCTGCCGCAAGCGCGGAGAAATCGCTCCGATCGCGCTCAGCTGCTACGCGATTTCGAAGATCTGCGAAGGGCTCGATTACGCCCACCGGAAGAAGGACAACCTCGGCCGGGACATGAACATCGTCCACCGCGACGTCTCTCCCCAGAACCTGCTCGTCAGCTACGAGGGCGAGGTCAAGGTGATCGACTTCGGCATCGCCAAGGCGGTGGGTAAGGCCAGCAAGACCCAGGCCGGCATTCTCAAGGGAAAGTTCGGCTACATGAGCCCGGAGCAGGTCCGCGGCCAGGCCGTCGATCGTCGCTCGGACATCTTTGCGGTCGGCATCTGTCTCTACGAGATGCTCTCCGGCGAGCGGCTATTCGTGGGCGACTCCGACTTTTCAGTCCTCGAACAGGTGCGCAAGGCCGAGGTTCTTCCCCCGTCGAGCCACAACGGCGCCGTTCCCCCCGCGCTCGACAAGATCGTTCTCAAGGCGCTCGCGCGAGACGTCGGCGACCGCTACCAGTTTGCCCACGAAGTGGCCGATGACCTGCAGCGGTTCTTGATCACCTCCGAGTCCCTCTTCGGCCGCAAGGACCTGGTCCAGTTCATGAAGACCACCTTCGCCGAAGAGGTGGAACGCGAACAGGTGAGGTTGCAGGAGTACCTCGACATCCCCCTTCAAGAATATGGCCTCTCGGCCTCCGACTCCCAGCTGCTTGCGGGCGAGTCGCTGGCGGTGGCGACCGAGGACCAGACGCGCGCCGACCCCATTCCCGAAGCGAGCGACGATCAGACTCGGGCGGACGCGTACCCTGGCACGCCTCCGGCCCCCGCACTGACCGGGCCCACCCCTGAAGAGTTCTTGCCCAAGCTCACCGTGGCAGTGCCTGCGCTCCACCCGATCGAGGAGTCTCCCCAGCCGACCCGTCTGCTCGAGGTCGTCTCGGGCCTTTCCTCGCTCTCGTCGACAGGGGTCGATTCCCCCGAGCCTGCCGCGCTCGGCGGCGCAGAAGAGGCGCCCCCCACCCGCACCGACGTGGCAGTTCCGCACCCGTCACCCCCAGGCC
>JAYUUC010000558.1:0-3573 GCA_043755105.1 Myxococcales bacterium
TTCATCGGTGAGAAGGGCGAAAAGGTGCCGGTCTCCTCGTCGGCACCTGCGGCTGCGGTCACCGCACCCGCGCCTCCTCCGGCGGCTTCCGCTCCCGCCCCTGCTCCCCGTGCGGCGACTCCGTCGGTGCCCCCGCCCCCTGTTGCGCCCATGGCCTCGAAGCCGGGCACCGGGCAGGTGCTGCAATTGAGGCAGGAAGCGACCGCTTCGGTCTCCAACGGTGAATCCGGTCGGCTGCGGGCGTCTCCGCTGGCGCGGAAGATGGCGCACGACCAGGGGCTGAACCTGGCACAGCTTCAAGGGTCGGGCCCCCAGGGCCGGATCATCAAGCGCGACATCGAGCAGGCGTTGAATCAGCCTGCAGTGACGCCGACCTCACAGCTCGCCTCGGCGACGCTGGAGCGGCGCGAGCCGACCGTGATTCCCTTCAGCACGATGCGGAAGGTGATCTCTCAGCGGATGAGCGAGGTGAAGCCGGGCGTTCCCCACTTCTACCTCACCGTCGAAGTGGAGATGGACGCGGCGATGAAGATCCGCGACGAGGCCAAGGCGCTGGAGTCAAAGGTCTCGGTCAACGACATCGTGGTCAAGGCTACCGCGATCGCTGTTCGACGGTTTCCCCGCATCAATGTCTCGTTTGCCGGCGACCACATGGTGCAACTGAGCACCGTCGACGTGGGCATCGCGGTGGCGATCGAAGACGGGTTGATCACCCCGGTGATCCGGGACGCCGACCAGAAAGGCCTCGCCGCCATCTCCGCCGAGAGCCGAGACCTCGCCGAGCGTGCCCGGCGTCGGGCGCTCAAGCCGCAAGAATACTCGGGAGGGTCAATCACCGTTTCCAACCTCGGAATGTTCGGCATCGATTCGTTCATCGGGGTGATCAACGCGCCGCAGTCGGCGATCCTCGCCGTGGGGGCAGTCACCGAGCGCGCGGTCAGTCGAGCAGGGCAGATCGTCAGCCGGCAGATGATGTCGATCACGCTCTCGGGAGATCACCGGGTGATCGATGGGGCGGTCGGAGCCCAGTACCTGCGCGAGCTGAAGGCGCTGCTCGAACACCCGATGCGTCTGTTGTTCTAAGCTTCAAGGGGTGAACTCCCTTCTGCCCCCTTCTGTTTCGCCTTCGCCGGAGTCTTCCACGGCCTGGCCCGTGGCCCTGATTGCCTCGTTGGCTTTCGCCTGCGCAGCGAGCCGGGTTCCTCCTGCGGTGATGGCCCCGGTGGCCTCTCCGCGGGTGCCGCTGGATTCCCTCTTCGCGGTTTGCTGGGGACTGAGCAACCCTCCGGCGGGGTCGACCGTCCAGCTCACCCTGATGGAGAAGGGGGGATCGCTCACCGACGTCCTCTTCGAGTCGAAGGGCGGCGCACCCAACACCGTCGGACGTTGCCTTCGTGAGGTCGCTTGGGCTTACCCCTGGCCGGCGGGCGGCGTTCCTCCCCAACTTGAAGTTCATCCTCCTGCTGCTGCTCCTTCGGGGTGGGCCGTGCTCGCCTACGTGCGTTTGCTGAGCGAACGCGCCTACGGGTCCGAGCGAGGGATTCTCGATGCCGCGCCCCGGGTTCGGGCGTGCCAACGGAAGGGAGGAGAGGGAGGAACTCAGCGAGGCTACGCGGTGACCCCCAGTCCCGTCCGCGTATCGATGGTCAGCGTCGGCCCCGGGGCAGGCGAAAGTCTCACCCTGGCGCGCCCCGTCTCTGACACCGAACGCTGCATCGTGGCGGTGCTCGGCGCGACCGTCTATCCAGGCACCCGCGCCTTCGCACTGAGCTTCGACGGCACCGAAGGCGCTCCGGCCCCTGCTGCGGAGTCGGAGGTGGCCTTCTACTTTGTGGCGGCGGGAAGCGAGGTCCACGCCGCACCTCTCGCCGACCCTGCGCGGGTCAAGGAAGCGATGGGGGCGCTCCAGAGCAGCGTCGCCGTCTGCTGGGAGGCTGCGCTGTCACGCCGCGCGGGCCTGAGTGGAGGGCGCTCACTGCGGCTGCACCTCGATGAAGGCGGAGCGGTGCGCTCGGTCCAGGTAGTCACCAACCTCAGCAATTCGGGCGAGGAAGCCGCCGATGTCTTGCTCGACCGTTGCCTGGTGTCGGCCGCATCCCAGGCTCGCTTCCCGGCGTCGGGTCAGCCGATGGACGCGAACTACTCCTGGGTGTTCGCGACCCGCTGAATCAGCGGGCGGGGGGTGCAGGGGGCGTGGCCTCTTTCACCTCTTTTTCCAGCGCGCGCTGAGCTTCGGTCACCTTCGCCGGAGTGGACGTCGGCACCGTGCCACCTTGTGGACTGCGTTCCTGCTCGGCGGAGCGCCCAGGGATGCCGGGCCAGCCGGGAGGATGGGCGGAAGAAGAGTCAGATTGAGGGGTCGGAAGTTCAGCCATGGTGCCTCCAAGAGGTGCCACAAAGGTGGGTATCCCCGGGTGGGAGTGCCACTCCCGGGAGCGCTGCCACCTCTCGTTAGCGAGGAGAGCTGCCAGCCGAGCGCCGCTGCCGCGCGGTGATCGCGAAAGACTGTTCGACGTGCTGTGCCTCGCCGTCGAAGCGCGGGTAGCGCCACACCGAAAACTGAGCGTGCAGACAGCTCGCCAGCGGGCCGCCCTCCTGGTCCTTTCGCCCCAGCTGCACCTGGTCGACCCGGCCGGTATTGGCCACACTCCAGCTGAGGTTGAACGAGGTCGATCCAGGCGCGGTGATTCGTTCTGCTTCCTGGGCCAGGCAGTCCTGGATCAGCACCCCGAAGTGCTCGTTCACCTCTTTGACCTTCTCGGGCCGAAGCCCTTCCCCTCTGACCTTCTGCGTCGAGTAATCGAAAAACTGGTAACTGCCGGTGTTCGCCTTTTCCAGCTTTCGGCAGCTGCCAGCGCCCTCGCGGGCGTCGAGCTGGGCACAGAGGCGGTCCAGCTCGGCGCTTCGCCCATAAGGCTGACGGTCAGGAGCGAGCTTCTGCGCAGCCACCTTGTTTTCAGACAGCATCGCGCGGGCCGCTCCAGCGAGGTCGCCCTGTTCCAGCAGCAGCCCCGAGAGCAGGTGCAGGGCGCGTTGGCGCACCGCGGCGCAGCGATCTTCCGTGCAGTCTTTCTCTGCCCGTTGCAGTTGCCCGAGTCCTTCGGCCGCGTGTGCCTTGTCCACCGCTGCGGAGGAAGCCTTGCAGAGGTGGGCACGCGCCAGCATCAGCCTATCGCTCTGTCGCCGGTAGGTACTGGCGGCGCTCTCCAGACAAGGGGGCAGGGGAGCATGGGCGCGGACCGCGGCCTCGCCCTTGAGCAGACACTCGTCAGCGGTGCGGGTCGCGGTGATCCGGTCCTGCGCAGCGGCCGCTTCGCCACTTTTCGATTTCGCCACCTTCGTCAGCGCGGCAAGTGCCTGCGCCCGACAGGCATCGGTTCGGTCGGGCCCGCACAGCAGCATCCACTCGACGGCGAACTTTCGGGCGCTGACCCAGTCCTTCTGGACGAGCGCAAGTTGGACCCCAAGCTCCCGGGCGTTCTGCTGTTCACCGGGTCCGAGGCTTTCCGATGTCTTGATCAGCTCAGCGACCGCGTCGATCGCCTCTGCCGAAGCGCCCGTCGCCACCCTGCG
>JAYUUC010000559.1:0-3553 GCA_043755105.1 Myxococcales bacterium
TGCCCCAAGTGCGGCATGCACCTCGTCCTTCAACCCGCACACGGAGCTACCCCATGAACCGATTCGTCCTCTGCGCCCTCGTTATCGCTGGCTGTGAGAAGCAAACCGCATCCATGCCGACGCCGGTGCCGGCCGCAGTGGTGGTCGCCGCGCCGATAGTCGCGGCGGTCCCCGCCGATGCGGGACCGACCGCCGACTACACCTGCGAGATGCACCCCGAGGTGAGCGAGCCCCAGCCCGGCAAGTGCCCCAAGTGCGGCATGACGCTCGTCCGCCGGCCGGGTGGGCCGCGATGAAGCGAGCGAGCTGGCTGATGCTCACGCTGGGCGCCTGCGCCAGCGTCGACCCCTCGCCGAGGTTGGCCGAGGTGTCGCGCCAGGTGGAGTCGCGGGGCGGGCTCAGCGTCGCCTGGGACCAGCACCGCTCCGAGGACAGCGCGGTCGAGGATCGCGTGAAGGCCCTGCTCGCCAAGGACCTCACGGCCGACGCGGCGGTGGAGGTGGCGCTCCTGCGCAACCGCACCCTGCAAGCGACCTACGAGAGCGTCGGGATGGCGCAGGCCGACCTCGTCCAGGCCGGGCTCCTGCAGAACCCGACCCTCGGCGCATCAGTGCGCTTCCCGCTGAAGGGTCCCGGCAGCGTGGAGCTGGAAGGCTCGCTGGTGCAGAACTTCCTCAGCCTGTTCACGCTGCCGCTGCGCAAGCGCTTCGCCGAGCAAGAGGTCACGCGCGCTGTTCTCCGCGTGGGCAATGCCGTGCTCGACCTCGAGGCGGACGTGCGCGCCGACTTCGTCCGGGTCCAGGCCGCCCAGCAGCTCGCCGAGCTGCACCGCGCCTTCTTCGAGGCCGAGCAGACATCGGCCGAGCTGGCTCAGGGCCAGTTCACGGCCGGCAACATCGCCGAGCTCGAGCTGGTCAGCCGGCTTGCCGCGGCCGAACAAGAGCGCCTCGAGCTTGCCACCGCGGAGAACGCCGTCCTGGAGGCCAAGGAGCAGCTCGTCCACCAGATGGGCGTCTTCGGGCGGCAGGCCCACTTCGAGATGACCACGACGCTCCCCGAGATCCCACGCGAAGAGGTGCCGCTCGACCACCTCGAAGCCAAGGCCATCGGTCAGCGCCTCGACCTGGAGGCCTCGCGGGCCGAGGTCCTGGGGCTGCGCGGCGCCTGGGAGCTGGCCTCGGGAACGCGCTGGTTCACCAGCCTGGACGTCGGAGTGAGCGGGGGCCGTGACTCCGAGGGCACCACGCTCCTGGGCCCCACCCTCAGCGTGGAGCTTCCCATCTTCGACCAGCATCAGGCGCGTCTGGCCACGCTCGAAGCCCAGCTCCGAGCGGCCCAGGCGCGACAGGAAGGCCTCGCGCTCGACGTGCGGAGCGACGTGAGGCGCGCGAGCGTGCGCCTCCAAGCCGCACGTGGAGTGGTCGAGCACTACCGCAAGGTACTGCTGCCTCTCCGGGAGCGCGCCGTCGCGCTCTCGCAGGAGCACTACAACAGCATGCTGCTGGGCGTGTACGGGCTGCTTCAGTCCAAGCAGCAGCAGATCACCGCTTATCGCGCCTTCATCGAAGCGGTCCGCGACTACTGGGTGGCGCGCAGCGACCTCGAACGCGCGCTCGGGGGTCGACTGCCGGCCCCGCCCAGCCCCTCCACCCAACCACTGGCACAAATCGGAGTTACCCCGTGAAGACCTTCAAGTCACTGATGGTGGCTCTGTTCGCGTTGGCCAGTCCTTCAGCACAGGCTGCGCCCAACTACGTCCCTGTGACCACACCGAATGGCGTCACCCTGCCCTTTGTCATGGACCATGGCGTCAAGGTGTTTCACCTCATCGCCGAGCCGGTGAAGCACGAGATTGCTCCCGGAATGGTCGTGGAAGCCTGGGGCTACAACGGCCAGACGCCCGGCCCAACCATCGAGGCCGTCGAGGGCGACAAGGTCCGCATCCTGGTGACCAACAAGCTCCCGGAGGCCACCAGCGTGCATTGGCACGGGGTCATCCTGCCCAGCGGCATGGACGGAGTCGCGGGCCTCTCCCAGCCCAAGATCCTTCCGGGCCAGACCTTCGCCTATGAGTTCACGCTCAAACAGCACGGCACGCAGATGTACCACCCGCATGCCGACGAGACGACGCAGATGGCCTTCGGGATGGAGGGCTTCTTCATCATTCATCCCAAGCAAGAAGCCAAACGCATCGACCGCGACTACGCGATCTTCCTGCACGAGTGGGATGTTCCGCCGGGCGCCTCTCGGCCCAATCCGGCCACGATGAGCGACTTCAACCTGTTCACGTTCAACGCGCGGGCCTACCCGGGAACCGCCCCGCTCGTGGCTCAAATTGGAGATCGCGTTCGTATTCGAATTGCGAATCTCTCGATGGACAGCCACCCGATTCACATTCACGGCCTGTCTTTCTTTGAAACGGGGACTGATGGAGGCCAGGTGCCCCTCTCGGCGCAATTGCCAGAGACAACCGTCAACGTGCCCCCTGGCACCACGCGAGACATCGAGTTCATTGCCTCCAATCCTGGTGACTGGGCAATGCACTGCCACAAGTCACACCACGCCATGAACCAGATGGCCCACGACGTACCGAACATGACTGGAGTTCCCACTCAGACAACCGACCCCAAAGTGCAGAAGTTGCTTCCGGGCTACATGGCCATGGGCGAGCACGGCATGGACGAAATGACTGACATGCACATGCAGGGTCCAAAGAACACGCTGCCGATGATGGCAGGCCAAGGTCCTCACGGCGCAGTTGGAATGGGCGGGATGTTCACCATTCTCAAGGTTCGGGAACACCTCAAAGGCGACGCCGATCCAGGTTGGTACGAGGCCCCTGCCGGCACCACGGCATACGAGGTCAAAACCCCATGAACAGCCACGAATTCACGCCGAGCGCTCGGAGCGCCCCGTGAACCGCGCAATCCAGGCTCTGGCTGCGATTGGGGGTCTCGCGCTCCTGTGCGCCGTCATTGGAGGCTTCTACGGCATGACCATGATTCATCACGGATTTAGCACCCGAGATGCCCCTTCCGAAATGGAGCGGCAAATGGCGAGTGCCGCACGACTCCAATCGATACCAGAGTCCGCAAAGAATCTGGTCAACCCCGTGAAGTCCTCGCCTGAGGTGCTCGCAGAGGCACGGGCGCACTGGGCCGACCACTGTGCGACTTGCCATGCAAACGACGGGAGCGGTGAAACCCAAATCGGGAGAAATCTCTACCCCCGCTCGCCTGACATGAGGGCCACCGGCACCCAAGCACTCACCGATGGGCAGCTGGAATACATCATTGAGAATGGCATTCGCCTCACTGGGATGCCTGCGTGGGGAACTGCCGGAGATCATGGCGACGAGTTGTCGAGCTGGAAACTGGTCGCCTTCATTCGGCACTTGCCGTCACTCACTGCCGCGGAGCGAACTGAAATGGAACGGCTCAATCCCAAAGGGCCGGATGATCGAATGGAAGAGATGGACGAAGCGAATTTTCTGAATGGCGACGATGACCAAAATGACGGTGGGCATGCAGCTCATCTGAACAAGGTGCAAAAC
>JAYUUC010000560.1:0-3541 GCA_043755105.1 Myxococcales bacterium
GAGCCAGGCTTTCGGGCGCGCCGAGGAGCACGGCGCCGGCTGCCTTCAGATCTTCACCAAGACCGCGCGGGCCTGGAAGGCAGACCCGCTTGCCGAACACGAACGCAAGAGCTTCCGGCAGGAAGCGCGACGAACCGGCCTCGCGTCGATTGCGCACGGCAGTTACCTCGCCAACCTGGGAACTTCTGATCCCCTCTTGAGGGAGCGGTCGATCGCCTGTCTGACCGATGAGCTCACCCGCTGCGAGCGACTGGGGGTGCAGCACCTGGTGTTTCACCCGGGTTGCAACGCGAACACCGAGGAAGGGGTGGCGCTGATCGCCTCGGCGATCGACGAGATTCACTCGGCGACGCCCCGCTTCAAGGCCCGCCTCTGCCTCGAGGGAACGGCGGGCCAGGGGGCCTCGATCGGCTGGCGCTTCGAGCATCTGGCCGCGATTCTCGAGGCCGTTCAAAAAGAGGAACGGTTGGGCATCTGTCTGGACACCTGCCATTTATTCGCAGCGGGGTACGATCTCTCGACCCGAAAAGGCTATGAGAGCGTGATGGCCGAATTCGACCAACTGGTGGGGCTGGAGCGCGTTCGCTGCTTCCACCTCAACGACTGCAAGAAGCCGCTCGGCTGCCGGGTCGACCGGCATGAAGAGATCGGCAAGGGCACGTTGGGGCTGAAAGCCTTTGGATTTCTGCTCAACGACCCGCGCTTCGAGAACCTTCCGGGCGTGCTCGAAACCCCCTTCGCCGAGCGCTATGGCGAGTCGATCGCGCTGCTGAGGTCCTTGTGCGTCCGTTGAATCTGCGGACCAAAAAGGAACCTCCTCCAGCCGCCTCTGTTTCGGGTGAGGGCCGAGGCTCGATCGCCCTGCTCTCGTCTCGGGACAAGGTGGACCGACTGCTCAAGCTCGCCAAGGGCAAGCGCAAGCCGTTGATCCTCACCCACGACAATCCCGACCCCGACTCGATTGCCTCAGCGGTGGCGCTGGCTTTTCTGCTTCAAGCCAAGCTGGGATTGGAGTCTCGGGTGGGTTACGGAGGGATCATCGGGCGCTCCGAAAACCTGGCCTTCGTGCGGATGCTGAAGCTGCCGATCGTGCCGATCTCGCAGGTGGTGTTCGACGAGCATGACCTGCTCGCGCTTGTCGACACCCAGCAGGCGGTGGGCAATCACTCGCTCCCGGCACGGTACCCCGCAGACATCGTCATCGATCACCACCCGCTTCGCCTCGAGGGCCTCACCGCGGCCTATGCCGACGTCGGCGGAGACTTCGGCGCCACCTCGACCCTGCTGGTGGAGTACCTGCGGGCCGCTCGGCTCGAGCCTCCCGTCGAGGTGGCCACCGCGCTGTACTACGGCATCAAGGCCGACACCCGGGACCTGGGCCGCGAGACCACCGCCACCGACATCGACAGCTATCTGTGGCTGTTCCCTCGAATCGATCGCTCCCTGCTCGGGCAGATCGAGCACCCGGACTTGCCGGCGCGCTACTTTCAGCTCTACCACGCGGCGATCGAGCGGGCGAAGGTCTACGGGACGGCGATCATCACCGATCTCGACGAGGTCTATTCTCCGGACATGGTGGCCGAGGTCGCCGAGCGGATGATGTTCCTCGAGGGGATGAAGTGGTCGCTCGCCTACGGCAGCTACCGCAGCCAGCTCTACTTTTCTCTGCGGGTGAAGGACCGTCGGATGAACGCGGGAAGACTGATCCGCGAGATCTGCGAAGACCGGGGCGGTTCGGCCGGAGGTCACGGAAGCATGGCAGGCGCGAGGATGCCGCTGTGGGGCACCCGGTCGCAGCGGACCGCGTTGAAGCGCGACCTGGTGAAGCGCTTCCGCGAAGGGTTCGGCGTGGAGCACGAGCGGGCGGTGTCGCTGCTCGCCTTCGATGAAAGCTGACCCGCCCCTTTACTGGGACCACAACGCCGCCACCCCGCTGTTGCCCGAGGTGGCAGAGCTGTTGGTCCAGTCGGTTCGAGAGGCGGTCGAATCGCCGGGCAACCCCTCGAGCGTCCACCGCGGCGGAAGGCGGGCCCGCGCTCGCCTCGACTCTGCGCGCGCCCGCCTCGCCCGCACTCTGGAATGCGACCCGCGTGAGGTGACCTTCACCGGTTCGGGCTCGGAGTCGCTGGCGCTGGCGATCAAGGGCGCTTTCGGGGCGAGGAAAGACCCCTCGCGCCTCGCGGTGGTCACCTCGCAGATCGAGCACCCGGCGGCGCTGGCAGCCGTCGAACAGCTGCGGCAGGCGGGTGCTCGCGTGGTTGCGGTGGCGCCGGAGCGCAATGGCCGCATGGACCCAACGAAGCTGATCGCCGCCCTCGGGCCCGACACTGCACTCTGCTCGCTGATGTGGGCGAACAACGAAACCGGCGTGCTGCAGCCGGTGGCCGAGGTGGCCCGCGCCTGCCGCGAGCGGGGAGTGCTCTTTCACACCGACGCGGTTCAGGCAGTGGGCAAGATCCCCGTGAGCTTCAAGCAGCTCGACGCCGACCTGCTGTCATTCTCGGGCCACAAGCTCGGAGCCCCCGCGGGAGTGGCCGCCCTGCTGGTTCGCCGCGGGGTGCCGGTCGCGCCGCTGGTGCCAGGTCATCAAGAGGGTGGACGGCGGGGCGGCACGCCGAACGTGGCGTTGATCGAGAGCCTGACCCTCGCGCTCGAGCTGCGCGTATCGAATATGTCCGAGGACGTCCGCGGGGTGACCGCGCTGCGAGATCGGTTCGAGGGCGAGATGCTTCAGGCAGTCCCGGCCCTGACGATCAACGGGGCAGACGTTCTCCGGGTGGGCAACACCAGCAGCGTCACCTTCGACGGCGTCGATGGAGAGGCTTTGTTGATCGCGCTCGACCTCGACGGCATCTGTGCCTCATCAGGAGCTGCTTGTGCCTCGGGCACACTCTCGCCTTCACACGTCCTCACCGCGATGCAGCTCAGCTCGGCTCAGGCCCATGGCTCGCTCCGCTTCTCACTGGGCGTGGAGACGACGGAAGCAAACGTCATCCGGGTAGTCGCATCTCTCACGCGTCATCTCGACAGGGTCCGCGCCAGCCGCGACGGGTGATCGCAGCCCCTGAACCGACGTGCATCGACCGCTCTTGCACCAAGCCCCGGGACACGCGTTTTTATTTTCTGGGTTTGCGTGCAGCTTCCCCTGCTCCGAACAGACCGCGGACGACGGCGGAGATCGCCAGCGGCGTTCCCACCCGCTCGTCGTAGAGCGGGGCAAGCGCCTGAGCAAATTCCGCCGCGCTCTGGAACCGCTGGGCCGGGTCCGCAGCGAAGGCCCGGTCGACCACCGCAGAGAGCTCTTCGGAGATCTCCGGTCGAAGTGACTGAAGCTTCGGATACTTTCGGCCCCGAATCGCAGCGAAAACGTGCTCCGGGTCCTTCCCCGAAAAGGGCCGCTGCAACGTGAGCAGCTCGTACAAAGTGACCGCGGCCGCCCATAGATCGGTCTCCGGAGAGATCTCCCCGGCGAGCGCTTCAGGAGACAGGTAGAAGGGCTTGCCGACCACCTGGGCATCGGGCACCTCGTGCGCCCGCACCC
>JAYUUC010000561.1:0-3539 GCA_043755105.1 Myxococcales bacterium
GGAAAGATGACGTGAGCGTTGCCTGAGATGAGCAGCTGGGCCTCTTCCTTGAGAAAGCCTCGTTGCTTCAGCGCTTCGATCTCTCCCACCAGGACCAGGGGATCGATCACCACTCCGTTTCCAATCACACAGCTCTTGCCGGAATGGAGAATCCCAGAGGGGATGAGGTGGAGCACCGTCTTCTGGCCGTTCACCACCAGGGTGTGGCCGGCATTGTTGCCGCCCTGGAAGCGCACGACGACCTGAGCGTGCTCGGTGAGAAGGTCGACGACCTTCCCCTTTCCTTCATCTCCCCACTGCGCACCGATGACGACGACGTTGGGCATGGAGTTCGAGCTTATAGCCCAATCACCCGCTTCCCGTGGCACCGATACTGATACCCACACCCGAGTGCCTCGCACTCGAGGGGGGGCCTGCCTTCCCACTCCGAGGTGGGAGAACGTCCCAGCAGCTCGGCGGCGCCTTCGAGAAGCCGGGCCTCGAAAGCCAGCCCGTCCACCCGATGGGCGGCCCTCAGCTCGGGCTCGGGGACTTTTTCTCGCAAGAAGGCCACCCCCACCCGCACGCCCACCTCGTCGCGGAGCATGCGGCGGGCGGCAAGAGAATAACAGTCGAGCTGGAAGTCGTAGGGAGCCAACCCCCCCGGGGGTCGCCGGCTTGCCTTGTAGTCGACCACCACCGCGGAGCCGTCGTCCTCTTCGAAGAGGAGGTCGATCTGACCCTTGAGCATCAGGGCCAGAGAGCCCTCGCCGCCGAGCCTGAGCAGGAACGGAAGCTCGCGGTGAACCCGGGAAGGGTCGGCCCGGCCCACGCGCTCCCCGAAGGGGCTGTGAAGAAAGGCCTGGGCCCAGCGGAGAATTTCCTGGGATTCGGGAGTCCGCGGATCGTGACCGTCTTCCCAGAGCATCGCTTCGAGAGCGCTGAGCAACTTCGCGTGCCCGGGGAGAGGCAACGGAACCCGCTCGAGCAGTCTGTGGGTCAGGGTCCCCCGGCTGCGGGCGTCGCCCGACAACCTTCCCTCCCCAGAGTCTCGTTCGAAGTCGAACACGACGGGGTACTCAGCGAGGCCCACCAGGTGGGCGTAGCGATACCGGCGAGGGCAGCGGAAGTAGTCCTGAAGCTGGGTGACCGGAAACACCGCACGGGTGCACGGCGTCGGGGCATAGGCGCGTACCCGCGCGACCGCCCGTTCCACCCGTGCCTCTTCCGGTCCCGGTTCGCGGTGAGAATCGGACGCGGAGAACGGCTCAGCGGCCTGCATCGGCCCGGCCACCCAAGCAGCGGCCTTGTTCAAGGCAACCCCCGCGGACGAAGCGACTCCCACGGACGATGCGACTCCCGCGGCGACTCCCGCGGCAGTTGCCCGGTTGCTGCTGACGCTGAGCAAGAGCTGTTCGACATCCAGGTCCTGTACCGCGGCAGCCAGGTCCGGATCCTCCGCGAGGGCTTCCTGGAGCGCTCCCCACCAGGTTCCCGACGGCTTCACCGGCGTGCCCGAGAGAACCAGCAGGTCGCGGGCGCGGGTGAGGGCCACGTACAGGACCCTCAGCAGTTCAGCCTCTTCCCGCCGGTTCAGCTCGGCCAGCACCTCGCGGAAGCGAGCGGAATCGCGCACCGGCGGGTCCTCCGACACCTGGGCCTTGATCGCCAACCCCAGGGCTCGATCGAAGACCACCGGTGCCGTGATGTGGTTCCGCGTCGCTCCGAGGTCAGGGACAATCACCACCGGCCACTCCAGCCCCTTGGCCTGGTGAATGGTCAGCAGCTGCACCGCCCTCAGGTCCCGCGCGTCCACCACATCGGCCTGGGCCTCGGTGGGGTCCGCATCGGCGAGCTCACGCAGCTCCTCGGCGAAAGTCGCGCATTGTCCTCTTCCGAGACTGTCGTGCCGGCGAGCCAGGCCTTCGAGTTTCTCCAGGTTCGCCAATGCCTGCTCTCCGTAGGCAGTTCCAGCCACTGCGGTGCGATACCCGGTCTCCTCGAGGGCCAGCGCGAGCAATGGACCGACGCCCAGCCGGTCGCGCTCCCTTCGCAGCAGAGGAAAAAGCGAGCGAAAGCGCTCCAGCCTGGCCCGCTCCGCGGCGGGGAGAAAGGAGTCTTCGATCGGCGCCGAGCCGAGGATCCGAACCGGGTTCAGCCGTCGGTCTCCCCCGTCGCGTGCGAGTCGAAACAGCGTCGCGTCCGAGACCGCCACCAGGGGAGAACGAAGCACTGCTGCCAGGGCCAGTGAATCGGCAGGATCGGCGACCAGCGAGAGCAGAGCCGCAAGGTCGACCACCTCTTGCGCGCCATAGAAGCCCCGGCCACGAAAGACCCGGTGGGGCACTCCCTCGTGAAGGAGCGCCTGTCGATAGGTTTCGAGATGGGTGAAGCGCCGGAACAACAGTGCCACCTCGGAGCCCAGGGGCCGTCTCGGTTCGCCACCGGGCGAGGGCACCCGGCAAGCTCCCGAGGGCCCGAGCAGCGTCGAGACATAGCGGGCGACCCCGAGAGCATCGAGCCGGCGACAATGCTCCGCGGTGTCCTCTTTCTGCGCCTGGTAGACCAGCCGTTCCACGCAGGGGAGCGCCGTTTGCTGCGGCCGTACGGGGGAAAGGTCATCTCCCTCAGGCGAGTAGCGAACTTCGTAGTCCCGGCCCTCCGCACCCGGATTCATCAAGCGCGCAAACAATCGATTGAAGAACCCCAGCAGCGCCGGCGAGGAGCGCCAGTTCGACTGAAGAAACGACCGCCGCCCGCCGCAGTCCTCGATTCGGCGAGTGAGCCGCTCGAACACCGAAACGTCGGCACCGCGGAACTCGTAGATCGACTGCTTTCGGTCTCCCACGGCGCAGAGCAGCGCGGGCTCGAGCGGGAGCGTCAGCACCCCTTCCCCGGAACCGGTGAGCGGGCGGGGCGCCCCGTCCCGCTGCTCCGCGAGGAGGGTGACGATCTCCAGCTGTAGCCGGTTGGTGTCCTGGAATTCGTCCACCAGAATGGCGCCGATCCGGGCCTGGGCCTGCGCGCGCACCAACGGCTGGTCGCGAAGAAGGTCCCGGGTCTGGATCAGCAGCTCGGAAAAATCGAGCGAGTGAAGCCGCGCCAGCTGTTCCCGATGTCTCCGCTGGAGGCGCGCCAGCAGCCGGGCAAAAGCTCGCTCCTGGGGAATGGCCTTCCAGGCGCCGAACAGCTCGCCGAGACCTCTTTCTCCCCGGCCTCGGTCGCCGTTCACCCGGTACTTCAGCTGGCCCAACGATACCCCCGCGTCTCCCTTCTGGCGGGCCAGGTTGGGTTCGCTCGCCACGGCCCGATGAAGCCGCCGAAATCGGAGCGGGTGAGAAAAATTGTCACGGGTCATCCCGCTGAGAGCCGCTCGACATTCCACCAGGAGCTCGCCGAACCGGGCCCTTTGCTGCAGGTTGAGTTGCGCGCGGGCGAGCTCGACCAGGTCGAGAAGACTGGCCACGCCAAGGTCGAACGCCGCCCCGGCTTCTGCCTCGTCTCCCCTCTTCAGCCCGTCCGCCAGGAGCCCTTCTTCGCGGACCTTGCCGAGGACGCCC
>JAYUUC010000562.1:0-10253 GCA_043755105.1 Myxococcales bacterium
ACGTCGCGGTAGAAGTCGATGTCCCAGGCGAAGACGTCGGCCAGCGCCATCGAGATCGCCGGGTCTTCACCCGCGGCCCGAGCCGACTCGTAAAGAGAGTGGGTGACATCCAGCTCGATCACCTCGACCTTCTTCTCCACTTCGATCGACCGCTTCGAGCACACCAGCCGGTCTCCTTCCCGGCGCACCTGCCATTCGTCCTCCGGGCCCTGCCGGTAGTCGAAGCAGTCCACCTCTCCGTCGCTGCGCACCACCCTGAACTGGTCTCCCGCGCGCGACTTTCGGAAGTCGAATACCCCTTCGAGCGAGCTGATGATTCCGTCGACGCTCGACGGTTCCAGCCCGGCCTCCCGCAACGCCTTCACCAGGGTCTGTCCGGACTCGATGCGGCGGTTGAGCACCTCGACCTTGGCCTCGGCGGCCGACGCACAGAGAAGGAGCAGCACACCGAGAACGGGGGCCTGTTTCATTTGCAATGCCCCGAGGAGGGAAGGGAGGCGCCGAATCTAGAGGGACCGCCGCCGACGCTCAAGGAGCTCCTGCAGCGGGCCCGCTTCGGGGCTGCGAAATGACCCCGACTTCCGTCAGGGTCAGCCCTTCTTCGCTTTGAGGCGCTGGTACTCGTCCCAGTGGGCCTTGGCGCGCGAGAGAATCTCCCGGATCTCAAGCTCCTGCGCGGTCGGGGGCCTGTCCACTTCGACCTCGGCCTCACCCTCGGGGTTGGCTTCCTCGAGCTTGGCGCTGCCCCGACGTCGCGCTGCCACCGGCGTGCCCGGCACCGGCGGGGGGAGGGTGTTCAAGCTGTTCGCCAGCCCGGGATAGGTGGTCGACCCCTCGTGAATCTTCACCTCGGCGAACTCGCCGTGGCTGTTCCGTTCGGGGGTGTTCCACTTCAGCTTCAGATGGAGGTCGCCCCGGAAGCGCACCATCAACGCTCCGAGCACGCGCTGGAAAAACAGCCCGCGGTCGTCGTTGCAGAGAAAAATCTCGGTGAGCACCGCGTCGGAGTCGACCGGACGGAAGCGCAGATAGCTGTCGGAGTCCTCCATCGAGAGGAGGATCTCGCCCCCGTCGGACTCGACGCCGAGGTTGAGCTCCTGACCGAGCTTCTCGGGCAGTCGCGCCAGCTCCTCGGGAGGAACCTTCAAGCGGAAGCTGAGGATTTCAGCGGTTTCGATCCGTGGGTTCAAGGTGTCCCCACTATAAATCGACTTTTTTCTCGGAGTGGGTTTGACCGTCATACCGAAGCATCAGTCCCTTTCCCTCGTGGCGCGTGATCAAGTTCACTGGTCTCCGCCACAGGGTCTGCAGATTCTTCAAGGTTTCGCGCGCGTAGTCACCTTTCAGGTCCTGCCCATCGTGCTTGTGGGCGAGGAGCAGCTCACTGCGGTTCTCGTGGTTGGCGTCTACCACTTCGATCACCGGCTGGCCGAAGTTGGTGAGCTGGTGGAGAAGCTTGTTTTTGACCTTGCGAAACTCGCGGTCCATGATCTCGAACGAGTTCTTCTTCTCGTTGAAGCCGTAGACGAACATCTTCTGGTCGATCGCGAACTCCGCGGTGAGGAAGGTGTCGATGAAGGTGATGTCGTTGTAGTGCTTGCGCACCTCGAAGATTTTCTCCCGCCCGGCGCCGAGCTTCTTGTCCCAGGTCCGGCGCGCTTTGAGGTCGTCGCAGTCGTCCCACTCCTTCCCGAAGCGGCCCTTGTTCCAGCGGTCCTCGATGTCCCGGTAGAGTTCGATGCCCAGCTTGTAGGGGTTGAGCGCACCCGGCCTCGTCCCCATCGTCCCCGAGTGGTGGTCGGCGTAGTCGATGATTTCGTGGTCCTGCAGCGCCCGGGTGGTCATGATCGTCGAGTGCCAGTAGCTGGCCCACCCCTCGTTCATGATCTTGGTATGACCCTGGGGAGCGAAGTAGTAGGCCTCCTCGCGAAGGATGGCGAGAATGTCCAGCTCCCAGCTTTCCAGCGGCGCATGCTCGAGCAGGAAGAGGAGTACGTCTCGCTGCGGCCGCTCGGGGAACTTCTTCGCCTTTTGCTTCTCGTCCTCGACCTTCTTCCGCTGCTCGTCGAGGAACTCGGTGGGGTTGACGTAGCCGCGCATGTACTCGCGGTCGACCTTGAAGCCGGTCACCACCTCGTTGGACTTCGCCTCGTCGGCCGCCCGCTTCTTGTCCGGGTTGCGCTTGATGTGGGGCGCGTGCTGGTCGATCAGGTTCTCGAGCGAGAGCGCCCGGTCGATGAAGTCCTCGACCTTGTCGACGCCGATCTTGTCGACCCAGCGGCGCACCCGGGTGCCGTGGTTCGCCATCTCGTCGATCATCCGCCGGTTGGTATGGGCGAAGGAGAAGTTGTTCTTGAAGAAGTCGCAGTGGCCATAGACGTGGGCCATCACCAGCTTCTGGTCCACCTCGGCGTTGGACTCGAGCAGGTAGGCGTAGCAAGGGTCGTTGTTGATCACGAGCTCGTAGATCTTCGACAGCCCGTACTCGTAGCCCTTCGAGAGCGACTCGTACTCCATCCCCCAGCGCCAGTGCGGGTAGCGGTTGGGAAAGCCGCCGTAGCTGGCGACCATGTTCAGCTCGTCGTAGGAGAGGATCTCGAAGTTGGTCGGGAAGAAGTCGAGCCCGAACTCGCGGGCGTAGCCTTCGATCTCGACGTGCAGGTCCGCGAGTCTGGGGGTGAGCGACTTGGGGCTCATCGTGCGCTCACCGTCCCTTCCCGAGGAAGTCCTTGATCGATTGATAGATGGCGTCCTTGTCGGCGATCTCCGACAGCGCCACGTTGCCCTGGTCCCCCACCGCCTCGCGGAGGTCCTTGATGAACTGCCCCGAGCCATACGGGCTCTCCACCTGGCCGTAGGCGAACTGATTCACGGTAGGGAGAATCTCGGTCTTCAGCATCTCGACGCAGGTACGGGTGTCGTCCGCGCTCCAGTTGTCGCCGTCGGAGAAGTGGAACGGGTAGATGTTCCAGCTGCTCGGCGGGTAGTCGGCCTTGATGATCTCCTTGCAGAGCTTGTAGGCCGAGGAGATCATCGTCCCGCCCGACTCCCGGGTATGGAAGAAGGTCTCGCGGTCGACCTCGCGGGCCACCGCGTCGTGAATGATGTAGCGGGACTCCAGGCCCTTGTATTGATGGCGGAGCCAGGTATCGAGCCAGAAGCTCTCGATTCGCACGATCTCCTTCTGGTCGTCGCCCATCGAGCCCGACACGTCCATCATGTAGATGATCACCGCGTTGGTCTCGGGGAGCGGCTCGACCTTGTACGACCGGTAGCGCCGGTCTTCCCGGGTGGGAATCACCAGCCCACCGCGGGGGTCGTACTGGCCGCTCGCAATTTGCCGCTTCAGCGCTTGCTTGTAGGTGCGCTTGAAATGGCGGAGCGACTCCGGCCCGGTGGTGTTGATCCCGGTGTACTTGATCTTCTGACTGACGATCTTCTCGCGGCCCTTGCGCTCGATGTGGGGCAGCTGCAGCTCCTCACCGAGGATCTGCGCCAGCTCATCGAGCGAGATGTCGACCTCGAGCGCGTGCTGGCCTTCGCCTTCACCGGCCTTGCCGTGCCCATCGCCGGGCTCGACCGCGCCGGGCGAGAGCGACTGACCGATCTCGCCTTCTCCCTGACCGACGCCGCCCTGTTCCTTGTGGCCGTACTTGAAGTGGGGGATGTCGATGAAGGGCACCGGGATCGAGATCTGATCCTTGCCCTTCTTTCCGATCATCTCGCCCTTCTGCACGTACTTGCGCAGGTTCGCCTTGATCTTCCCGCGGACGATCTCCTTGAAGCGTGAGTGGTCCTGGTGGATCTTGAGCGACACGCGTTACTCCTTGGCGTCACCACGCGCGAAGATGCTGGCCACGAAGTTGAGCACGTCAGTGGAGCAGATCTCGCAGTAACCGTAGTTCTTCATCATCCGGTCCTTGACGAGGTCGATCTTCTCCTGGGTCTCCTTGTCCACTACCGAGCTGACCAGGTTCTTGAGCTTGATCGAGTCCTTCTGATCCTCGAACAGCTTCAGCTCGAGCGCCTTGTGAAGCCGCTCGTTGGTCCTGAAGTTGAAGCTCTTCCCGTCCACCGCGAGAGCGCCGATGTAGTTCATGATCTCGCGGCGGAAATCGTCCTTGCGGCTCTCGGGGATGTCGATCTTGTCCTCGATCGACCGCATCAGGCGCTCGTCCGGCTCGTCGTAGTGGCCGGTGTACTTGTTCTTCACCTTCTCTTTCTGGGTGTAGGCCTTGATGTTGTCGATGTAGTTGCCGCAGAGCTTGCCGATCGCGTCGTCGTCGGCGCTGATCGCCCGCTGGACCTCGTTCTTGACGATGTCCTCGTACTCCTGCTTCACCGCGGTGAGCTGCTCGCGGAAGCGCTTGCGGGCCTCCTCGCTGGAGATCAACGAATGGCCCTTGAGGCCGGACTCGAGCTCGTTGAGCACCATGAACGGGTTGATGCAGCCTTCACCCTTGTCCGACACCAGCGCGTTGGAGATCTTGTCCTGGATGTAGCGGGGGGAGATCCCGTCCAGCCCTTCGCGCGAAGCCTCCTTGCGGAGCTCCTTGATGTTGTCCTCGGTGAAGTTGGGCAGCGTCTTGCCGTTGTAGAGCTTCAACTTCTGCAGCATCGAGAGGTTGTGCTTCTTCGGCTCTTCGAGTCGGGTCATCACCCCCCACATCGCTGCCATCTCCAGCGTGTGCGGAGCGATGTGCTTGCCCTTGATCTGCCTCGAATTGAAGTCCTTCTCGTAGATCTTCCGTTCTTCCGACAGCTTGGTGATGTACGGGATGTCGATCTTCACCGTCCGGTCCCGCAGCGCTTCCATGAACTCGTTGTTCTCGAGCTTCTTGTATTCGGGCTCGTTGGTGTGACCGAGAATCACCTCGTCGATGTCGGTCTGAGGGAACTTCTTCGGCTTGATCTTGTGCTCCTGCGAAGCGCCGAGCAGGTCGTAGAGGAAGGCGACGTCGAGCTTGAGCACCTCGACGAACTCGATGATCCCCCGGTTGGCGATGTTGAACTCGCCGTCGAAGTTGAACGCCCGCGGGTCAGAGTCGGAACCGTACTCGGCGATCTTCCGGTAGTTGATGTCGCCGGTGAGCTCGGTCGAGTCCTGGTTCTTCTCGTCCTTGGGCTGAAACGTCCCGATGCCGATCCGGTCCTTCTCGGAGAACACCAGCCGGTGGACCTTGATGTGGGAGATGACCTTCTCGAAGTCGCCCCCGCTCTGGGTCATCAGATCCTTGAACACGTAGCGGCACGCCGGGCAGAGCTCGGAGCCATCGGGGATGGTGTAGCCCGACTCCGGCGGCGAGAGCTCGGCGTAGACCCGGCCGCGCCACTCCTTCGGCACCAGGTTGAGCGGCTCTTCGTTCATCGGGCATTTCATCTTCTCGGTCACGGTGGTTCCGTCGAGCGCCTTCCGGTCGTACGTCCAGCCGAAGGTGTACGAGGCGCCGTCGGGAATGTGGGAGTACTCCTCGATTCCCTTCTTCAGCAGCCGGGCGATGGTTGACTTCGACGAGCCAACCGGGCCGTGGAGCAGAATCACCCGCTTCTCGGTGCCGTAGCCCAGGGCGGCGCTCTTGAACACGTTGACCAGCTTCATCAGCGGGACATCGAGGCCGAAGATTGCGTCCTTGCCGCCGAAGCGTTCGTCGGAGAAGAAGTGATAGCGAATCAGCTTCTTCTTGTTGTCGATGTACTCGGTCTTCCCGTGACTGAGAATCATGTCGTACATGCGTTGAAACGCCGTCCGGGTGACCTTGGGGTTGTTGCGGACGAGCTCGAGGTACTCCTCGAACGAGCCTTCCCAGTTGAGCTCGGCGTAGGTCTTCTGGTCCTGCAGCGCGGCGATCTTCGACACCCAACTGCTGGTCTTTTCCTTCATTGCTCTCCCTTCAGCGAAGGCGCGGAGGTCTTCAAGAGGCCTTCGCGACACGCGCTAGATTCCAGGTGCAAAATTCACTCGGCCCAGGGCGCAGCTGACATCGCAACCCTCATCGGGGCCCCGCTGCGGAGTGTGACCGCAACCGGCAGGCGGGGGTCTCCATTTCCGAAGAGCCTCGCCACGGGGTGAAAAGGTACTGTCAGTATAGAGGCTGTCGCAAAGTTCCGACAGGCCATCGCCACAGTCCCGCGACTGCTACGGAAGTCGGCAATGAACCGTCGGCCTGTGTGCTGGTTCGCCCCACCTGTCGGCCAGTTCAGACCTCAGTTCAACGGGTCAAGCCAGGTACGATGCAGGTCGTACCACAGCAGCGAGGGGTGAAGTCCGTGCACCCGCTTCTTCGCCACGTCGAGCGTCTGCCGTTCGCTGAGGAACAGGCAGGGTTGGTCGGCATAGAGCAGGCGGTGAATCTGGCGTCGCAGCCCTGCGCGCAGGTTGGCATCCGGCTCGGCGCGGACCTGGTCCAGCAGCGCATCGACCTCGGGTCGGGAGTAGCCGGTGAGATTCGCACCTACCTGCCGTTCCCGCGAATGGAACAGCGCCGAGAGGTCCTGCTCCTCGTCGAACTCGGTCCACGATCGGAACACCGCGTCGAAGTCCCGACGCTGAACCCGCTCGCCGAGCACCGCGCTCTCCACCCGCTCGATCTCCATCTCGATGCCCACCTGGGCGAGCGCTTCCCGGTAGAGGGCGGCGATCTTTCCCCACCGCACCGAGCTGTGGAGCACCAGCACCGTGAAGTGAAAGGCGACGCCCTCACGGTCGATGATTCCATCGACGCCGTGGTCCCTCCATCCGGCATCCCGAAGCAGCAAACGTGCCTCAGCGGCATCGTTCTGCAGCCGAGCCACGGTGGGGTCGCACCCTTGGCCGCCCAGATAGTAGGGGCAGGTAGTGGGGCGCTCGAGTCCCAGGTCGACGTCGGTGAAGACCTTGCCAGCGGGATAGAGCATGGCCAGAGCGCGACGGACGCGAACGTCGGCGAACAGAGGCCGGGCGTTGTTCCAGGCGAGAAACGAGAAGCTGTTGTCGACGGTAAGGCTGCGGTTGTAGCTGGCGCCCGCCCAGGGCAGCTCGTGGCCTTCCATTGCGCGCCACATCGCCGGCTGCAGCTGGGTCATCAGGTCGAATTCGCCGTTGCGAAACCGCTCGGCCGCGAGGGTGTGCTCGCGCGCGAAGCGGAACTCCACCCGGTCCAGCCAGGCCGGCTCCCCCCAGTAGGTCTCGTTCCGGCGGAGGCTGAGCGAGGTGCCGCTCGTCCATCGCTCGAAGCGAAACGGTCCCGTTCCGATGGGCGCCCGAACGAGCGCCAGGGAATCGAAGTTTCCCTTCAGCGACGAGGCCGGAAAGATCGGCAGCTTCGCGAACTGACGCAGCCCCAGGGGCGAAGGGCGCTTCCAGGTCACCTCCACCGTGAGCGGGTCTATCGCGCGGTACGAAGCCAGGTCGGCGAGGTCTCCCCGCTGCTGCGCCGTCCGGAGCTGAGGGTTGGTCACCGCCTCGAGCACGGCGACGACGTCGCTAGAACTGAGCGTGGCGCCGTCGTGAAAGTGAACCCCCGGGCGAAGGTGGAAGGTCGTCCGCAGAGAGTCTGCACTCTCTTCCCACCGCTCGGCGAGCAGGGGCTTCACCGCGTAGCTCACCGGGTCGAGCTGGAGCAGCCCTTCCAGCACCGTCCCGGAGGTCATTCGCAGGACCCAGCCGTCCCGGTTCGCATCATGGAGGGGGTTGAGGCCCGAAGGCTCGCTCATCGCCCGCACCACCAGAGTGCCTCCGCGGGTGGGCTTCGCGTCGATCGGCTCGGCCGGTAGCCTTCCCTCGAACCAGTCCGCGGAAGGCGGGGCGATGGGCTGCGGCGTCGCGGGCGCTCGGGCACACCGTCCACAGGCCAGGGTCGGCAGGAGGATCAGCCACCCCCATCGCCGCGAGAAACGGCGGAGCGCTTGCCGCTCAGACGAACGCACGGGGCAGGTGCACCGCGCAGACGTCGTGGGCAAAGTCCGAGGTGCTCATCGAGCGGTCGGCGCCATAGGGGTCGCGATAGTAGATCCGCCCTCCCTGCTCGCGCAGAAAGGTGACCGCATGGTTGAAACGGCCGCGGTCGATCTCGAAGATCACCGGAAGCGTGTGCAGCTGCTTCCGGTTTCGGTTCAAGGTGGCGAGGATCTCTGCTGCCTGCGAGGGGCGGGTCACCTCGGCGGTTCGAAAGGGGACCTGGAACAGCTTCTCGAGAATCTTCTGTTGCTGCGCCGAGAAGAGGCCGCGGTAGTGCACCGGGTTTCCATCGCGGAGCCCCTTGGAGAGACCGGCGCCTTCCATGAAGTCATCGAGGCCATTGGCGTATTCCATCGCCGCCGACTGGAAGATCACCTCGGAGCTGCTCCGGCTCTCTCCGGGGGTCGGCACCACGTAGCCGGTCTGCAACACCAGCTTTCCCCCAGAGGCCATCATCGCCACACCCGAAGTGCTCACCAGGTCTGTCATCAGCCGGGCGAACTCGGCGGGTTCCTTGCGGGCGAGCTCGTACTGCATCGAGGCCACGGTGCAGGTGGGCGCCGTGCCTTGATTGATGTGTGCCGGGTTGACCAGGTCTTGTAGGACGTCGGAGACCAGTCGTTCCGGAGCCAGGCCGGCGCTCAAGAGAGCGCCGTTTTTCGCAGCGCCCGTGAGCCGGACCAGCGTCTCGAGGAGGGTGCCCCCGAGCCCGTCGCGGGACTGCAACACCCGGGGTTGGGTTTCCATCAGCCTCGCCAGCAGGCGAAGCCCGCGCTCACCCGCGCTGAGCATCACCGAAGCAAGCTGTGCCCGGCCGCCCTCGTCGAGCAGGGTCCAGGTGTTCGAACGGAGGCTATGGCTGACCAGCTGGGCCTGAATCCCGCGGGGGTCCGCATGGAGCGCGTGAACCAGGCGGAAGCGCAGCGCGGCAGGAAGGCCAAAGGTGCGCGCCTCGGCCTGGGCGAGGACAGCCTTCGCGGTCGCGTCGAACCTCGGAAGGAGCAAACCGACTGGAGTGTGCTGAGTTCGCGGGGCCGACCGAAGATAGGTAGGAGTCTCGGCGCGGGCGAAAGCGAGGGCCCGGCGGCGGATCTCAGACTCTCCTCTGAGGGGTCCCGGTCCGACAGAGTCGTCATTGACGCCGACAGAGTCGTCATTGACGCCGACAGAATCGTCATTGACTCCGACAGAGTCGTCGTTGACGCCCACCGAGTCGTCATTCACGCCGACCGAATCATCATTGACGCCGACCGAGTCGTCCGTCACGCCCAGCGCGGCCAGACCCTTCCCCTCCGATGGGTGAGCCTTCTCAAATGAGCTTTCCGTCCGGCGCTCGCGGGCAGAGGCCGCGGCTGTACTGCGGGGGACGACGGGCTGGGCCTTCGGGGGAGGGGAGGCACTCACCGGGGCGCGCGTCTTGGGGTCGATGACAGGTCGGGGCACCTGGAGGTTCTCGGCAAACCCCCTGCCGATGTTTCGGTGAATCTCGGCCGCCTCGGGTAGTTCTCAGACCTACCCCGCTCGCCGATTCCCCCAACAACGCCGAAGCCTTGAGTGGATCGACAAGCTCTTCTCTCGATTTGGTCCGGGCCCAGGTACGCTGAGTTTGTGGGCGTCGTCTTTGGCCGGTATCAGCTCCTCAAGAGACTCGGGGTGGGCGGGATGGGCGAGGTGTTCCTCGCCGGAACCCTGACGCCGAGCGCGGCGGCCGCCGGCTCCCCGGTGGTCATCAAGCGCATCCTTCCCCACCTCACCCGAAGTGCCCGCTTTCTGCGGCTCTTTCTCGACGAGGCGAAGGTCGCCGCGCGGCTGGTTCACCCCAATATCGTCAAGATCCTCGAGCTCGGAGAAGTCGAAGGGGTGTGGTTCGTGGCGATGGAGTACGTCCCCGGAAAGGACCTGCGCGAGGTCGCGCGCCAGGCCAGAGATCGGCACCGTCCGTTGCCCATCGCCGTGGCCTGCCGCATCGCCGCAGAGGTCGCCTCGGCCCTCAACTACGCCCACCACGCCACCGACCCTTCCGGCCGGCCCCTGCGAATCGTCCACCGCGACGTCTCGCCCCACAACGTGATGGTCGGCTTCGACGGTGCGGTGAAGCTGTTCGACTTTGGAATCGCCAAGGCCGCCGATGGCTCGTCCGATACCGCCTCGGGGGTGTTGAAGGGAAAGTTCCCCTACATGGCTCCCGAGCAGGCCGAAGGAAAGGTCGTCGACTGCCGCGCCGACCTCTTCTCTCTCGGAGTGGTGCTCTGGGAAACGCTCACCGGCGAGTTCCTTTTTCGCGCGCGCTCCGACGCCGCCACCTTGAAGCGGGTGA
>JAYUUC010000563.1:0-3537 GCA_043755105.1 Myxococcales bacterium
GTGCCCGGCACCAACGGCTTCGTCGGCGAGTTCCTCATCCTCCTCGGAACGTTCAAGAGCAACCTCCCGATGGCGTTCGGGCCGTTCGCCTCGCTGGGAGTGATTCTCGGCGCCGCCTACATGCTGTGGATGGTGCAGCGGGTGTTCTTCGGCCCGGTGACCCACCGCGAGAACCTGCACCTGCCTGACCTGAGCGGTCGGGAGCTCACCTCGGTGCTCCCGTTCGCGGCGCTGGTGCTGCTGATGGGGTTGATGCCCCAGCCGCTGCTCGACCGGCTCGCGCCTTCCTCCGAGCGCTTCGTCGCGCGGGCCACCTTCGGCACCCACCCCGGCACCCAGACCGACGAGTCGGTGATGATGACGGTGATGGGGCTGCCCCCTGTCGATGCCAACTTCGCCCCCACCCCTCGTGCAAATCCCCTCTCAGGGATGGTCGGCGGCTGGAACGACATCGGAGACGCCTTCGGCCCTCCCGGCAACATCAACCGCGATGGCCAATTGCCCCCGCAGCTTCCGTCCGCGCCCGGACCGGCTGCCGCTCGCCCGCCTGGCACTCCGCGCTTTCTCGCCGTCGACCCCCGAGCCCATTTCGCTCCGGTGCCTCCGGCCGCTGCCCGCCCCTGACCTGAAAGAGACTTCTCGATGACCCTGCCCGATGTCAGCTCTGGCGACATGATCGCGGTGGCCCCGGCCATCCTCCTCACCCTCGGAGCGGCGGTGTTGCTCCTCTCCGAGGTTTTCCTCACCCAGCCCTCGCGCTCCCACCAGCCGATCCTCGGCGTCGCCTTCTCGGCGCTGGCAGGCGTGGTCGCCTTTCGCTCCGCCTTCGAGCCCGGCCATTCCATCTTTCAGGGCCTCGGAGTGTTCGACCCGTTCTCGAGCTTCCTCACCGTGATTGTCTGCCTCGCCGTTCTCCTCTCGGTGCTGCTAGCAGCGGGCTTCCTGCGCCACCGGAACGCCGAACGGGGCGAGTTCTATGCGCTGATGCTCTTCGCCGGCGCGGGGATGAGCCTGCTCGCGCTCTCTGCCGAGCTGATCACCCTCTTCATCAACCTCGAAGCGCTCTCGATCGCCACCTACGCGCTCACCGCCTACCTCCGCCGCGGGCCGCGCTCGGCAGAGGCAGGGTTCAAGTACTTCATCCTCGGGGCATTCTCCGCCGCGCTCTTCCTCTACGGCTCGGCACTGCTCTACGGCGTCACCGGCACCACCCGGCTCGCCGAGATGGGCGCTCCGCTCAAGGCCGCGCTGCAGACCGAGCCTGAGTTGATTTACTGCGGGTTGGCGCTGATCGGCGCCGGGCTTGGCTTCAAGGTCGCCGCGGTCCCTTTCCACATGTGGACCCCGGACGTCTACGAGGGTGCTCCCACTCCAGTGACCGCGCTGATGAGCGCCGGGGTGAAGGCCGCCGCCTTCGGCGCGCTGCTTCGGGTGTTCCTCTCGCTCGGCCACAGCGTCGACCCGGTGGCCCCGTACTACTTCTTCTCCGCGCTGGCCCTGCTCACCATGGTCGGCGGGAACCTGCTCGCCCTCGCCCAGCGCAACGTGAAGCGGATGCTCGCGTACTCCTCGATTGCCCACGCCGGCTATCTGCTCCTCGGGGTGGCGTCGCTGTTCGCCACCGGCAGCTCGGCCAACGGCGACGTCGGAGTGTTTCATCCCAGCCCGCTTTTCCTCCCGGCTGCGGCAGCCACCACGGCGGAAGCCCTGAAGGGAATCCTCTTCTACCTGCTCGGCTACACCGTGACCGCGATCGGTGCCTTCGGGGTGCTCTGTGCGCTCGAGCACCGGGAGGACGAGGACCGGGGAACTTCCTGGGACCTCGACCGCTTCTCTGGCCTCGCGCAGCGCCGCCCGGGGTGGGCGGTGGCGATGGCGGCCTTCATGCTCTCGCTCGGCGGAATTCCCCCCACCGTCGGCTTCATGGCCAAGCTGCTCATCTTCCGCAGCGCGATCGACGCCGGACTGGTGGGTCTGACCGTGGTCGCGGTGCTCTCCAGCGCGGCCGGCATCTACTACTACCTCCGCGTGGTGGTCTACATGTTCATGCGCCCGGCGGGCGAGGGCGCGCTCTCGGTGCCGCGCAGCTGGACCACCGACCTGGCGCTGGGCGCGACCGCCTTCGCGGTACTGGCGCTCGGCATCCTCCCCGGGCCGGTCTCTGCCTGGCTCTCCCAGGCGAACCTGCTCTTCGTCGCGCCGTAGGACCCCTGAAACGAAGGCAGCCCGACACTTGGGGGCGTCGGGCCGCGGGTCTTCGAACTGAAAGTGCAATGCGACTGCTGAAGTGGTGGGGGGGAACCTCCTTCAACCGGAAGTCATTGCACCCGGACATATACCTAGCAGGGCCCATGCCAGCCCCCCTTGCCCCCCTCGAATCAATCAATCCGGTACCTTGCATCCGACCTCCCGTTGGGGCCAGATTTCAGGAGTGAAACTGGAATTTCAAAAATGAAATCTTGCTGAAAACAATGACTTGAGGACGAGAACTCTGTCGGATTTACAACCTGGACAGATCCTCGGCAGCGCTAATTTTCAACCCCAGCCGCTTCATCTTGCGCCACAGGGTGGTCGGCGACACCCCGAGCTCGTCGGCGACCCGGCCGAGGTCATTGGGGGTGCGTTCGAGCGCCTGGGCGATGGCTGCCCGCTCCGCCTCGGCGACCACCTCGGCGAGGCTGGCGTTGAGCCGGCCTTCCCCGCTGCCGCCCCCCTCGCGCGAAGCGAGCCCGGCCTGGCGCTGCTGCGCGGCGGTCCGGATCGGGAAGTCGTCGGGCTGGAGCTCCTCGTTCTCGGCCAGCGCCGCGGCCTGCTCGACCAGGTTCTCGAGCTCGCGGACGTTTCCGGGAAAGTTGTAGCCCTGCAAATGCTGGAGCGCGGCAGGGGTGAGCCGCTTCTTGTGCAGCGAACGCGCGTTGGACCGGCCGAGAAAATGTTCCGCGAGCATCGGAACGTCTTCGAGTCGCTCGCGCAGCGGCGGGACCCGCAGCGCCACCACGTTGAGCCGATAGAAGAGGTCCTGGCGGAAGCGCTTCTCCTGAACCTCGGCGTCGATGTTGCGGTTGGTGGCGGCGATGGTCCGCACGTCGACCTTCATCGACGTCGACTCGCCCACCCGGCGCACCTCGCCGTCCTGGAGCACCCGGAGCAGCTTGGTCTGGAAGGCGGGAGTGGTCTCGGTGACTTCGTCGATGAAGAGGGTGCCGCCATCGGCCTCTTCGAACAGCCCCCGTCGGGTGCGCACCGCGCCGGTGAAGGCGCCCTTGGCGTGACCGAACAGCTCGCTCTCGAGCAGGCTCTCGGTGATCGCTGCACAATTCACCGGCACGAACGGCCGTTCCTTCCGGCGGCTGTGGGCGTGGAGCGCGCGGGCCACCAGCTCCTTGCCGGTGCCGCTCTCGCCCTGAACCAGCACCGTCGCCTCGGATTGGGCGACCCGCAGAATGCGCGAGGTGAGCTCGAGCATCGCCGCGCTTCGGCCGATCAGCGCCGAGAGCCCGTGCCGGCTGTTGAACTCTCCGGCGAACAGCTCCACCG
>JAYUUC010000564.1:0-10251 GCA_043755105.1 Myxococcales bacterium
CCGGTGGATCGGGAATTCTATCTCGCCCGCCTGGGGCTGGAGATTTCCGTCATCCAGAAGATGGGTTTTTCGGGCTACTTCCTGATCGTCCAGGACTTCATCAACTGGGCGAAGAAGAACGGCATCCCGGTGGGCCCGGGACGAGGTTCGGGTGCCGGGTCGATCGTCGCCTACGCGTTGCGGATCACCGACCTCGACCCGATTCCCTACAACCTCCTCTTCGAGCGGTTCTTGAACCCCGAGCGGGTGTCGATGCCCGACTTCGACATCGACTTCTGCCAGGAGCGCCGCGACGAGGTAATTCAGTACGTCGGTCGGAAGTACGGCGAGAACAACGTCGGGCAGATCATCACCTTCGGGTCGCTGAAGGCGAAGAGCGTGCTCAGGGACGTTTGCCGGGTGTTCGGGCTCCCGTTCTCGGAAGGCGACCGGATCGCCAAGCTGGTGCCCGAAGTGCTCAACATCTCGCTCAAGGAGGCGATCGAGCTCGAGCCCCGGATGAAGGAGATGATCGAGAAGCCCACCGTGCTGGGGATGATCGACGGGAGAGAAGTGACCTCGAAGGAGGTCCTGGAGATCGCTCTCGCGCTCGAGGGGCTCCACCGCCAGGCGGGGATGCACGCGGCCGGGGTGGTGATCGCCGACAAGCCGCTGTGGGAGTACGTGCCGGTCTACCAGCCTCCGGGTGAGAAGGTGCTGATCACCCAGTTCGCCAAGGACGAGGTCGAGGCGGCGGGGCTGGTGAAGTTCGACTTTCTCGGGCTGAAGACCCTGACGGTGATCCAGCACGCGCTCAACCTGATCAACCGGGGAAGGTCGGACGCGGAGAAGATCGAACGGCACCAGATTCCCCTCGGGGACAAGCCGACCTTCGACCTGATTTCCCGCGGGGACACCGCCGGCGTGTTCCAGGTGGAATCCTCGGGCTTCACCGAGATGGTGATGAAGCTGAAGCCGAGCTGCTTCGAAGATGTGATTGCCGCCGGCGCGCTCTACCGGCCCGGTCCGCTAGATGCCGGCATGGTCGACGTGTTCATCAACCGCAAGCACGGGCGAGAGAAGGTGTCCTACCCCCACCCGCTGCTCGAGCCGGTGCTGAAGGACACCTACGGGGTGATCGTCTACCAGGAGCAGGTGATGCAGATCTCGCAGGTCCTCGGGGGCTACTCCTTGGGCCGCGCCGACCTGCTTCGCCGGGCGATGGGGAAGAAGAAGGCTGAGGTGATGCAGAAGGAGCGGGCCGGTTTCCTCGCCGGCTGCGAGAAGAACAACGTCGACCTCAAGGTTGCCGGCGAGATCTTCGACCTGATGGAGAAGTTCGCCGAATACGGGTTCAACAAGTCGCACTCCGCTGCGTACGGGTTGATTACCCTGCACACCGCCTGGCTGAAGGCCCACTACCCGGTGGAGTTCCTCGCGGCGCTGTTCACTTCCGAGAAGGACAACACCGATAAGGTGGTGGCCCACATTGCCGAGGCCCGCGGGGCTGGCCATGAGGTGTTGCCGCCGGACGTGAATCTGTCGGACATGGCCTTCGGAGCGGTCGACGGGCGAATCCGCTTTGGCCTGGGGGCGATCAAGGGCGTGGGCGAGTCGGCGATCGAGTCGATCATCGAGGCCCGGCAGAAGGGGCCGTTCAAGAACATCTTTGATTTCTGCGAGCGGGTGGACTCGAGAAGGGTGAACAAGAAGGTGCTCGAGGCGCTGGTGAAGGCCGGGGCTTTCGACTTCGAGAAGCGTCCCCGCCGGCAGCTGTTCGAGACTTTGGAACGGGCGATGGACCGTGGCTCGTCTTCCCAGAGGGACCGGGCCGTGGGGCAGTCGTCCCTGTTCGGACTGCTGGGCGATGAGGCGAAATCCCCGGTGATGGCGCAGACCAACGACTACGCCAAGTCCGAGGAGTGGAGCGAGAAGGAGCGGCTCTCGTTCGAGAAGGAGTCGATCGGGTTCTATGTCTCCGGCCATCCGCTGCATCAGTACGAGAAGGAGCTGAAACGTTACGCCCGCTCGACAGTGGCGGCCCAGCGGGCGCGGAGGGACGAAAAGGTGACCATCGCCGGCATCGTCTCTGCGCTGCGGGAGCGTCCCACCAAGACCGGAAAGCGAATGGCATGGTTGACGATTGAAGACCTTGCCGGATCGATCGATGGCGTGTGCTTTCCGGGGAAAGAGGCGGGCCGGCCCTTCATGGGGAAGGACGGGAAGTGGTCGAAGGGTGGGGCGAAGCCGGGCTACGAGACCTGGGAACCGCTGCTCAAGGGCGATGAACCGCTGCTGGTGATCGGCACGGTGCAGATCAACAACCGGGACGATGAGACGCCCAGGGTGGAGTTGATCATCGAAGACATTCAGTCGCTGAAGGAGGTCCGCGAGAAGCGGGTGAAGCGGCTGGAAGTGAAGGTGCGGGCGGACATGGTCACCGATGAGCGGTTGATCAAGCTGACCGAAGTCGCGAAGAAGTTTGCCGGTGCGACTCCGATTGCAGTGTCCATTCTGCTGCCGGGCGAGGCTGAGGCGATCGTGGGGAACACTGCGCTGAAAGTCACGGTGACCGACGAGCTGCTCGAAGCGGTGGACCGGATCTTCGGAGCGAAGGTGGCGGAAGTGGCGTAGGCGCCGGGCGCCTTCTTGCTTACTTGCGCACGCCGGGTTCACCTCGGGCGGCCAGACTCCCTTGGTGAAAATTGCCACTTACCAGGAGTGGCTGCGGGCCCGGCGAGCTGTCTCCAGGCAGCCTGGGTACTGCATTTGAGCGCCCGTCCATTTGACCTACGCTTGGGTCATCGATTGTCGATGCTTCCTGGCTGTACTGGTTTTGGTGCTCTTGCCGGCTTTGGGGGGTGGCCATCCTTTGCCTCGGGGCACCCCCGGTGCGGGAGGTCCAGAGGCAGATGGAGGCCCGCCGCTGGATGCCGGAAGTCAGGAGGACGCTGCTGGGTGGAAGGGCGATGGCGGCGTGTTGGTCGACGACGGAGGGTGGACGGTCGTGTCCCTTTTTGTGTGTAATTGATTTGAGGTCGCTCCACGGCCCGCATCATGCGGCCTTCGCTCCAGAGGGGACAGGCGGAGATGCAGTTGAGGTGGTGTACGCGCGTCCGGGGAGCCTCGGGTCGGTGTCCAGTGAAAACTGCGCACGGTCGCCAGGGCGAGACAACACCGAGCCCGCGGCGCGACACAGCTTCAGGTTCGAGACAATTTCGCCAGTTCGCTCGACTCGATTTCGAGGAAGTGGATTATGCGGAACGGCGTCTCAGTCTCACTCTTTGCAAAAGGAACCCCCGATGGCCTCCAGACCCACCCGCGCCTTGCTTGTCGTCGCCGCGCTCTGCGCTGCTCCCGCCTTCGCCGCTCCTCCCCAGATTCAAAACACGGCGCCTTCCGGGGGCACCGAGCTGACCTGGTACGGCCACGCGGCCTTCCGCTTGAAGACCCCGAGCGGAAAAGTGCTGCTGATCGACCCGTGGATCACCAACCCCGCCAATGCTGCCGGCAAGGACAACGTCGCCAAGCTCGACAAGGTGGATCTGATTCTCATCTCCCACGGCCACTCCGACCACGTCGGCGACGCGGTGGAGATTGCGAAGAAGACCGGCGCCAAGCTGGTGGGCAACTTCGATCTCGGCCAGGCCCTGGTGAGCACCCTCGGTTTTCCGAAGGACAAGGCTGGCATGGATACCCAGGGAAACTTTGGAGGCGACATTCCCCTCCTCGACGGCGAAGTGACGGTGACGCTGGTTCCGGCCGTTCACAGCTCGGGCGTGACCGCGTCGGGCCCGCAAGGAAAAGGTCCCCCCGAGGTGGAGTATGGCGGAGCACCGAGCGGCTTCGTCATTCGCGTTCGCAACGGGCCGGTCGTGTATCACACCGGTGACACCGACCTCTTCTCCGACATGTCACTGATCGGCCGCTACCAGGACGTCACCGTGATGCTTGCCTGCATCGGCGATCACTTCACCATGGGCCCCGATCGCGCTGCGGAAGCGGTCAAGCTGGTCCACCCCAAGACGGTGATTCCGATGCACTTCGGAACCTTCCCGGTGCTCACCGGCACCGCGGACGCCTTCTCCAAAGCCCTGCAGAAGGCGGGTGTTTCGTCGCAGCTTCGAGTGATGAAGATCGGCGAGACGATCAAGCTGTAAGGCTTCAAGCGAATTTTTTCGGCAGGCCTCACGCGGACGATGTACGCCGGGTGCGCTGACGGTCCACTGCCCCCGTCAGCGCGTTACCGCGGGCTGGGCCCGCCCCCTGCTACCAGCGTCACCCGAAGATCGGCCCGATCACTTGCTCTTCGTCCCACGCAGGCGAGGCGTCGGGTGCGTCCTCGAGAGGTGCGGTGCCTTGCGGGGCGGCGCTCGAGGGCCGCCTGCCTCCAGCAACCGGCTCAGCGCATCAACCACAGCGGTTGCGAGCGCTTCATCTTCACCCGGAGCACGCTCTGACTTTGCCTGCAGGGTGCCTTCGACGATCAGATTCGCCAGTCCATGGACGACAGACCAGCAGAGGAGCGTCAACCGCTCCTCATCAAGCCCGGGAGAGATGCCTGCCCGAGTCACCTCCGAGCAAAGCCGTACCAAGGTTCCGTGTGTCTGAGTCGCCTCGACGACGGGTGCCTCGGGGTCGTGGAGATCGACCAAGGACTGTTGAAACATCACCCGAAAATGTCCCGGGTGCCGAGCGGCGAATCCCACGTACGCAATGCCAGCTGCCTGGAGCGCTTGAAGAGGAGACCCCGGGTGGGGGGTGGCCGCTTCCGTCATTGCCTGGTTCAGCCCCGCGAAACCTTCCACCGCGATCGCTTTCAGGATTCCCAGATAGCTGCCGAAGTGGTGGTACGGCGCCTGGTGACTGGCCCCCGCCCTGCGAGACACCTCGCGGAAGCTGACCGAGCGGACGCCTTGCTCGGCAATCAGGTCGAGCGTTGCGTCCAGAATCTTTCGTTGCAGGTTCTCCACCCCTCTCCTCTAACCCGACTACTTGACAGTGTCACGAGACCCCTGCTAGACAATGTCACGTGACACTGTCATCTCTCCGTCCTGGTCCCAGCGATTCTGTATTCCTCGTGAAGCGGTCATCTCCTCGTCCGGGGGACGCGCCCCCGAGGCGCTCTGTCCCTGGGTATTCCCACTATGGGCCGTGGGCTGTGGTGACCGGCGCCTCGGAAGGAATCGGGAGAGCTTTCGCCGAGGAGCTGGCGTCCGCGGGGATCAACCTGGTGGTCGTCGCCCGGCGCGCAGACAAGCTGCTCGAGCTCAAGGCAGCACTGAAGGCTCGCAGTTCCGCGCAGGTCACGGTCCTGGCGGTCGATCTCAAGGAGCAAGGAGCAATGGAGCGCCTGGTCCAGGAGACGGCGCTGCTCGATGTCGGAATCCTGGTGGCGGCCGCAGGCTCCGGCTCTTCCGGTCCACTCCTCGCGGCGAACCTGGCGACAGAGCTGGAGATGGTGGACGTGAATTGTCGCGCCGTGCTCGCGCTCGTCCACACTTTCGGGAACAGGTTCGCGCTCCAACGGAGGGGCGCCATCGTCCTGCTGGGCTCGCTGGTGGGCTTCCAGGGCGTTCCCAACGCGGCGAACTATGCGGCGACCAAAGCCTATGTGCAGTCACTGGCCGAGGCGCTCAGGGTCGAGCTGGCGCCGCACCACGTCGACGTCATCTCGTCTGCTCCCGGGCCGGTCAGAAGTGGCTTTGCAGACCGGGCCCAGATGAAGATGGGCTCGACCGTCAGCCCAGCAACAGTGGCCCGAGAAACCCTCGCCGCGCTCGGCAAACGTGACACGGTTCGCCCGGGGTGACTTTCCAAGCTCCTGGAATTGTCCTTGCTCTTCCTGCCTCGCCCGCTACGGGTTCGAGTGATGGGAAGGGTGATGGCATCGTTGGCTGAGGGGGCGCATCCGGCCTCGGCGACCGCCCCGAGCGCTCGATGATGCTCAAGCTTCTGAGTGACCCACTCCTGATGGGAGCGATCCTTCACGGCGTGCTCGCGGTCAGCTGCGCACTGGCGCTCCTGATGCCGGCAGCTCCCGTGCTCGGCGTTCATCCAGCCCTGAAGCCCTTCAAGTTCGCCGTGTCGATTGGCGTCTTCCTCGCGACCTTCGCGGTGCTGATGCCCAGCGTCTCGCTCTCAATGGCGAATCGCTCTGTATTGTCCTGGGCACTTACCGGAACCCTGGCGGTAGAGATGGCTGCGATTCTCCTTCAGGCATTCCGCGGCGTCGGCTCACACTTCAATGTTGGCTCATCGTTCAACCGGTTAATCTGGGGGATCATGGTCGCAGCGATCATCATCGCCACCGTCGTGGTGGCGCGAATGGCATGGGCTGCATCGGTCAACCCTCTCGTTCGCGGAGACGGGAATGCACTCGAGCCGCTCCTGGCACTTGCCTGGAGATCCGGGCTCTGGGTGTTCCTCCTCTCGGCGGTTTCAGGCTTTCTGATGGGAGGTCGCCTCACCCACTCCGTCGGAGGATCGGACGGAGGTCCGGGTTTGCCCCTGGTCAACTGGAGCCGAACCCACGGAGACCTTCGTGTTTCCCACTTCTTGGCGCAGCATGGCTTGCAGCTCTTTCCCCTCAGCGCCTGGGCCCTGGTGAGAGCCCAGGTCACCTGGGGCCTCCCCGTTTTGATCGCGTTGATAGGAGCGACGACGCTGGTGTGCATCGGAGCGCTCCTTCAAGCGCTTGCTTCACGGCCGTTGTTTCCAGCGGGGTTACGCTCCACGCGGGCGCGGTGAACGAACCCTGAAGACTGGCGCCAAGCAGGCTGGGTAACCGCCCACCTATCCACGGGGGCCTTGCATTTGATACGTCCGTACTCCCGCATCTGACTCGAGTGTCAAAGTCAGGGTGAGCCTGGAGTTATCAAAAGAGCCAGATCCAGATGCCTTGCCTTGCTTGGTCCCTCCCGAATCCGATGCGCTGGCCGGCTGGCTCGAGATCAAGAAAGTGGATTCGCCGGTGGCCGTCGCCTTCAACTGGGTGAGCCCGGGAAACTCGACGACCAAGTCGTTCTGGGTGCCCTCAGAAATGGTGACCTTGCCGGCGACGGGAGTTTGGGAGCCTGTCAGGCTCCCGCTCAGGTCGTAGCGGCCCAGATGTCCATTGTTCACGCGCGGGCCGCAGCCAGCCAAAACCACGAAACTTGAAACGAAAGCAAAGGTTTGAATTCTCATCGGCCAACTCGCTTTGGGTAGGGTGTTTACTGCTGATGAGATTATCGGTTGGGGTGTCCGCAAAGTTGTCGAAAGCCTCCCTGCCGAATGCACCTTGGCTTTGCCGCCTCACCGCACCGCCTTCACGTCCCAGATCTACTTCGCGTACTCGCGAATGGTTCGATCCGAGCTGAACCTCCCCCTGATGAAGATCGGCGAGACGATCGATCTCTGAGTCATCGAGGAGTGATTCTCGATGGAACTTGCCTTCCGCGACGCGAATCGCGTGGGGGGGGGCACTGGTCGGCTTCCCATCGGCCGCTGTCCGAAAAGATCTTAAATGTCGATAGGTTTCGCGAACGCCGATGGGATTTTCCGGCGGACCTCGATCAGGTCATCCAATCGCTTTTCTCTGACTATCGGAATTCAGGAAACTTTCCTGGAGGGGAACCGACAATTCTCCAGTCACCTAAATCCCTACCAAGGAAACCTGCCGATGATCTCAATCCAGAAGATGAGCGCCGCCCTTGCGGCGGTGCGTGCGCGAATGGAGAGCGAGGCGAAGACGGGGGGGCCGACGGGATCCGCTACCCCCCGCGTGGCCGAGAGCGCGAAGTCGTTGGCCAGTAACCCGAACATTGCGGAACTTCAGGACGTTGTCCGCGAGCTGCGACTCGGTCGGAATTCCGGAGTGATGCTGGGCAACAACGTGGTCTTGACCGAGGCCGGACTGAAGGAACTCTTGGCGACCGAGCGAACCTACGACTACGGCGAGGGGTGCGAATCCGACAAGCGCAGTGAGCTCACCATCGAGTTCAGCCCTTTGACGGATGTGCAGAACCCCGACAGCGTCTTGAGGATGGCCTGCAAGCTCTTGAAAGAGGCTGAAAAGTCGGGAGCCCTCCCCTCGGACCGGCTGGTCACCACCCAGAGCAACGGCTCGCAGTTTTGGCGCGGCATTCGAGATCCTGTTCACAAGCCCATCGTGCTTCGCATTCCCGACTTCATGGTGCTTCAGCGGGCCTCCGCCATTGCCGAGGAAAGGCCGTCCTCCAAGGCGATTCGGCAGTATCTGCAAAAGCACGAAGAAAAGCGCCATCTCGCAACGGTCGATGCTGCCGCTGGCCGTATTCCGAACCCTGAAGACTGGCGGTAGCAGGAGGTTGGCGGGCGCCCGGAAGCAGGCGCCCCGCCACCCATCAGGTCGCCGCCTTCACGTCCCAGATTTCCTTCGCGTACTCGCGAATGGTCCGGTCCGAGCTGAACCTCCCCATCCTCGCCACGTTCAGCACCGCCTTCCGGGCCCAGGCGTCGGGCTGCAAGTACTGCTGCACCAGCGCCTCCTGCTGGCGGGCATAGGCCTCGAAGTCGGCGAGGCAGAGGTAGCTGTCCTCCTCGAGCAGCGAGTGGATCAGCGGCTGGAATAATCCCGCGTCCTCCGGGGAGAAGAACCCCGAGCCAATCAGATCGAGCACGTCTTTGATCATCAGGTTCGACTCGTAGAATTCCCGCGGCCGGTACCCTTGCGCCTTCTTCGCCATCACCTCATCGGCGGTGAGCCCGAAGAGGAAGAAGTTCTCCGCCCCGACCGCTTCCCGGATCTCCACGTTGGCGCCGTCGAGGGTGCCGATGGTCAACGCTCCATTCATCGCGAACTTCATGTTCCCCGTTCCCGAGGCTTCCATTCCCGCGGTCGAGATCTGCTCGCTCACGTCCGCGGCAGGAATGATCCGCTCGGCCAGCGAAACCCGATAGTTGGGGAGGAAGAGCACCTGCAGCCCGGTCCGCTCCGACTCCTGGTTCACCACGTCGGCAATCCCGTTGATCAACCGGATGATCAACTTTGCCTTCTGGTACCCCGGAGCGCTCTTCGCACCGAAGAGGAACACCTGGGGGTGCTTGACCGAGCTGGGCTCCCGCCGCGCCCGCATCCACAGCGAAACGATGTGCAGCGCATTGAGCAGCTGCCGCTTGTACTCGTGCAGCCGCTTCACCTGCACGTCGAAGATCGCCTTCGGGTTCACCGTTACCCACATCAGGTCGCGAATGTGACGAGCGAGGTCCTGCTTGTTCTGCAGCTTCACCTCCTGGAACTGGTGAAGGAACTCGAGGTCGTCGGCGAGCGGCTCCAGACGGGTGAGCTGGTCGAGATCGGTCACCCACCCGTCGCCTACCCGCGAGGTGATTAACTTCGCCAGCCGCGGATTGCACTGCAACAGCCACCTTCGTGGCGTCACCCCGTTGGTCTTGTTGTTGAACCGCTCGGGGAACATTTCCGAGAAGTCGTTGAGCACGTCGCGGCGGAGCAGGTTGGTGTGCAGCTCCGCCACCCCGTTGACGCTGTGCGAGCCGAGGACCGCCAGGTGCGCCATCCGCACGTTCTTCTCTTCCCCCTCTTCGATCAGCGACATCCGGGCCAGCCGGGCATTGTCGAACGGGTAGCGGATCTGCACCTGACGAAGGAAGCGCTGGTTGATCTCGTAGATGATCTGCAGGTGCCGCGGGAGCAGCCGCTCGAACAACGACACCGGCCACTTCTCGAGCGCCTCGGCGAGCAGGGTGTGGTTGGTATACCCGAACACCGGGACGGTGATTGCCCACGCGTCCTCCCAGGGCAAGCGGTGGCGGTCGACCAGCATCCGCATCAGCTCGGCCACTGCGATCGCCGGGTGGGTGTCGTTGAGCTGGATCGCCACCTTCGATGCGAACTGACTGAAGTCCGAGTGCTTTCGCAGGTAGCGGCGAAGGATGTCCGCGATCGAGCAGGCGACGAAGAAGTACTCCTGCTTCAGCCGCAGCTCCTTTCCCGCCTGGTTGTGGTCGTTGGGATAGAGGACCTTGGAGATGACCTCGGAGTTGTTCTTTTCGACCACCGACCGCTCGTAGTCGCCGTCGTTGAACAACGTCAGGTCGAACTCGGCCGAGGCCCGCGCCTGCCACAGCCGCAAGGTGTTGACGGTGTCGGTGCCGTAGCCGGCGATCGGCGTGTCGTAGGGAACGCCGAGCACGGTCTTGCCACGCACCCAGCGGCACACCCTGCGCCCGTCCGAGCCCTGGTGTTGCTCAACCTCACCGTAGAAGCGGACCGGGACAATTCGCTCGGGC
>JAYUUC010000565.1:0-3536 GCA_043755105.1 Myxococcales bacterium
CTGGGCGATCGGGAAGCTGAGTTGCTGCCAGAGCGGCCGCTCCCGAAGGCCTCTGTTCCCCAGGTGAGTCACGCCTCGCTGCTCGGCGTTCCCCGCCCGGGTCTCGCGCGCGGAGATGAACTCGCGGCCCGGGCCCTCCCGGAATTGCCGTCCGGGGAGTTGTCGCGACCTCAAGAGTTGACCCCCGTTGAGCGGGGCCCCCTGTTGGCGCCAGACTCCGAGGGCTCCTGGTGCTCGTTTTGCTGCCGACCGGGAATCGAAGCGGGAGCCCTGGTCTTTGGCCCGGCAGGCGCATTCCTGTGTGGCCGCTGCCTTCGGGATTCCGCTGCCTTGCTCAAGGTCGGGCTGCCGGAGCCTGGAGCTGCCGAAGATCCACTGGGCGAACGCCGCTCGTGGCAGGAACGCCGCACCCGCGAGGTCAAGGCTTCGAAGTATTTTGAGTTCTTCTCCTCGAGTCCGGCCGAGGTCGTCGAGCAAAGCGGGGAGGGAGTGACGGCTTCGTCGCCCGATGCAATTCTTGGCGATGAGGACCTGCACGAATCGTCCGCGGAGGACGACCTCCGAGATGTCCAGAACGCGAAGCCCTCTCCAACCTCGCCGGAACCCGAACCGGAGTCCGTCCCCAGGATCGCCGGTCTCGCCTCGTCTTTGGAGGCGGCGCTCGCGGCTGGCGCCCACCGGGTGCTGTTGCTCGGGCCTGAAGGCAGTGGGAAGACGGTGTGCCTGCGCTCCCTCAAGGGGACGCACGGTGGACGCTACGCGCGGGTGCCCGACGATGCTTCGCCGGATGTTGACGAGCGGTGGTTGCTCGATCCGGAGGACGGGCTGTCGCCGAGCCACTGGCAGAAGCTGCTCGAGCACTGGCAAAAGCGGCGGCCAGCGGTGGTGGCGCTGCGCGGGAAGGCGCCGCGGGAAGCACTGGCGCTGCAGGGTTCCGCGGGAAAGCCGGTGCTGCATTCCAGCGCAGCGCTGGTCGAAGCCACCGGAGGGCGCCTTCCGCTCGAAGTCGCCGAACAGATCGACGCGGTGGTGGTGCTCTCGGCCCTCTCGGTCGGGCAGCTCACCACCTTGGCCGCTGACTGGCTGTCCTCGCGTCGTCCGGGGGTGACGGTCTCGCCTTCGCTGTCCTCGGCGCTGGCGAACACTGCGGCCCGCTCGGGTCGAGGCGCCCATGAATTGCTCGCCTTGATCCAGCGGCTCCCTGACGGAGACTGGTCGCTCCCGCGCGAGAAGCCACCCAAGCGGAAGCGAACGACGAAGGGTTCCAGATGAGCCTCGCGATGACCCGCGAGCTCACCGTCCATTCGCTCGGCCGGGTGGAATACGCCGATGGTCTGGCGATGCAGAAGCGGTTCGTTCAGTCCCACACCCAGGGACGAACCGGCGACACGCTGTTGCTCCTCGAGCATCCGCCGGTGATCACCCTCGGCCGGGGCGCGGGGCCCGAGAACGTCGTCGCCAGCCCGGAACAGCTCGCAAGCGAAGGCGTGGAAGTCTTCGAAACCGACCGCGGCGGCGACGTCACCTACCACGGCCCCGGACAGATCGTCGGCTACCCACTGCTTCATCTCGGCCCCGATCGCCAGGACGTGCGCCGCTACGTGCGCGACGTGGAAGAGGTGCTGATCCGCACGCTCGCAGGCTTTGGAATCAGCGCAGCGCGTATTTCGAAATGGCCAGGCGTCTGGGTGGGGGAGGGTACCCGTGCCCGAAAGATAGCCGCGATCGGCGTGCACCTCTCGCGCTGGTACACCACCCACGGTTTCGCCCTCAATGCCAACACCCGTCTCTCGCACTTCGAGCTGATTGTCCCCTGCGGCATTCGCGACGCCGGAGTGACCTCGATGCAGCAGATGCTCGGCGAGCCGGTGGATGAAGGGGCAGTGCGCGCCTCCTTGGCGAAGAATTTTGGCGAGGTGTTTGGCGCCCATCTGCTGCCGGGAATGCCTTTGCAAAAGACGGTCGCGGTGGCGCTGCTACAAAGCTCGCCCCGCCGCAAGGTACTCCTGCTCCACCGAACGCCGGATCGCGGAGGCTTCTGGCAACTCACCACCGGTCGGGTCGAGCCAGGGGAGACTTCCCCGGCTGCCGCGGGTCGGGAGCTCGTCGAAGAAACAGGGTGTACCAGTGAGGTCCACTCACTCGACTATCGCCACAGCTTCGTGCTCGGTGACGAGATCCCACCGCAGCTGCTCGAAGAGGAATGCTATTTCGCGCTCGCCGATCGTTACGCCGAAGTGATTCTCGACGCTCGCGAGCACGACACGTTCGAGTGGGTAGAGCCCCAGGAAGCCATCGACCGGCTTCCGTTCATGGGTCTGAAGAGGACGGTGCGGGCCGCTTGGGCAGCACTTGAATCGACGTCGGGGTGAAGGCGCCGCGCAGCGCTGGCCCAAGAGCGTGCCAAGCTTGCAGAGCCCAGGCTCGCGTTTGGCGCTTCTATTCGGACGATCACGATTCTCGAATGGACGCCGCACCCGTTCTTCCCTAGCGTAGCGTCAGCGGAGTCGAGGGAATCGCCAGTGCGCCCCCTCGACACCGGGCCGTCGGCCCTGCGCTCGGGCTGACCGGGGGAGGCCGCCGGTGATCGAGATTGACGAACCCTGGTTTAGAGAGCGAGAACCAGGCCTTCGCGCGCGGCGATGGCCTCGGGGCGATGCTTGCGCACCTGGCGCAGCAGCTGGTCGAGCTCTGAATCGTCTCTCGCCGGAGCGTGGTGGAAGAGCACCAGCCGCTCGGCCTGGGCGAGGTTCGCTTCAGCGACGGCTCCCTGCCAGGTGGAATGGCCCCAGCCCTTCTTCGACGAACCTTTGCGGCCGGAGTATTCCTGCTCGGTGTACATCGCGTCGTAGACCAGCACCTGCGTGCCTCGAGCCGCTTCCGCCAATCGGTGGTCGGCCGGAGACCCGTGCTCGGTATCGGTGGCATAGACCAGCGACCGGCCACGGTAGTCCACCCGGTAACCAAGATTGCCGCCGGGGTGGTTGAGCTCGATCGCCGTGACCTTCACCGCGCCCACCTTCACCGTTTCGCCCCCGGCGATGCCGCGGTAGTCCACCCGAGCGCGGAACACCATCTGCGGCGTCACCGGAAAGTAGGGTTGCTGCATCTGCCCTGCGAGCAGCTCCTCCACACCGAGGCCACCCCGGGAGGGCCCGTAGACCGTGAAGCGGCTTCGGGCATCGAACATCGGCGTGAAGAAGGGCAAGCCCTGAAGATGATCGTAGTGATAGTGCGAGACGAACACGCTGGAGCGAAACGGCCCGCGCTGGTGCTCTCCAAGCTCGCGAACGCCGGTGCCCAGGTCGAAGATCAGCTGCTCCTTGCCACAGCGAACCTCGATGCATGGGGTGTTGCCGCCGTAGCGGGACGTGTGGGCCCCGGGCGCCGGAATCGAGCCGCGCACACCCCAGAACCGAAGATGAAAATCTCCCAGAGCGCCCACGCCTCCGGACTTCGACCCAGGTCGAGGAGCGGGCCGCGCGGCGCGGGCCTGCTTGCCCGGCGCCTTAGCCGGTCTGGACGTCGCTGCTGTC
>JAYUUC010000566.1:0-3535 GCA_043755105.1 Myxococcales bacterium
TGGCAGCGGCGGCGGGCTGCGGCTGCGGTTTTCTCACCCGCAAGACCGGAACCGCGGCGCTCGCCTACCTCGGGCTGCTGGGGCTCTCGGCATTGCTCACCGCGTGGCCGATTCTCTTCGGACCCCAGGTCTTCGCCTTCAATCACTTCGCCGGCTTTCTGCCGGGGCCGCTCTACGACGAGGTGCTCGCGCTGCGGCCGGCCTACTTCTGGTTCCGGCTCGAGACCTTGTTGTGGGCGATGGGAATCCTGGCCGGGGTGGGAGCCACCCTCGACATGCGCCTCGGGCGGCTGACCCGGCCCCACTTGCGTCCCCTTGCCCTGTTGGCCCTCGGTGCGATCGTCGCGTCAGCGGTGCTCCTGGAGCAGCAGGCGCCGGTCCTGGGCTTTCGTAGCTCGGAGGCTTTTCTCGCCGAGCGGCTCGGCGGCAGGAAAGAGTCAGAGCACTTCGTCCTCACCTACTACCGAGGAAAGCCGCGCGAGGAGCTGGAGCGGACGGTGCGCGACCTCGAGTTTCGCCACCATCAGCTGGCTCAGTTTCTTGGGGGCGCTCCAGCGGAGAAGATTCACGTCTTCCTCTACCGCTCGGCAGAAGAGAAGCAGGCGCTCACCGGCGCCGCTCACACCCAGTTCGCCAAGCCGTGGCTACGGGAGTTGCACATCAACGACGCTCCCTTCCCTCACTCGGTGGTGAAGCACGAGCTGCTCCACGTGATGGCCGCGCCCTTCGGCTCGGGCCCGTTCCAGGTCAGCACCCGCTTCGGGGTGGTGCCGAATGCCGGGGTGATCGAAGGCACCGCGGTGGCCGCCGACAACCCAATCGACGAGCTCTCACTCCACGAGTGGTCCGCGGGGATGAAGCAGCAATCGCTGCTGCCCGACATCCGCAAGCTGTTCTCGCTCGAAGGATTTTACGCGGCGGCGCCGTCGCGCGCCTACACCGCTGCGGGCTCGTTCATTCGCTTCCTCGCCGACACCTACGGGGCAGAGAAGCTCGAGCACCTCTATGCCCACGGAGACTTCGAGGCCGCCTACGGCCGCCCACTCGAGGCCCTGGCCACCGAATGGGAGACCTTTCTCGGCTCGGTGCCGCTCGACCCGGCTTCGGTCAACTTGGCCTTTGCTCGCTTCCGGAAGGGCAGCCTCTTCGCCCGACCTTGTGCCCGCGAGGTGGCGACGCTCCAGATGCGCGCAGGTGAATTGCTGGGCAGTGACCCTGACCGGTCCCTCGAGCTCTACCAGCGCTGCGCCCAGATTCAGCCCGACGAGCCCGGCTTCGCCCTGGGCGAAGCGAGCGCGTTGATCAAGGCCGACCGCCGCAGCGAAGCGCTCGCGGTGCTTCAGACTTTAAAGGAGAAAGTGAAGGACCAGCCTTCGCTTGCCGCAGAAGCGGAGATGGCGCTCGCTGACCTGGCCTGGCTGAGAGGCAAACCCGATGAGGTGCTCAATCATCTGGACCGGGTGCTCGAGCTCAAGGTGAGCAGCGCCACCGACCGCACCGCGCGTGTAAAAAAGGCCGCGCTCGCCTCGAAGGGCACCGGCGCGGCGCTGTGGTCTACTTCAAGCCCGGGTCCGACGACGTCAAGCTGCTGGTGCTGCGCGAGGCGCTCGACGCCGACCCCGGCAATCCCTTCCTCCACTATCTGCTCGGCCGAAGGCTCTCGCAGGAGAAAGCACCCGCGCGGGCCGCGAGGTACCTCGAGTCCGCGCTGGCCGGGGAGCTTCCCGACAGCCTGAGGAAAGAAGCGCTCCGGCTGTTGATCGAAGCACAGTTCGCTGCGGGCGATTGTGCCGCGGTCAGGGACACGGTGGGCAAACTCCCGCCGCTCGGAGAGGGATTCAAGACTGCCGCCCTGGAGTGGGTGGCCCGCTGCGACTTCGAAGAGCAGACCTTTCAGCGCGCGCTGGTGCCGGAAGACGCTTTTCGCTAAACGTTGCGCGTGGAGCCTCTTCCCGAGGCGCACTGCGGAGAGCACCGTGAAATTCGAAAGCCGACAGAGGATTCAGGGCACGGTCGAGGAAGTGGAACGCGCGATGCTCGACGATCGGTACCCCGAGTTCCTGTTGAAGCACCACGGGGTATTTCTCGAGGCGCAGCAGCTGGAAAAGAAGGAAGAAGGCAACAAGGTACGACGCAAGGTCCGCTATCGGCCCAAGCCGGTGATTCCTTCGATCGGCCCGAAGACCGTTCCTCCGGAGTGGTTCGCGTTCATCGAGACGTCGACCTACGACCGCAGCCGCAAGGAGCTGACCTTCAACAACGTGCCCACCTCGAACAGGATTTCGAGCCTGATGGTCAACACCGGGGTGCTCAAGCTCAAGGACGTCGGTGGAGGTCAGACCGAGCGGACCCTCGACGGTGAGATCTCGCTCAAGCTCCCCTTCCTGATGAAGCCGCTCGCGATGATCGGCGAGCGCGTGATTCAGGCCGAGGGAATCAAGCTTCTCGACGCCGAGGCCTCGGTGCTCACCCGGTTCATCGCCGAAGTGTTGCGGGCCTGATTGCTCAGCACACGAGCGGAATCTTTTGACTCGCACGGGGTTGGAGCTATGAACCAACGCTCGAGGCCCTGATGAACTTCCGACTTACCTTCTTCGCTGCCGCCCTTGTCGCCACTTCGGCATGTGGGCCCCGCCTGATTCCGGGAACGGATCTCAACGACACCGACGATACCCGGGCGATTCTCAAGGTGATGGAGATCTATCGCGCGGCGGTGGAAGCGCGCGATGCCCAGAGAGTGATTTCTCTGGTGGCCGACAGCTTCAAGGACGACCTCGGCACCGCCAGCCCTGAAGATGATCTCGACTACGCCGGCCTTCGCGCCAAGCTTCCGCAGAGCCTCGCCCGACTGGAGGATGTCCACCTCGAGATGAACGTCCGCAAGGTCGACGTCGACACGCGCGAGAAGGTCGCCCGCGCCATCTTCACCTACACCACCAGCTTCCGGATGCCGGGCCTCTCCGCCAAGCCGCAGAACGACTCCGAGATCAAGGAGATGCACTTCAAGCAGGTGGGCGACCAGTGGAAGATCCTCTCCGGGATCTGAACGAGGTCCCGAGCAGGTCCCGCAAGCCTTCAGCTCCCATCGCTGAGAGCGCCCGCGCGCGAGCCAGGTAGGTTCGGAAATCCTTGGGCGCCAGCAGCTCGGGGCCCAGCGGTGACAGGTGGAAGTCGCGGATCCGCGAGGTGGCGTAGCGCACAGCCCCGAACAGCAGCGCGCCGTGGACCGCATCTTCTTCCTCCGGCAACAGCGGCCGCTCCGACTGATAGCCCCGCAGCAGCGCCTGGCAGAGGTCGGCCCGGTAGCTCTGATCGAAGCACCAGGCGTTGAGGGTGATCGCCAGGTCGAGCAGGTAGGTATCCCGGCAGGCCATCTCGAAGTCGAACAGTGCCCCGACCTGGTCGCCGACCCACTTCACATTGTCGAGGAAGAGGTCGGCGTGAATCACTCCCGCGGGCAGCCCCTGGGCCAGCGGCAACGCCTGGAGCAGGTACCCCGACAGTTCCTCAGCAGCAGCCCGTGCCACCGCATTCT
>JAYUUC010000567.1:0-10220 GCA_043755105.1 Myxococcales bacterium
GGAGGCGGCATCGCATGGTTGACCACGCATCCAGCGAGTGAGAGCAAGATTAGGGCAAGCGGGGCCTGAAGCTTCATGGTCGGGTCCTTCGCGGAAGGAAGACAAGTCGCAAGCAAGCAGACGTCTGGAGAGCGGGGAGATTCAATCGGTGTCACACCGGGTCGGTTCATCTGGCCGGAGAGCGACCAACCCAATTGTGCTCCGAACTCGATGAACTCGCTGCTGTTTTTCCCTTTGACCGCACCACAGGTGTGACATCGGCGCCGCGCTGTGCAGGGGGTCGGTTTGTTGACCCATCCCTGTAGCAGTGCTACCCCCACTGGCTCCATGCCCGCGCTCCCGAGCCCGCTCCTCGCTTCGATGAATTACCTGGAGATCATCCGGAGCGGCTCGGTGGTCGAGCTCAGCATCCTCCTTCTCCTCGCGGTGGTGTCGGCATTCTCGTGGGCGCTGATTGCGATGAAGGGCGTGCAGCTGTCCCGGGCCCGCAGTGAGTCGGTCACCTTTCTCGATGCGTTCTGGAAGGCGTCGCGACTGGACGGCATCTACCAGACCGCGCAGAAGCTCGAAGGCTCTCCGCTCTCGAAAGTGTTTCGCGCCGGCTACGAAGAGCTCTCGAAGCTGGCCCAACAGAAGGAAGGCTCCGAGGGAGCGATGAGCGACCGGCTGGGCGGCATCGAGAACGTGGAGCGCGCGCTCAACCGGGCCTCGACTTCCGAGCTGACCGAGCTGGAGTCGAAGATCTCCTTTCTGGGGACGGTCGGCTCTGCGGCGCCCTTCGTCGGGCTGTTCGGCACGGTGATGGGCATCCTCAGCGCCTTCAACGAGATCGCCGAGAAGGGCAACGCGACGCTCTCCACGGTGGCGGCGCCGATCGGCAACGCACTGTTCGCGACCGCCGCGGGCCTGTTCGCCGCGATTCCCGCGGTGGTGGCGTACAATTCCTTCGTCTCTCGCATTCGTGTCTTCGACACCGAGATGTCCAACTTCTCGGCCGATTTCCTCAACATCGTGAAACGGCACTTCTTCAAGTGAGGCACTGAGCGACACATGGGAATGGGCGGCGGAAAAGGTGCACCGGGCCGCACCACGATGAGCGAGATCAACGTCACTCCGATGGTGGACGTGATGCTGGTGTTGCTGATCATCTTCATGGTCACGGCGCCGCTGATCCAGCAGGGAGTGAAGGTCAATCTCCCGCAGACGCGCGCCGCTCCGGTCGAAGCGCAGGAGAAGAAGCTGGTCCTCTCGATCGACGCCAGCAAGCGGGTGTTCATCGGGGACGTCGAGGTGTCGATCGACGAGCTGGAAGAGAAGCTGCGAGGCAACGCCAAGGTCCAGGCGGAGAAGGAAATCTACCTCCACGCCGACCGCGAGATTCCCTACGGAACCGTGGTGGAAGTGATGGCGTCTGCTCAGCGAGCGGGGATCAGCAATGTGGGAATGATCACCGACCCGATCAGCACCGGCCGAAGCTCGAAGGACAAGAAGGCCCCGAAGCCGTAACCGGTCTCTGCCCCTACCCATGCACCCCACGGCCGCGCAGAGCCTGTTGGTGAAGAAGCGGGACCCGATCGGCTCGTTTCTGATCGGCTCGCTGGTCGGTCACGGGGCGCTGATCGCCCTGGGGCTGGTGGTGAGCGCGGTGTGGGGCTCGAAGCGAGTCGACCTCGACCCGCAGCCGATCCACGCCACGCTGGTCCGGCTCGGCAAGCCGCGAGACCAGAAGCTGCTGCCGCGAAAGGAAGAGCTTCCCCCTCCCCCGCAGAAGGTAGAAGGGGCCGACGCGCCTCCCACCCCCGCCCCGATCGAAAAGGCCGTCGCGCTGCCGATTCCAGGCTTGAAGCCGAGCGAGAAGAGCGAGGCGAAACGCCCCGGCGAGGCACACGGTGAAGACCGCCGCAAGCAGCTGTTCGGGGCCTTCAGCAAGACCGGCAAGGCGGGGAAGGTCGAGGAGCTTGAGGGCCAGGCGGACGGTGACCCCAACGGCGACTCCTCCACGGCCGAGGGCGAGCGCTACTTCGCGTTGATCCGCTCGCAGGTGCAGCGGCTCTACGACGTCTCCAACACCATTCCCGAGCAAGAGCGGTTGCACCTGCGCGCCCAGGTGGCGATCAAGGTCAGCCCCAGCGGCGAGGTGCTCTCGGTGAGGCTCGCCAAGTCCTCGGGCAACGCCCTCTTCGACAGCGCGGTGATGGGCGCAGTGAAGAAGGCCTCGCCGTTCTCCCCTCCTCCCGACCACCTTCGCAACGAGCTCAAGAGCGATGGTGCGATTCTTCAGTTTAACCCTTGAACTGGGTGCCCCCGTGAAAGTGTCCCTTTCCTACTTCGTTGTGCTGCTCACGCTGCTGCCGGGAATGGTGTTCGCCCAGGCGAAGGTGATCGAAATTTCGGGCGCAAACTTTCGCCCGATGCCGATCGCGGTGCCTGCTCCGAGCAGCGCCGATGCCAGCTCCCGGCCCCAGGTGGGCGACTTCGACGAGACCTTCACCTACGACCTCGGCGCAGCGGGACTGTTCCAGATCCTCGACCGGAAGAGCTTTCTCGTCGGAACCAAGGAAGGGCTCACCGCCGCGAGCATCAACTTCCCTGCGTGGACCAACGTCGGCGCGGAATCTCTATTGAAGGTGCAGCTCTCGACCGAAGCGGGCCAGCTGCACGGCGAGCTGCGGCTGTTCACGGTCGCCTCCGGCAAAGAAGAGCTCAAGCTCGGCCACAGCGCACGCGACGGACGCAAGCTCGCTCACTGGCTCGCCAATGCGGTCTACAAGTTCTTCACCCACGAGACCGGACCGTTCGAGTCGCACATCACCTACGCGCGAAAAACGACCCAGGGAAAGGACATCTACCTCGCCGACTGGGACGGTCGCGGCGCCCAGCTGGTGGCGGGCGGTGGCATCAACGTGCTCCCCGCGCTCCACCCGGACGGCGCGACGGTGGCGTACACCTCTTTCCGAAAGGGGAAGCCAGACCTCTATTCGCAGCGGGTCGGTGGTGCGCCGAACACCCTGGTCCAGACCGGTCGAATGGCGACGGGTCTCGCCTACTCGCCCGACGGTTCCCGCATCGCCTACTCGCTCGCCGACGGAGAGAGCGCGCAGATCTACATCTCCGGGGCCGACGGCTCTTCCCCCCGCGCGATCACCAACACGCCCTACTTCATCAACTCCAGCCCCTCGTGGTCCCCCGACGGCAAGCGGCTGGCGTTCGTCTCCAACCGGGGAGGCTCGCCACAGGTCTATGTGATGAGCTCGGAGGGCGGCGAAGCGAAGCGGCTCACTTTTCAGGGCAACTACAATCAGACGCCGGACTGGTCTCCGCGCGGGGACTTGATTGCCTTCACCGCCCGCGACGAACGCAACGCGTTCGACCTCTTCACCGTCAACGTCGAGACCTCCAAGGTGACCCGCCTCACCCAGGACCAGGGCAACAACGAAGAGCCGTCGTTCTCCCCCAACGGCCGGTTGATCGTCTTCACCTCGACCCGGCGGGGGACGCCGCAGCTCTTTGTGATGACCTTCGACGGCAACAGCCAACAGCCGCTGCCGATGGAGAAGGGCAGCTTCCTCACTCCTGACTGGGGGAACTAGCAATGGCCGGACCTTCACGATCTCCGTTCGCTGCCCACTGGGGCCTCGACCCTTCGGTGGTCTTCTTGAACCACGGCTCGTTCGGCGCCTGTCCGAAGCCGGTGCTCGCGCTACAGCAGCAGCTGCGGTCCCAGCTCGAAGCCGAGCCCGTGCGGTTCTTCTCGCGCGAGCTGCCCCCGATGCTCGACCAGGTGCGGGTGAGCCTGGGAGCCTTCGTCGGCTGCGACCCCGACGACCTCGCCCTGATTCCCAACGCGACCCACGGCGTCAACACCGTGCTCCGGGCGCTGACCTTCGAGCGCGGCGACGAGCTGCTGGTCACCGACCACGCCTACAACGCCTGTCGCAATGCGCTCGACTATGCCGCAGGCCGCGCCGGCGCTTCGGTGGTGGTGGCCAAGGTTCCTTTTCCGATCGCCGCTCCGGAGGCGGTGGTGGAAGCGGTGCTGGGGAAGGTGACGGCCCGCACCCGCCTGGCGTTGATCGACCACATCACCAGCCCCACCGGCATGCTCTTCCCGGTGGAGGCGCTGGTGAAGGCCCTGGAAGCGCGGGGCGTGCAGACGCTGGTCGATGGCGCGCACGCTCCCGGAATGGTGGCGCTGCAGCTTCAAGCGTTGGGAGCGAGCTACTACACCGGCAATCTCCACAAGTGGCTCTGCGCACCCAAGGGAGCGGCCTTCCTTCACGTCCGCAAGGACCGACAGAATTTGATTCGCCCGCTGAGCATCAGCCACGGCGCCAACAGCCAGCGCACCGACCGGAGCCGCTTCCGCCTCGAGTTCGATTGGGCGGGCACGGACGACCCCACGGCGCATCTCTGCGTTCCCGAGGCGATTCGCTTTCTCGGGTCGCTGCTCCCGGGCGGGTGGACCGAGCTGCTCGATCGCAACCACGCGATGGCGGTGAAGGCCCGGGGCTGGCTCTGTGAGGCGCTCGGGGTCGAACCGCCCTGCCCCCCGTCGATGCTCGGCTCTCTCGCTGCCGTTCGCCTGCCTGACGGCGACGAGAATGGGTCTACCGAGGACCTGTTCCGCAACCCGTTCCAGGATGCGCTCTTCAACCGCTTCCAGATCGAAGTACCGATCTTCCCCTTCCCTCGCCCTCCCCATCAGTGGCTGCGGGTGTCGGCGCAGCTCTACAATACCGAGACCGACTACCAGCAACTCGCCGCGGCACTGCGTCAGCTGCTTCCCCGAGGCTGAAACCGAGAAAGCCAGGGGCGACGGGCGCAGAAGGGAAACGTGGGATTCATCCCCACCCCAAAAGCGCATGCGCTCTGCTTGTCGTCTCGCCGTCCTCCTCTATTCTCTCGCCCATGGCCCGCTACGCCGCGATCGACGTGGGAACCAACTCGGTGCTGCTGCTAGTCGCGGAGATGACTTCGGAAGGGCGGCTGCGTGCGGTTCAGGAGCGGGCAGAGATCACCCGACTCGGACGCGGCGTCGATCAGTCGAAGACGCTCTCGCCCGAAGCGATCGCCGATACGCTCCAGGTGATCGAGGCCTTCTCCGCCGAAGCCCGGAAGCTGGGCGCGAGTGCGCTTCAGGTCTGCGCCACCAGCGCCGCCCGCGATGCTTCGAACGGTGCCGCGTTCCTCGCCGGCGCACGCGAGCGCGCGGGGGTCGAGGTCGAGATTCTCTCCGGCGATCGCGAGGCCCAGCTCTCGTTCTCGGCCGCCTGTGCCGACTTCGGGCGCGGTCCAGACCAGGGACCGCTGATCGTGATCGACATCGGCGGAGGGTCGACCGAGGTCATCTACGGCGGTCTCGGAGACAACTTCGCGAGCTTCTCGTTTCGCCACAGCTTCGACGTCGGCTCGGTTCGCCTCACCGAGCGACTGGTGACGAGCGACCCGATCAGCCCCGTAGATCGGCAGCGGATCGAGGCGCTGCTGACCGAGACTTTCGCCGCGCTCCCTCCTCCGGGACCGCAGTTCCGGGTGGTGGGAGTTGCGGGCACGGTCACCAGCCTGTTCACCGTCCGCCACGGCATCGACCCCTACGACGCTTCGCAGGTTCACGGCGGAGTGCTGTCCCGAAGGGACGTCGAGCGGCTCGCGAACCAGCTCTGTCGCACTCCGCTGGCCGAACGGCGCGAGTGGAAAGGGCTTCAGCCCAAGCGTGCCGACGTGATTCCCGCCGGCGCGTTGATCCTCAAGGCGGCGCTGCAGCGGCTCGGCGCACCTTCGTGCATCGTCAGCGATCGGGGCCTGCGATGGGGGCTGATTCTCGAACGGGTCACTCGTGAAGAGGTGAGCACGTGAGCAAACTTCGCGGCGGTCAAGGGCGGGCGCTCTTCGCCCTTGGGGTGCTGACGTTCATCAACTTCTTCAATTACCTCGATCGGTTGATCCTCGCCGGCGTTCTTCCCAAGGTGAAGGCCACCTTTGGCATCGACAACTTCCAGGCCGGGTTGCTCTCGACCATCTTCATGGTCGTCTACATGTGCGCCTCTCCGCTGGCCGGTTACCTCGGGGACCGCTTTCCGCGCCGGCTGTTGATCGCCAGCAGCGTGATGCTGTGGAGCCTGGCCACTGCCGGCTCGGGCCTCGCTGCCACCTTCGGCACCTTGTTGGTGGCCCGCGCGATCACCGGCATCGGCGAGGCCGGTTACGGCACCGTGGCCCCCGCGATGATCTCCGACCTCTTTCCCAAGGCGCGACGGACGCTGATGCTGTCGCTCTTCTATTGCGCGATGCCGCTCGGCGCCGGCGCCGGGTACATCGTCGGTGGAGCAATCGGCGAGGCCCACTCCTGGAACATGGCGTTCTTCGTCGGAGGCGCGCCTGGCATTCTGCTCGCCCTGGCGGCGCTGTTCTTCCCCGAGCCCGTCCGGGGGGGAATGGACGAGCCTTCGGCCGCGGTGAAGGTTCCCTTCTTGATCGGCATGCGGGCGCTGCTCGGCAACGGAATGTTCTGGGTAAGCACCATCGGCCTCACCTTGATGACCTTCTCCATCGGCGGTCTCTCGAACTTCATGCCCACCTTCCTGGTCGAGGAGCGACACTTCAGCCTCCGGGATGCCGGCCTGGCGTTGGGCGCGATCACCGTCATCGCCGGCTTCGTCGGAACCTTGGCCGGGGGCTTTCTCGGCGACTGGCTGGAGAAGCGGCGGCTCCACGGCGGGGTGCTGGTCTCGGGAATCGGGCTCGCCGCCGCGGCGCCCTTGATGGTCGTCTCGGCCTTGGCGACCACTCCCACGGTGATGTTCGGTGCCCTGTTCTTCTCGATGGTGCTGCTCTTCGTCAACACCGGTCCGCTCAATGCGTCGATCGTCAATGCCGTCCCCCCGGCGTTTCGGGCGTTCGCGGTGGGCATCAACACCCTGCTCATCCACCTGCTCGGAGACGCTGCCTCGCCCACGGTGATCGGCTGGGTGGCGGACAAATCCACGCTCGGCTCGGCGATCGCCCTCAACGCGATTCCGGTCGTTATCGGTGGAGGGGTGCTGCTGCTCGGGGTGCGCTGGGTCAAAAACCGAAGTGCCCACTCAGCGGTTGTTTCCGCGGTCTGATTCAGCGCCCACCGTCTCGACCCGGGGCCCCAGCTCGGTTGCCAGCGCTTCGATCTCCGTGGCCAGGACCTCTCCTTCGGCCAGCAAGCTTGCCTTCAGCCGGGAGCGATTGCCCAACCTCAGAAAGGTGATCACATCCCCCGCGGCGGCGGCACGTCGCTCTAGAAAGTAGCGGGTGAAGGCCGCCAGCGCCGGAGAGAGCATCAGCGAGGCAACACCCGCTCCCGTCCCCCACAGCCGGAATGCCGCAGAGGAGAGCAGCAGCCACCACAGCGGCGCGAGGATCAGCGAGGCAAGCACCTTGAGGGTGGCCACCATGTCCTCTTCGGGATGCAGCGCCGCCACCCCGAAGCGGATGAGCAAGAAAGGCGGCGCGAACAGCAATGTCCCCAGCGCAAAGAGCGGAAATCCGAACAGCAGCGCGACGAGGTTGCGCGCGATGAACGGGTAGACCTCGACCCGACGGTATTGCAGCGAAAGGTCCCCTGGCTCGGCCCGTACCAGCCCCAGCCTGCGTCGAAAGGCGCTCAGCTGCGCGCGAATCCGCTCCCACCGCTGAGGCTGTTCATCCCGCAGCAGAGCGAGGCCGCGGGCGAAGCGCCGGAGTCGCTCTGCATCGTGCTCTACCTCACCGACGCGGAGCGCGTAGAGCGCCTCGGCTGTTTCGACGAGCCCAAGCTCTTCCCAGCTGGCCAGGTTGAGGGTCACGGTATTGAGGCCAGCGGCGATGCGCGCGGTGAGGGCTCGCACCGCTTCGACCTCGCCGGCCTCATTGCCAGAAAGGACGATGGGCGCACCGAGCTCCACCCGAACCTGACTGCGAAATCGGTGCTTCTCGGCGTAGGTCAACCCGACTGGAATGATTCGCACCTGCGCCCCTTGCGCCGCGGCCGCAAAGGCGATGCGGGCGCAGCCGGTCTTCAGCTCGGACAGCCGTGGCTCGGAATGGCTTCTGCCTTCCGGGAAAAGCGTGATCGCCCCACCCTTCACCAGCGCTCCGGCCGCCGCGTCGAGCGTCTCGGTGTTGCGCCCCATCTGGGCGGGGTCATCTTGCCGCCGGAACACCGGCAGGGCCCCGAGAGCCCGGAGCAGCGACTTGATCACCGGAATCCGGAACAGCGGCTCCTTGGCGAGAAAGGTCACCTGGCGCCGGGTGCTCACCAGGACCAGCGCAGGGTCGATCAAGCTGTTGGGGTGATTGCCGACGAAGAGCACCGCGCCAGATTCCTCGTCAGCGGCTCGGTGCACCTCGACCCGGTAGAAGAGCGTCACCGCGAGTCGAATCACCCAGCGAACGCAGCGGTAGAGCATCAGAACAGTCCGATGTTGAAGTGGGGGGTGAACCGCGATTCGTTGGTCAGTGGATCCGGCAGCAAGTTGACGCCGAGGTCGAGGGAGAGCGGTCCGATCGGCGTGTCGTAGCGAAGCCCCGCCCCCGCCACGTAGCGAAGATCGAAGGGCTTGAACCTCGGCTGCGACAGCCACAGGTTGCCCGCCTCGAAGAACACCCCCATGTCGAACGACCCGACCGCAGGGAAGCGCAGCTCGACCTTCGCCAGATCGAACAGCTCGCCGCCCTCTGAAACCGCCTCTCCTCCCGCGATCAGGTTCTTCGCCGCATCGCTGCATCCTCCGGGGTTGGCGAGCGCCTGACATTCTTGAATCTCCCGGGCGAGATCCTCCCTGCGGTCCGCGGGCACCAGGCCGTCTTCGGGGAAGCCGCGCATGCTCGAGGCACCTCCGAGGAAGAAACGCTTCGGAGCAATGGTCACCGAGCTGGGGTCGAGCGCGAGGATCTTCCCCGCCCGCAGCGAGGTGGCGAGCACGACCCTGGGACCCAAGGGAAGGTAGGTGGTGAAGTTGCCCGACAGCTTCAATGTCTGAATTGCCAGCTTCTGTCCGAAGACGTCGAACGCTGAAATGTCCCAGGTCCGCTCTGCCTGGAGCGCGAGCAGCAGCCCCTTGTGAGGGTCGACCGGGTCATCGCGGAGGTCGAAGGTGGGGCCAAAGCGCACGCTCTGGGTGGCGAATTGTCCGAGGGGAAAGCGGTAACGGTCGCGGTCGTTGCTCAACGAGGGGAGCGGCCTTCCCGGCACCGAGGAAACCGAGTCGAATTCCAGCTCGTATTGCAGGCCGAGGCTGATCTTGAGCTTGGCCCAGTCGACGCCCGGGGCACTGAGCAGCGTTGACCAGTCGAGTCCGGGAACCCCCGCGAGGCGGCTGGACCGGAAGTAGGGGCGGTGGAGCTGCTCGCCGATGGCGTCGAGCCGCCAGCCAATGTTGTAGGGCAACAGCCCCCGATTCTGGGCAGCGAGGTTGGCGCGTGCGCCGAACAACTGCAGACCGTGGAGGTCGCCCAGCACCAGCTGACCGCCGACCGAGCGGGGCCAGAGCACCTGGGCACTGGCGCCGACATAGTTGACCTTGAGCCGGCCGGAGAGATTGATGCCATAGCCCCAGCCGTTGGGGTGGGTGAGATTCAGCTCGACCCGGGGACCTTCGGCGAAGAAATAGCCGCCGCTGATTTCGCCGGTGAGACGGGGCCGCTCCTTGAGCTCGATCACCACGTCCTTGGTCGCCTCGACGGTGTCGGGGGCGATCAATCTCACTGCCACGGTGCGGAAGATCTCGAGCTGGGCGAGGTTGCGCTGGGTATCGAAGAGCGCATCGGGGTTGAGCACATCTCCTTCGTGCACTTTGATCCCCGAGCGAATCACCCGCTCGTGGGTTTGGTTCAGTCCTTGAACCAGGACCTTCCCCACCCGCACCTGGGGGCCGGTCTCGACGTTGAAGACCACCCGCACCCGGGTGCCATCGGCCGAAATCTCGGGCACTGCCTCGACCCGGCCAAAGAGGTGGCCGCTGTGGCCGAGGCTGCGGGTCAGCAGTTGCCGGGCCTTCTCCAGGTTTCCGTAGCTGAACGGAATGCCCCTTCGCACCAGGAAGACCGCGAGGCCTTCGGTCTCCTTTGGCGCCCCGCGGTACTCGACCTCGGAGACGATCGCCCGCGGACCTTCCGCGACAGAGAAGTGGACCACCGCGTGCTTTCCGGTGACGTCGAGTTCGGCGCCGTTGAGCTTCACCTTCGCCCCCAGGTAGCCGCGGTCTCGGTAA
>JAYUUC010000568.1:0-3518 GCA_043755105.1 Myxococcales bacterium
CGAGAAGCACCGGGCGATCCTGCTGCTGCGGGAGATTGAAGGGATGAGCTACGAGGATTTGTCGCGCACGCTGGGAATCCCCAAGGGCACGGTGATGTCGCGATTATTCCACGCGCGCCTCAAGGTTCAGAAAATCCTCAACGAATACATCGAGCTGGACGAGTCGAAGTCGGGCGTCGGGACTGAATAAGGCCTTGAAGCTTCGCGTCGTGACCAAACGAAGCAGGAGCGAATGACTCATGAAGAATCCCGCCCGAAAGACCTTTGAGCCGTTGCTGTCGCCCTACGTCGACGGAGAGCTGTCGCCCGAAGAACGGCAGACGGTCGAGCGCCACATCGCGGTCGACAAGGAGAGCGCCGCCCAGGTCGCCGACTTCCGCGCCGCTTCCGGGCTGACCCGCCTGTCGTTCGAGATGCTCGCCGATGAGCAGGACTTCAGCGAGTTCGCCAACCAGGTGATGGCGCGGGTGACGCCGCAGAAGCTGCCGGTGTTCGAGCGGGTGAAGCTGTCGATGTCGGAGATGTTCACCTACCAGCGCACCCCTCTGATCACCGCCGGCGCGATGGCGTTCGCGCTCGCGCTGATGGCGGGCGCCGTGGTGAAGCTGACGGGTCAGAACGACGAGGGCTACGCCAACGCGCGCGTCGAAGTGCAGACCGTGTCCGTCGACACCGACGCGAAGGTGCGGCCGGTGGTGATGGAGACCGAGAAGGGCGACGCGATCATCTGGATGGTCGACGACGGCAGCGCGAAGAAGGAAGACACCCGCCGCGAGGAGCTGGATCTCGAGCCGGCCCCGGACGCGTCGAAAAAGGCGGGAGAGCTGTGAGGCTGGCCGCGCTGGCGTTGGTCGTCTCGACCGTCGCGTTTGCCCAGGAAGCGAAGGTCGCGGTGAAGGCCGAGGTGGTGCACGCGCAGCTGAAGGCGGGCGCCGTCGACCCCGGGCTCGAGCCGATGCAGACCGCGCTGGCCAGCGGCAAGAAGTACGGAATGCTCAAGCGGATTTCGACCCAGAAAATCACCCTCGACAAGAAGCCGGTTTCGGTCGCGCTGCCCAATGGGAAGAGCGCCGAGATGTCGCTGGTCACCCTCGAGCAGGGCGTGGCGACCATCAAGCTGAAGGTCCCGCAGGGGGAGACCATCTCCAAGCTCGGCCGCGATGGCTCGCTGTACCAGCAGGCGGGCGATTGGCAGGGCGGCGATCTGTGGTTGGTGCTCAGCCAGCCGAAGTAGTCGTCAGATTTTGAAAGGCTAAGGTCCGCGGCCTCGATGCCGGCCTGTCTGCTCACCCTCGCGCTCGTGCTCTCGGCGGATCCGTCTATCGATGCGGGCGCGCCGACGATGCAGCCTGCCACCGCTGCTGCGACGCCCGTCGAAGCCGAGGCGCCCCCGGGCGACGGCCGGGTGAAGCTGCGAGCCGCGGCGGAAGGCAGCCTGACCTCGTTTCCTTCTGGCACCCCGGGCGGCCAGCAAGACGTGTTCTTCGACCTCCGACCAATCCTCGGAATCGACATTGGCGAGGAATTTTCCATCGAGGCGGGCACCGAGCTTCGGCTGCGGCTGATCGACGAAGCGCCCAACCAGCGCGCGGGCGACATCGGCGGATTCCTGCGCCGGGCTGACTGGGACGAGGCGTCGGACTTCGGGCAGATTTTGCGCGCGCTGCGAATCAGCAAGCCCGGGAGCGTCTTCTGGATTCAGGCTGGCGCGGTTCGCAAGAAGACGCTGGGCCTGGGCCACCTCCTCGCCCGTTACTCGAACCAGGACAACCCGGACTATCACCCGGCGGCGGCAACCCTCGGCGTCAACTACAAGGCGATTCGCGCCGAGCTGTTCGCCAGCGACCTCTTCGGCGCGCGAATCTTCGCGGGAGAAGCCGTCGCCGACGTCGGGCGGCTCTTCGCCAGCTCCGAAGGCGCGTGGGACCGTTTCCACCTCGCCTTCTCGCTCGCGCACGACGCCGGCCGGGCAGGGTACGTCGCGCCGCAGGTGACGTTGTTCCAGCTCGACTTCGACGCCGTCCTCTACCGCAACACGACCACCCGCATCATGGTGCTCGCCGGCCTGGGCGCGCGCACCGCCGACGCACTCGACCCCACGCCCGACCTGGGGCTCCTCGCGGGGCTGTCGATCGACGCGATGCTCGAGGGCGGCTTCTCCATCGGCGGCAGGCTCGAGCTTCGAAAGCAGCAGGGTGGTTTCCGCCAGGGCTTCCTCGGCGCGGGGTACGAGCTGGCGCGCTTCGCCGGCACCGGCTTCTCGGGCCCCTCGCGCGCGGCCGAGCAGCTGCCCGACGGGTTCAGCGTCGCCGCAGAGCTGCACCTGGCCAGCGGCGCCGCCGTCGCGTTCGACTTCGCCTTCGAGTACTTCAACTGGGGCCGCGCCGACCTCGATGCGCTGCTGTCGCTCGAGCTCATCGCGCATCGCCTCGTCGCCGGCACGCGCTTCACCGCCACCGGCCTGGGGCAGCTGCCGCGCTATGCGACGACCAGCGAGCTGCGGCTGCGGCTCCTTTCTTCCTTCTACGTGATGGGCGCGGGTGGCACGGTGTTCTTCCCACAACCCGACGGGACCCTCGTTCGCGGCATCTACGCCGGCGCGGGCGCAGGCATCGACTTCGAGCGCTGACCCATGAAGACCGCCAACCTCGCCATCGTCTTCACCGACATCAAGGGCTTCACCGAGCGCACCAGCCGCCAGACGCTCGAGCAGAACCAGACGCTGCTGCGCACCCACCACGACCTGCTCGCGCCGGTGTTTCGCGCCTTCCACGGAAAAATCATCAAGGAGATCGGCGACGCGTTCCTCGTCACGTTCGAGTCTCCGACCCAGGCGGTGCTCGCCGGCGTCGCGCTGCAGGACAAGCTGTGGGCGCACAACCGGACCCTTGCCCAGGACGACCGCATCGACGTGCGGGTGGCGATCAACTGCGGCGAAGTGCGGCTGGAGAACCACGACGTCTTCGGAGAACCGGTGAACATCGCGGCGCGTGTCGAGGGCCTCGCCGATGCGGGCGACGTTTACCTCACCGAGTCCGTCTACCTGGCGATGAACAAGGCCGAGGTCCCCTCGGAAGAGGTGGGGCTGTTCGACCTCAAGGGCATCCCGGGGAAGATTCGCGTCTTTAGGGTTCCGCACGCGCCGTACCGCGTCTCTCCGGTGGTGTCGGGGACGGCGGCGCCGGTCGGGGTCGACGACGTTCCACCCTATGGGAACCTGGGCCTGTCGAAGATGCCCGATGGCGCCGGCGCCGAGCTGACCGCGAAGGCCGTCGAGCTGACCGCAAAGGCGATGCATGGCGGCGAGGTGCTGATGAAGCGCGCCGTGCACGAGATGAGCGCGATGGACGGTGCCAGCTCGCTGAAGCTGGTGCGGCGGGCGGCGCCGATCGCGCTCGCCCTCGTCGCGCTGCTGCTCGTCGTCTCGATGGTGCGCTGGCTGACGACGTCGTCACTCGAGCGCGCGGTGACCGCGGTCGAGAAGTCGGCCCCGGCCGAGAAGAACGCCCGCATCGAGG
>JAYUUC010000569.1:0-3511 GCA_043755105.1 Myxococcales bacterium
TCACGGTGGACCCCACCAACAAGAAGGCACTGGCCGCGTACACCTCGGTCGAGGGCTCGCCTCCGTACAGCGTGATTTATCTCGCGACCTTCAACCCCACCACCCACGCCTGGGGCACCGGGAGCGATCTCTCGGTGTTCGTGAAGGACAGCGCAGTGAACTCGAAGTTCGCGCTCCTTCCTGATCGCGCCTTCGGCACCGTCTGGGACGCGTTCTCGCCCTCGTTGGCGGTCACTCCGGGCGGGAAGATCTTCCTCTCCTTCCTCGCCGGCAACGGTCAACAGGAAGGGTATTCGCCCTACCTGGTCGGCTTCGACTGGTCGGTGCAATCGCCGGGCTCGTTCGCCAAGGGCTGGTTCGTGGCTCCGGCGCAGAAGGTGGGAACCACCTTGTCGCTCAATCCGATGGGGAGCGCTGCCTTGCCGCTGCCGATCATCAGCGCGCTCGCGGCGGACTCTCAGCTCTCGGTGTACCTCACCTTCATCGAGGGAATTGGCTCCGGTCACTCCGAACCCAACCGGGCGATCCTGGTGACGCGGCCGTGAGCGCCGCGGTTTTCACCCGCCTGGATTGATGCCGGTCACCAGAGTGCCGAGGTCCAGTCCGCCGGTGTAACCGTAAGAGACGTAGGAATCGAAGCCGTAGATGATGATTCCTGCTCCGGGCAGCGGGCTCTGCCCCGGCTTCGGCACCACGTTGACGGTGTGGGTCCCAACCGAGACCGGGTGGTTCTTCACCCCGAACGATGTCCCGGCGATGGCGCTGAAGCCGGAGATGGCCGCACCGTCCACTTCGACCGAGGCCACCTTGGAGTCGTCGATCACCAGGCCAAGGTAGTTGTCTTTGATGCCAGGCGCCGCGAGCACGGTGTAAGTCGATCGCCACTGCTCTACCGGGGGTAGCAGCACGAACGACGGGTCGCCGGTGGTCGCCAGGTCGAACCCGGTGGTGGCGCTCTGGCCCGCGAAGAACTGAGCCACGGCGATCGGCTGATCTCCGGTGAGGGTGAAGTTCGACTTGCTGTGGAACTCCATCGCGGTCCCCCCGGCCAGCCGGCAGGTGTTCGCCGCCAGCGAGGTGCCGTTGAGGCAGCGGTTGGGCGGCAACACGTCGCCCGCCCCCGGTGGCGTGCTCAGAGTCACCAGCGTCCCGTTCGGGCACTGCGACGGAGGGCAGCCGGCAACCACTTTCCAGTAGTCAGGCGCGGCATTCGCTGCAGTCGCGAAGCCTCCGGAAGTTACCCGCACCGCATGGCTCTGCTGTGCCACGAACTGCTTTCCCCAGGTGGCGAACGGGAACACCTGCTCCTCGAGATGGTCGCAGTAGCCCTTGTTGTAGGGCTTCAATCCGCACGCAGCGCCTCCGAAGACCGCGATCGGGTGGTCCGCGCTCACCACCGTCCCGGTCAGGTCGTTGTCCATCCGGCAGACCTGCCCGAGGCCATTGGCGCTGCACTCCAGCTGCGCCCCGCCGTAGCCGGAAGCGAGCTGCAGCACGTCATATCGATTCAAGAGGAAGGTCCTCACCTCGCCCTTGTTCATCGCGGGAACCACAGGCGAGTACCCGGCCGGACTGGGGTTGGTGATCGCGCTCGATTTGATCGTCACCGTGGTGCTGTCCGAGGGGGCCACGATGGTGAGGTGGCCCGACATCTGGTCCGCGGGGCTCCCGAGGAAATCGAAGGTGTTGGAGTGCTCCTGGGTGACTGCCACGTAGCTGGTGCCGAGGATGTGGGTGGGCAGCAGCAGCGAGGCGTCGTTGGAGTAGGTGAAGTAGTGACAGAACTTCTGTCCGGAAGCGATCGCCTGACAGGTGCCACAGTCGGTCTGATCGAAGAAATTGCAGTTGCCGCCTTTCTCGCCGCAGCTGAGGTCAACGGTTCCTGCGGTGCCGGTGCAGCCCTGCGAGGTCACCCGGGCGGCGTCGAGGGGATTGAACTGGTAGGCGCTGATCGGCCGGGTCGACAGCAGGCGGTAGCCGTAGCGCAGCTGTCCGGTGATCGACCGGTTCGGGTTGGTGATCGGGCTCAAGCTGGTGGCAGCAATCGACTGCCAGGGGACCTTGATCACCGCCAGGCCGTGGCTGCTCGGATCATTGCGCCCGGGCACCGCCACCGACTTCACCTTCTGCTCGGCCCCGTTGAACCAGCGGTAGACGTCGATGGTGGCCGCATTCACCGAACGGTTGGTGACCACGAAGGCGAAGTCGGAATCCACGGTGCCCTGTTGAGGAGTCGTCGAGCTGCCCAGACTCTTGAAGAACTTGTCGATGCCGTTGTCCTGCACCGCGCTCCAGTACTCGCACCCGAAGTAGCTCTGGGCCTTGGCCGCTTCAGCGCACTCGTCGATGCAAGCGCCGTTCTGGCACACCGCGTCCGCCGAGTATCCGGGCAGCGTCGAACAGGTCACGTCGGTGAAGCCGCCGTGCTCGTCGCACACTTGCTGCACCTGGTCGCTCTTGCATTGAGTGGTTCCCGGGAAGCAGGAGGGCGGCTTGCAGCGGGCCCCGGCACCCGAGGGCTGTTCGCACATCTCGGTGATGCAGCGACCGTCGAGAGCGTCGCCGCTTCCCACCCACTTCCAGGACTGCGCGGGGTCCGCGCCATGCTCGCAGGCCTGCAGCGAGGTTCCATCGGGACTGCAGCGGGTGGCGTGAGGGCTACATTCCCGGCACTCGCTGTCGACGCAGGTCGACGCTCCCGCGCAGGGAATCACGTTGAGGGCGCTGCCATCGGCAGCACAGACATCGAGCTGCGCGGTCGAACCCGGATGACAGACCGTCGAGCTCGGCTGACAGGCTAGACATTTTTCGTTGAGACAGAAACCGCCTTCGGGGCAGTGGAGCTCCGTTTGCCATTCGCCTTCGGTGCCGCACTGCTCCAGCCCCTTTCCGTCCTCGCTGCAGGGATGGGCACCGTGGGTGCAGGGAAACGCCGGCGGCGGAGGGGCGCTGGACACCCGCGCTTCGCACTTCCCGCTGAGCAGATTGCAGCGCTGTCCAACCGCGCAGTCCGAGTCGCGATCGCAGATGAACTTGCACTCCCCGTCGATCAACTTCTCGTTGTCTCGGCAGAGCAGCCCTGCATCGACGGGGGCTCGGAAGGTTGTGTTGTCTTTGCATCCTGCCAGCAGGACCCACGAGAAGACGACCACGGCAACTGCCCGGACGTGCATGCGCGACTCCCTGAAAGCTTGCTCAGGGGTGTGGATATATCAGTCGAGGTGGGCGGCCCTGCGACTATTCCGACCCGCGGACCCCTACTTGTCGAGATCGTCGACCAGCGACGTCCATTCGTCGTCGGGCTCGGACTTGGGCAAGGTGACCAGCATCGTTCGCTCGGCGGGGTCGGCTTCATCCAGCGGGTCGAGGGTGTCGAGCAGGTTTGGCTCGGGCGCCCGGGTCCGCGGAGGGGGAGGGGGCGCCACCGGCTTCTTCGCCATCGGAGCGCTCACCGGAACTTGCTGGCTCGAGGGAGCCCGCGGTGCCGCCACAGGCCTCGACACCGCAGGTG
>JAYUUC010000570.1:0-3502 GCA_043755105.1 Myxococcales bacterium
CCCACCCCAAGGCGACCGAGGCAGGGCTGGAGATGCTGGCCCACGGCGGAAACGCGGTCGATGCGGCGGTGGCGGCGGCGTTCGTGCTTGCGGTGGTCGGCCCCTATCACTCCGGACTGGGCGGGGGCGGCTTTGCCCTGGTGCACGACGCCACGCTGGGCGCCACCGAGGTGCTGGATTTCCGCGAGGTGGCACCCAAGGGGGCCTCCCGGGAGATGTTCGTCGAGGGAGGCAAGGTAGTTCCCGGCCGGTCCACCGATGGCGCGCTTTCGGTGGCGGTGCCCGGGGCGGTGAAGGGCTATCTCGAGCTGCTCGCGCGGAAAGGCAAGCTCCGGCCCGCCCAGGTGCTGGCGCCGGCGATTCGCCTCGCCCAGCAGGGCTTCTGGGTGACCCCGAAGTACCAAGCGATGGCAACCCCGCGGCTCGCCTGTCTGGAGAAAGACCCGGAAGCGACCCGGCTGTTCCTGCGCCCGCGCAAGAGCGGCGGGGTCGAGGTGCCCGCACTGGGAACGAAAATCGTTCAGCCCGAGCTCGCCCAGACGCTCACCGGGTTGGCGCGCCTGGGAGCGAAGGCCTTCTATTTGGGCAAGGTCGCGGCGGCGATCGCAGGCACGGTGAAGGCGGCCGGGGGCGTGCTCACCGAGGCAGACCTGGCGGCCTACCAGGTGCGCTGGCGGCAACCGCTCGAAGGCGCCTACCGCGGCTACCGGGTGTTGACGATGCCGCCCCCGTCGGCCGGAGGCATCGCGGTGCTCCAGGTACTGGGGGCGCTCGAGCTCAACGGGCCTCAGGGAATTTCTTCGCATCAACCCGAAGTACTCCACCGCTATGTGGAAGCGGTGCGACGGGCCTACGTCGACCGTGCGCGCTACCTGGGAGACCCCGCGTTCACCGAGGTTCCGACCGCGAAGCTGACCTCGCGCGACTACATCACCGAGCTGGCGGCGAGCATCGATTCCTCACAGGCGACGCCCTCGCAGTCGCTGCTGCCCGCGGGACAGACGGTGGCTCCGGACGGCGGCGCGAAACCAGGAAAGAAGAACACCACCCACATCTCGGTGATCGACAAGGAGGGCAACGCGGTCGCGCTCACCACCACCGTCAATTACATGTTCGGCTCCTGCCTGGTGGCGAAGGGCACCGGGGTGCTGCTCAACGACGAGATGGATGATTTCGCGGCGCTCCCGCTGGCGCCCAATGCCTACGGCCTGGTGACCGGGGAAGCGAATGCGGTCGCCCCGGGAAAGGTCCCGCTGTCCTCGATGTCGCCGACGCTGGTGTTCCAGCGCGACGACCCGAGCAAGGTGCTGCTGGCCGTCGGTTCCCCCGGCGGCTCGACCATTCCCACCACGGTGATTCAGGTCATCTCGCATGTCATCGACGGGCACATGGACATCGTCCGCGCGGTGGGTGCGGGGCGCATTCATCACCAGTACCTGCCCGACGCCATCCTGCTGGACCGCCAGGCGCTCGACCCGCTCACCGAGCGAGCGCTCGAGGCGAAGGGGCACAAGATCGATCACAGCGACGGTTGGGGTGACGCCGAGGCGGTTCTGGTCGACCCGGTGAGCGGGCTGCGCACCGCAGGCTCCGATCCGCGCAACGAAGGTGCCGCGATGGGCGAGGACTGAAAGCGTGGCCCGCGGCTGACTCGAAAGGATGAAAAGCCTCAAACCCACCGTTACCCAACCGTTCACCCCGAGCGTAGCCGCAAGGCGGAGTCGAGGGGCACCCGTCAATCCCCCAGCCTCATCGCAACGTTGGTGTTAACCCACACTCTCCTTCTCACCCGGAGCGCCCATGTTCACCGCCCTGCTGCTGGCCACTGCCACCGCCGCTGCGCCTCTTCCCAACGAGGCAGTGCGAAGCCTCGACCTTCAGCGCTACCTCGGGACCTGGTACGAGATTGCCCGCTTGCCGACGTCCTTCGAGCGCGGCTGCGTCGGCACCACTGCCACCTACTCGCTGCGTCCCGACGGCGACGTCCGGGTGCTCAATCGCTGTCACAAGGAGACGCTCGACGGGCCGGTGAAGGACGCCGAAGGGAAGGCCTGGCTACCAGACGGGAAGGCGGAACCGGGCAAGCTCAAGGTGCAGTTCTTCTGGCCCTTCTACGGCGCGTACTGGGTGGTCGAGCTGGGTTCAGAATACGAGTACGCGGTGGTCGGCCACCCTGATCGGGACTACGGCTGGATCCTCAGCCGCACCCCGCAGATGGACCCGGCGGTGTACGCAGGCATCGTCGAGCGGCTGAAGGCGCGGGGCTACCCGGTGGAGAAGCTGGAACAAATTGCCCAGAAGCCAGCGAGCGCCGAGCCGCTCAAGCGCTGAGGATGCGGTGGTGCGCTCCGTCGAAGACGATCGGCCCTGAACCGAGCCCGCTGAGGCCGAGCAATCCTTGAAACCCGACCCCGAGTTCTCGAACGCGGGCCTCCAGCCCTGGCCAGCTCGAGCAGCGCCAAAGGGAAATCGGCCCGGCGGGAATCCCTCCTGCACTCAGGGCATCTGAATGGCGGAACCTGCCACCTTCTCCCTGCTTGTTGGTGGCGCGCCGAGGAATCGTCAGCTCACGCCTCGCCCGCTGGCGCGTCCTCAGGTGCCAGGACGGGCAATGCCTCTCTCGAAACACCCCGCGATCTAGAAAAATCTCCCGATACTGATGTCGACATTGGGAGAGAACAATCGCATCAGACTCTCGAGCTCGCGATGGCTCAATCGAAGTCGCGCTGCGAGCAGGCCGCGGGTCTCCGTGAACAGCGCTTGCCGGGCAGGCGCCAGCCACCGGCTTACCGTCGAGCGATGCACGTCGTCAGTTCTGCCAATCTCCTCGAGGTTCAAGCCGTCGAGCACCAACACCTCGTCTGCTCGAGCATCGCCAAGCCCCGCAGCCAGAGCCGCCTGACGCACTTCTGAGAGCTGCTGCTGCTCGAGAAGCTCCACGGCTCCAGGTGACCCGATGTCGGCATCAGTCGCATTTCTGTTACTTCGGGAATGCAACAACGGCAAGCGAGCGGTGTCGGGGGGTGTTGGCACTCCAAACCGCCTGGGACCCCAGTGGGAGCTCGGGGAGGGAGTGAAGACGGGCATCGAGGCGCTGCTTATCTTTCCCGTCCCGTCAGGGCCCGACTTACACTCCCCAGATGGCGAGGCATGGCCGTCGAACCTGATCCACTCTTCGAGGCGCACCTGCATCCGCAGGGGGTGACCGATCAGGACCTCGAGTCGATGAGGTTCTTCGGGGTGACCGCAGCGCTGGTGGCGGCCGACCACTCCCCGCTTCACTCCAACGCGCAGACCCTGCTGGAGCACTTCGACGACATCGTCGAGAAGCAGCTTCCCCGGCTGGAGCGGGCGGGGATTCGCGGCTACGCGGCGCTCGGCATCCACCCCCGCGCGCTGCCCCGCCGAGGGCTGGCCGAGGTCCTCTCCGCGCTCCCAGGGTACTTCCGCGGCGGCAAGGTGGTGGCGATCGGGGAGATCGGCCTGCTGCTCGGAGGCGGCG
>JAYUUC010000571.1:0-3492 GCA_043755105.1 Myxococcales bacterium
CGAGAATGGGCCCCTCTCGTTCATCGACGTGGCCGACACGGCGCCCGCCCGTGGAGCGATCGCAGCGCTGGCTGCGAAGAAGATCTTGCCCGGCTGTACCGCGAGCACTTTCTGTCCTGACCAGGCGATCACCCGGACACAATTGCTCGACGCACTCCGCCTGCTCGCCCCGGGCGTCGACCCCGAGTGGGAGTGTTCAACGTTCCACCCCTGCCCCGCCGAGGGCACGGTGACCCGGGCAGCAGGTGCCGCGTGGATCGCCCGGCTCGCCCGCGTTCCGCCCGCTCCCCTTCCCTGAAGCGTCGACCGCTCAGCGGTCCGGCCAGGTATTCCAGGGCGAGGGCGGCGGCGTTCCATCGAGCGCGCCGAGAAATTGAACCAGCGCTTCTCGTTCCTCAGGGGTCAGCGACTGAGGCTTGAGCACCGGGTCGATGTCGCCTGCGAAGCCGGACTGGCCGACGCCTCCTCCGGCGAGGTGGAAGTCGACGACCTCTGACAGAGTGGCGAAGCGCCCGTTGTGACCGTACGGCGCCGAGCGAGCGACGTTGCGCAGCGACGGCGTGTGGAAGGCGCCCAGGTCCCGGCCGCTCCGCTCGGGAGCGGGTTCGGGCGGCCCGTCGAAGAATTCGCCCCGCGCATTGAAAGGGTTCGCCGCGAGCACGCGCAACCCTGCACTTCGGCCCGGGTCATCGACGCCTGCGGCTCCGGCGATCCCCAGATTGTGGAAGTCATCGTCCGAGAACTGGGCGCCTCCATGACAGCTCTGGCATCCCGCTTTCAAGTACACCGCCACTCCTGCCCGCTCGGGTTCGGTGAGCGCGGCGCGGTCTCCGTCGAGGTATCGGTCGAAGCGCGACGGCCCGGAAGCGAGCTTTCGCAAGTAGGCCTCGAAGGCCTTGCCGACATTGGCGGCCACCCGGTTGATCGCCGTTTGATCGGCCGGGGTCATCGCCTCGAACGCGGGCTCGCCGGGCTTCCCCTGAAGGGGAAAGCGTTCGAGGTTCTCGAGCGCAGGCAGCGCGCCGAACACCGCCTCGTAGCGGCTGCGGTAGGTCTCGCGCACCCGGTGGGCGAGCTCGAGTCGGGTGAAGTTCATCTCCGCGGGATTCTCCAGTGCGAACAAGGGCTGGGACCAGACCGTGTCGGCGCGCCCATCCCACAGCTGCCAGTTCAGCCGGACCGCATTGAGAAGGCTGGGCGTGTTGCGGCTCAGATCGGCGATCGCGTGGGCGGTGGGCCGGCCATCATCGAAGACGCGCTCGGGTTGGTGACAGCTGGCGCAGCGCAGTTCCTGCGAGCGAGAGAAGCGCGCGTCGAAGAACAGCTCGAAGCCCAGCTGCGCCACCCTCAGGTCGTCGGCGTACGCGTTGCCCCGCGCCGGGGGCAGCGCCTCGGGCAACCGCATCGCCGCTGCCGCGGAGCAAGTCGTCGCATCCAGGGCAGGGTCGAACCCACATGGCGCAGCCTTGCCTCCGCCGCATCCGACGAGCAGCAACAGGAAAATAGCGCTGCCGATGGCTTTCAATGGCTGCCTGCGCGGTCCATAGTCCGACTCGATTGCCGAAGTCTACCCGCCCACTCCTGAGCTTCTGTCTCGCAGGCACGCTGTTCGCTTCCGCGTGCACCGCCGAGGTCTCGAGTATCGCCCGGGATCCGATCGCCGAGAAAGACCCTCAAGTCCCACACGCAGCCCCGGCCCAGGTCGCACCTCACCCTACCGAGCCGACCACTGCCACGGGAGAACCGTTGCCCTGGCCGAGCGCCCCGCTGCTCGAACCGGTGCAGGCCTCGGTTGACCGCGACAGCGCGGTGCTAATTCTCCCCGTCGTCGAAGGGGCCCGCGACTACCGGGCCTTCCGGCTGCCGGCAGGTGCGCGGGTGTCGGATGATGGCCACGGCCGGGAGAATGTCGCAGGCACCGACATCTATTGTGCCGGCTTCGCGCAGCACAACGACAAGGCGACCGCCGCGCTCGAGCTGTTGCGCCGGGTGCAGATCTCTGACCTTCAGGGGCCCTCTCAGGTGGTGGTGGAGGCGATCGACACCGCCTGCCCGTTCCCGGGTGCGCTCGGCAGCATTCACAGCGACGTGAACGTCACCATCGACGAGGTGCCGACGTCGGACCAGATCACCTTTTCTACTTTCACCGCGGATGAGATTCGCGCCCGCTTCGGCAGCTTGATTGTCAACGGGCACCGGCCGGGTGCCACGCTCGCTGCTCCGGCCGCGGCGGTCGCTCCTCGCGTGTTGGCGCGAACCACCCTCAACATTACCCCGCTGGATCGCTCGGCCCCGCGTCTGGCCACCTGGTTCGACGACTTTGGCGGCAGTGAAATCCCCACCCGGGTCGGGCCGGTGGATGACGGCTCCCGGGCCCATGCGCCGGGCACCCTGTCCGAGAACGCGAAGTGGTCGTTCGTTTCCTACAATGCCGAACAGGCCCAGTTCTTCATCGACCGCGGCCAGCTGCACATGACCCTGGTGGACTGGGCCCAAGACGTCTTCGCCACCATGGCCGCTTATCCCCGGCGGGCGGCGCAGCTCTCCGACACCCGCTACCTGCACATCGGCTTCGACGTCGACTCCAACGCGACCGCGCGTCGCTACTGGTTGATTTCCCTCTGCGGGGCCGAAGCACCCGGGCAGACGATTGACGCCAACGGCCGGCTGATGGGGCGAATGGTGAACACCCCGTTCTTCTATCAAGACGACGCCAAGGACCTTTCCGTCGAAGGCTGGAACTGCCTTCAGTTCTTTCCTCGCGATGGGTCGCCGTTTCCTCTCGGGCCGACCGATCGGCGCTCGGAATCGGACATCCGGGTGATGGTGAACCTCGCCAACCGGCCGGTGCGGGACAACGTGGTCAACGTCAGCCCTGACCAGTACCAGGGGGACGGCAGCGAGAAGCCGGGCTGGTTCCGGACCCAGGACGGTAACGGAAACCTGCTCGCGCCGATTCTCGACGACCAGCTGATGGTTTCTCCGCGAACCCATTATGACGCCTACGTGCGACGCGACCGGTTGATCCTCTACGTCAATGGAGAGCAGCGGCTCTGCAACGACTTTCCACAGCAGAAACTGACGATGGCGGAAGCGGCGATCGGCTTCGGGCAGGTGATTTACCACTCGGCCGCGGAACGGCTGGAGTTCTCGCGCAGCTACAACGACCGCACTGGACAGCGCTACTACTTGACGAACACTCCGTATGTCGACGAGCGCAGCTGGGACAACCTCGGCTACGAAGAGGGCGTCTCCGGTCCGATGGGCTTCGACCCTTCCCGCTGCCATATCCACCCCTAGGGTGATGCTGAAGCAACTCTGGACCGATGCCGTCGAGCTCGCCCGCGCTGCGCGGGGCCAGACCGACGCGCGCGCGATCGCCTCGGCGGTGCTGAGCACCGATTCCTACCGGATCACCGCGCTGCAGCGGGCCCGCGAACTCTCCCGCTCGCTCCACCTGCCCTTCGCCAACCACGGGTTGCGAATGGTGCA
>JAYUUC010000572.1:0-10135 GCA_043755105.1 Myxococcales bacterium
TCGTGGCCGTGGCTGTCGTTGAGCTTCTTGAAGTGGTCGACGTCGAAGGCGATCACCGAGAGCGGGTCGCCATAGCGCCGGGAGCGTTCGATCTCGTTCGGCAGCCGCTGGTAGAGGTACTGCCGGTTGAAGGCCCGGGTGAGCGGGTCGGTGATCGCCAGCTGGTAGAGCCGGTTGCTCTCGATGTCTCGCACCACCGAGCTGCCGAGGTACATCAGCAACTCTTCGTGGTCCTTCCGGAAGGCGCTGGTGCGCGAGGCAGAGACGGTCATGGTGCCGATCACTTCTTCGGCAATCATCAGAGGCACGCACACCAGCGAAGCGATCGCGCTCGAGGTTCCGGGGAGGCGGCTGAAGCGGCGATCGGCGCTCACGTTCTCCACGCAGGCGGGGGTGGCATGCTCCGCCACCCAGCCGGCGACGCCCTCGCCGATGCGGAAGGTGGCCTTCTCTTCGTCGCGGTTGAGCCCGTAGGTGGCCTTCGAGAGCAGGTACTTCTTGCTGTCGTCGAGGAGCATGATGCTGCAGCTGTCGCCCGCGAGCAGCTCGGCACCGGCGCGCGCCACCTGCTGCAGCAGTGTGGGCAAGCCGCTCCCCGAGGCGACCCGCTTGGAGAGCGCAAACAGCACCGAGACCACCCGCTGGTAGGCGAGAGAGACGTCCTCGGGGATGGGCGGCTCCACCGGCATCTGGCGCGGATAGCACACCGCCTTCGCCAAGGGGAGTTAACGGCCGGTCGAGGTTCAAGGGGCCCCCTCGACAAGCTCGGGGTGAACGGTTCGTTCGTCCCGAGTGGCGTAACGGCAACTTCCGTTCAGAGTTCCCGTTCGGAGTTCCCGTTCGGAGTTCCCGTTCATCTCGAGCGTCGCGCCGAAGGCGCAGAGTCGAGAGACGCCCTCTGCACCCCCCGCCCGCGACCAGGGTTCACAGCCTTCGTCGAGCAGAACGGAACCAACCTCGACCTGGCATCGAGTTAAACCCGTCATCCCCCCGCGAGCACTGCCGCTGCGCTCACCTCGGCGAGAATGCCGAACAGCCGCTCGCCCTCGGCAGCAGAGGCCTGAGCCGGTGCGCCGAGGTAAGCTTGGGTGCCTCCCAGCTCCTCGAACGACCGGGCCCCGGCCTTGATTCGCGCGGGGAGGTCGATCGCCAGCTCGGGCAGACGCTGTCGAATGTCCTCCCTCACCAGGGTCGGCGCGGCAGCGAGCATCAGCGAGGTCTCGTAGAGCCCGGCGTGGCTACCGCCGTGGATGAACTCCTCGCCCAGCCTGGGGCCGATCGGCTTCTTGCGATGGTCGGGCACCACCACCCGGCTTCCACTCGCCGCCGCGGCGCCCTTGGCTGCCTCGTGCACCACCGCGAAGTGGGCGGGCTCGAGGTGGTGATTGATCACCCCGATGCGGGTGAAGCGATGGCGGGCGATATCGGTGAGCACGCCCTGCAGATAGGCCAGGGTGGCTTCGGCAGCGACGCTGATGGTGCCGGAAAAGCCTCCTGCGAAATCGGTCACCCCGTAGCTGAGCGGCGGGAAGATGACGCAGTCGATTCCTTGCGCCTCGAGCAGGTGCCACACCCTTCGACAGACCTCGCCAGCGATGATCGTGTCCACCCCTAAGGGCAGGTGGGGCCCGTGGGCTTCGGTCGAGCCCACCGGGACCAGCGCCACTGCCCCTCGCTCGGCGAGGTCGAGCAACGCGGTGTAGGGGAGTGTCGCGGCCTGCAGAGGAAGAGCAGCGGTCATCGGATCAGTTTCGGCGGCAAGAGGGGACGAATCGCGGGCGGTCAGACCTTCAGCTGCGACAAGAGGTTCTTGCCGCGAACTTTCTGCGGCAAGCGGGAACGAAGCGCAAGGGTTCAGGCCTTGAGCTGCGACTTGAGCACCTTGCCCCGGTCGCTCTTCGGCAACGACTCGACGAAGTGAACCACCCGCGGGGCCTTGAACGGAGGGAGCAACCCGCGGACGTGGCCCTTCAGCTCTTCGGAGAGCGCTTCGTCTCCTGTCCGTCCGTCCTGGAGAACCACGAAGGCCTTCGGCTTCTCGAGCCCGTCGGCGGCCTTGAAGCCCACCACCGCGGCCTCTCGCACCGCCGGGTGGGAAAGAAGCGCATTCTCCACTTCGAGCGGAGAGAGCCACTTGCCGGCAATCTTGAGCAGGTCATCGCCGCGTCCCTGGAACCAGAAATAACCTTCCGGGTCCTGGCTGAACTTGTCAGCGGAGACGCACCAGTCTCCCCGGAAGGTGGCCTTGCTCTTCTCGTGTTGTTGCCAGTACTCGAGCGCCATCGAGTCGCCGCTCACCCACAGCGTTCCCACTTCACCGGGGGGGAGCTCGCCCCCCTCGTCGTCACAGATCTTCGCCCGGTAGCCTTCGACCACCTTGCCCAGCGAACCCAGCTTCACGTCACCCGGGTGGTTGGTGATGAAGATGTGGAACATCTCCGCTGAACCAATGCCGTCAAGAATCTCGACCCCGGTGCGCTTCTTGAATTTCTCGTAGAGCTCGGCGGGGAGCGCTTCGCCCGCGCTGATGCACAGCCGCAGCGAGGAGAAGTCGACCTGCTCCAAGCCGGGTGCATTGACCATCGCGTTGATCGCCGTGGGCACTGCGGTGAGCAAGGTGGGGCGGTGGCGGGCGATCAACTCGAACAGTCGCTCCGGCGTGCTCTTCTCCGGGAACAACACCGCCGCGGCGCCCGCCCGCAGCGGAAAGAGCAGGTTGGTGCCGAGTGCGTAGCCGAAGGCGAGCTTGGGAATCGACAGCCCGATGTCCTTCTCGCCGTAGCCCACCACCGGCAGCGCGTAGGTGAGCGCGTTGAAGACGAAGTCGTGGGCCTTGTGCACCGCTGCCTTGGGCAGGCCGGTCGAGCCCGAGGTGAACAGCCACACCGCCGGGTCATCGCGGTGGGTGGGAGCGAAGCTTCGGTCCGGAGTCGCCGCAGCCAGCGCCTGTCGATAGGAGGGGTAAGAGGTCTCTCCTTCGCCCACCACCAGCACCTGCCTGAGATGGCGGCAGCGCGCTCGGACCGCGTCGAGGGCGGGCACGGTGGCTGCGTCGACGACCAGAATCTTCGCCCGGGTGTAGTCGAGGTAGTAGGCGAGCTCTTCCGGCTTCTGCTCGGGACTCACGGCCGCCACCACCGCTCCCACCTTCTGGGTTGCCAACCAGGCGGAAGCGAACTCGGGCACGTCGGGGAGCATCAGCAGCACCCGCTGCTCCTGCTCGAGCCCGAGGGAACGATAGACCGCGCTGGCCCGATCGGTCTGCTCCGCGAGCTGGGCGTAGGTCAGTATCTGGTCGCGGAAGTAAAGCGCGGGAGATGCGCCGCGGGCGTCGAGCTGATCGTAGAGAAAATATTGAGCCAGGTTCAGCTGCTCGGGCAGGGCGTGGGGGTCGAGGGTCGGCATCGGGGTTCACCCAGGGGAACGAGAAGAGGACGGAGGCCGCGCGCGAAGCAGCATGAAGAGGGCCGCCGCCAGAAGGCCCAGCGCCAACGCCACCAGCCCCTGCGCACGGCCGATGTCCCGGGCCGCCGCTTCCTCCAAACCGCACTCCGCGTCCGGCAGGCGCGGACACTGGAAGCGGAAAGCCTCGAACGCGCGGAACCCGAGAAGGCCGGCGCCGAGAAAAAAACCGCTCCCCAGTCCGAGGGCAGCGGCGCGGCCGAGTTTAAGAGGTGCGGGGCTCATGGCGAAGGCTCACGAAAGCGGCGCACCGTAGCCGCGCCGGGGCCCGCTTCACAACCCAAGGCGCTGCGTCAGTCGGTGATAGCATCGGCGCCGCATGAAGATTCTCTACGGCGTCGTCGGCGAAGGCATGGGTCACGCCACCCGTTCCCGGGTGATCATCGAAGAGCTGGTGAAGGAACACGAGGTTCACATCGTGGTCTCCGGTCGTGCCCAGCAGTACCTGGCGCAGCGATTCGAGAACGTGCACGGCATCTGGGGCCTGACGATTCACTACGAAGACAACTCGGTGAAGAAGCTGCAGACCGTGCTTCAGAACCTGAAGGGGTCGATCACCGGCTGGCCGAGGAACATCAAGAAGTACTTCGAGCTGGTGAACGACTTCGCCCCCGATGTGGTGGTGAGCGACTTCGAGAGCTTCAGCTACATGTACGGCAAGAATCACTTTCTTCCGATCATCAGCGTCGACAACATGCAGGTCATTCACCGCTGCCGCCACGACCCCGAGCTGCTCGAAGGCCACAAGGACGCCTTCAGGCTGACGAAGGCGATGGTGAAGGCGAAGCTGCCCGGCGCTTTTCATTACCTCGTCACCAGCTTCTTCTACCCGCCGTTGCGCAAGGAACGGACGACGCTGAAGCCGTCGATCTTGAGGCCCGAGATCCTCGCCGCCCAATCCGAGCCCGGCGAGCACCTGCTGGTCTACCAGACCTCTTCCTCGCACAGCGCGCTCCCCGAGCTGCTGAAGCAAAGCCGGATTCCGTGCCGCATCTACGGAGTCAAGCGTGAACTCACCGAGGACCTGGTCGACGACAACCTCACCTACCGCCCGTTCAGCGAGAAGGCGTTCATCGAAGACCTTCGAACCGCGCGCGCGGTGGTGGCAGGGGGCGGCTATACGCTGATGAGCGAAGCAATCTACCTTCACAAGCCGATGCTCTCGGTCCCGGTGGGCGGGCAGTTCGAGCAGGTGCTCAACGCGCTCTATCTCGATCAGCTCGGATACGGCAGCCATGCCCCCGAACTCAGCCCCGAGGCGCTGAAGGCTTTTCTCGAGCGCCTTCCCCGCTGCGAAGACGCACTCGCGCCCTACACCCAGAACGGGAACGTGGAGATGTTCGCCGCGCTGAAGGAACAGCTCTCGCTTGCCCGCAAGCATCAGGACGTCTCGCTCACCCACACCCGACCCTGAGCTTTCGGGTCAGTTGAATTCGTTGTTCTTCACCGCGGCGTGTTGACCAAGCGCGGTGAGCCACGAGCGGGTGAGGGGAGTCTCGCTGTCCTTGCCGAGGGCGACCCGGTGGCCGATGCCTCCGGGCCCCGGGAGCAGCCGATTCACACCCCTGAGAAGCCGTGCGGTGAGGGAAGGGAAGAGCGCGGCGAAGCGAGAGGCGAGCTGGGCCTGAATCGAGAGCACCCGTTCGGCCTCTCCGAAGCGAGTGGCGTTGACGATCTTCCGGGCCGCCCGCTTCGCGCTCATCGAAATCCCCGGGAGTGAATCGCCGAGGCTGAACCAGGCGTACTCGGCCCGATGCTGTCCCTTGAACGACGCGTTGCGGGGGCTGCCGGTGCGCATCAGTCCGGGACAGACGGTGGTGACCTTCACGCCCTCCTGAGCAAGCTCTGCGTGAAGCCCTTCCGAAAAGCCGGTGAGGGCAAACTTGCTGGCGCAGTAGGGGAGCAGGTGCGGCACGCTGACCTTCCCGCCGATCGACGAGATGTTGACGATGTGGCCGCGGCGCCGCTCCCGCATCGAGGGAAGCACCGCCAGGGTGGTGTAGAGCGGTGCCCAGAAGTGGATCCGCATCGCGGCTTCGTAGTCCTCGAGGGTCATCTCCAGCGCCGGACCGACCTGGATGTGACCGGCGTTGTTGATGAGGATGTCGATCGGCCCGACGGTGGTCATCAGCCACTGCACCATCTCGGCCACTTGCTCCTTCACGGTGACGTCGCAGACCGCGGTGGCCACCTCGGCGCCGCGGCTGAGCAGATCTGCCTTCGCCCGGTCGAGGCTCGCGGGGTCCCGGCCGCAGAGGGCGAGGCTCGCTCCGCGTGAGGCGAATTCTCGAGCCAGGAGCAGGCCGAGGCCCCGGGAGCCTCCGGTGATCAGCACCCGCTTGCCGCGGAGGTCGGTGGCGCGAATCCGGCGAATGACTGCTCGTGCCATATACCAGCCGCCCATACCCCCCTGTGTCAGCGTAGTTGTCGCCTCGGCTGAACGGCCGAGAGAGCACTGAGCGGGGCGAAGAAGTCAGCCTGGAGATCGCTGAGACTCGAAAGACGCGGCGTAAATCCCAGAAGGAGGTTCGGAAGTGAGGGCGGTCATCGCCACCCATGTCTGTGGGTTCTTCGCTACCAAATCTTCCACCAGCGTCGCGGGGAACAAAATTGAAGGCCGACAAACCGACATGAAAATTCTTGGCCAGATTCAACCATCATCTTCACCAACGCTTGCACCACTTCCAGTCCAAGTACGACAGGGCGAGACGTGACGACGACTCGAGAGCACCCGTCGTTCCCCGCTCCTTTGACTGCAGCCGACCAACCGTCATCGCCATATTCTGCGCGTAGTGCTTCGGCGTCTTGGAGCGCTGCCGCTTCAAATATCGCGTCATACCGGCCGGTCGAACCCTCTTTGATTCCCTGAACTATGAGGCGCTGCCAAAGCGACTCGGCCGCCGAGACCTGTTCGGCTAAGAACCTGGCGTATTCGTCGAGCTGTGCCATCTCGGCAAGCAGCATCAGCTTGGCCGCGTCCCCGCTGATCGGTGCGCCAAGCGTGAGTCCGTGCTCGTCCATCGCGATAGGTTCGCGCCTTCCAGCGATGACATCAGAGGCCACACGAAGGAGTTCCTCTTTCTGGTTTGCCATGCCGCCCTCCGAACGACCCGATACCCAGCGGACCTTCCCTATCTCACTTCTGCTTTAGCGGTTACCTGGCCCTCTAGCTCCGCAGCAATTGCCGGGCAATCACTACCCGCTGCACGTCGGAAGCGCCCTCGTAAATTCGCAGCGCCCGCACATCGCGGTAGAGCCGTTCCAGCGGGTGGCCCTTGACCAACCCCACCGCGCCGTGAACCTGAAGGCAGCGGTCGATGATTCGCTGCGCCGCTTCGGTGGCGAACAGTTTGGCCTGCGCGGCCTCCATCGTCACCCGCTCCGCGCCTCCGTCCTTGGTCGCAGCGGCGCGATGGACGAGAAGCCTTGCGGCTTCGAGTTCCACCGAGCTGTCAGCAAGCAGGAATTGAACCCCCTGAAGGTCTCCCAGCGGCGCACCGAACTGCTGGCGAACCCGGGCGTACTGGACCGCTTCGTTGAGCGCGCGGCGGGCCATGCCCACGGCGGCGGCCCCCACCGTGGCGCGGAAGACATCGAGGGTGGTGAGGGCCAAGCGCATCCCGTCGCCTTCAGCTCCCAGCATGGCGGTCACCGGTACCCGACAGCCCTTCAGCTCCAGCTCGCCGATCGGATGCTCTCCGAGCAGCTCGAGCTTCGCCGACACCCGGAATCCAGGTGTCTCTGCCGGAACCACGAACGCGGACAAACCGCGGCTTCCCGCCGCGGTTCGGGCGAACACCGTGTAGTGGGTCGCCACCCCCGCGTTGGAGATGAAGCGCTTTGCACCGTCGAGGACGTAGGCGTCCCCCTCCCGGTGGGCGGTCGTGGAAATAGCTCCCACATCCGAACCGGCTCCGGCTTCGGTGAGCGCAAAGGCGAAGAGCACGCTTCCCTCCGCCACCCGGGGCAGCAGCGCCTTCTTCTGCTGCCCATCGCCCCCGAGCAGCACCGGGTAGCTGCCAAGACCCTGGACGGCGAACAGCGAGTCGGCTGCGGCGTGACGATAGGCCAGCTCTTCCCGCAGCACGCACAGGCTGAGCACGTCGAGCCGAGGCAGCCTTCCCCCGAACTCGGTGGGGACGAGGAAGCCGTAGTAGCCCAGCGCCGCCACCCGGGCCGCGAGCGCGGCATCGGTCGAGGGCTCAGGACCCGGCTCGAGCACCGCGAAGTCGGAGCGCGCACGCTGCGCCAGCGCCTGGTGCTCTTCGGAAAGGAGCGAGACGGACATCGTGGTCACCTACTTGCCGGTGAAGTGGGGAGGCCTCTTCGCAGTGAACGCATCGTAGGCTTCACGGAAGTCGTGGGTCTGCATGCACACCGCCTGGGCCCGCGCCTCGTTGTCGAGCGCGCTCTGGAGAGCGCCATCGAGCTCTTCGTCGAGCAGCTCCTTGGTCATTCCCAGCGCAAAGGTGGGGCCCTCGGCGAGACGCTTCGCCCATGCCATCGCCTGAGGGAGGAGTTGCTCCGGGGCGACGACCTTGTTGAAGAGCCCGTAGCGCTCTGCGGTGAGCGCGTCGATCGCGTCGCCGAAGTAGAGCAGCTCGGTGGCGCGACCCAGGCCCACCACCCGGGGCAGCAAGAAGGCGGCGCCCATGTCCGCGCCGGCGAGGCCCACCTTGACGAAGAGGAAGGCAATCTTCGCCTTCTCCGAGGCCACCCGCAGGTCGGCGGCGAGGGCGATCACCGCGCCGGCTCCGGCAGCCGTTCCGTTGAGCGCCGCCACCACCGGCTTTCGCAATCGACGGATGTTGCGGATGAGGTCGCAGGTGAGCCGGGTGAACTCGACCAGGCCGGGCATTTCGCGCGCGAACAGCTCTCCGATGATCGCCTGGACATCGCCCCCGGAACAGAAGCCGCGCCCTTCGCCGGTGATCACCACCGACCGTACCTGCGCCTCGTCGGCGAGGTCGGCGAAGAGATCGCGCAGCTCGCGGTAGACCTCGAAGGTCAAGGCGTTGAGGGTCTCGGGGCGGTTGAAGGTCACCACCCCGACGTGGTCCTGAATCTCGAAGCGGAAGGAAGTGGGCTGTCTCATGCCCCGCGGCTCATAGCACCGCGGTCGCTTCCATCTCCACCATCGCCTCGTCTTCCAGCAGCGCGCTCACTTGCACCAGCGCCATGGTGGGAAAGGTCTTGCCGATGTGCCGCTTCCACGCCTCGCCCACCGCAGGCAGTGCCTCGAGATAAGCCTTCTTGTCGGTGACGTAGACGGTGAGCCGGACCAGGTCCTCTGGAGTTCCCCCTGCCTCCCGGAGCACCGCCACCACGTTCGCGAGCGTCTGGTCGAACTGGGCGGCAAACCCGGAGGGAAAGGTAGGCGTGGTCGAGCGCGGGTCCCAGCCGATCTGCCCGGCGATGAATAGCCACCGGCCTTCCGCCACCACTCCGTTGGAATAGCCGCGCGGCCGCGCCCAACCCGAGGGCTGCACGGTGCGATGTCGACCGCTCATACCGATTCTCCGCCGTCGATGAGATAGCTGCCGCCGGTGATTGCCGAGGCCATCGGCGAGGCGAGGTACAGACACAGCTCTGCTACTTCCCCGGGGGAGATCAGCCGGCCCATCGGGTTCATCTTCTCCAGGGTGGAACGGGCCTCGGCACGGCTTTTTCCCGTCACCCGGGAGATGGTCTCGGTGGACGCGGCCACCATCTCGGTGTCGGTCCATCCCGGGCACACTGCATTCACGGTCACGTGCTTCGCGGCGTACTCCACCGCGAGCGCGCGGGTCAGCCCCAGCAGCGCATGCTTGGAGGCACAGTAGGCAGAGGTGTAGCGGAAGCCCTTCACAGCGGCGGTGGAGGCGATGTTAATTACCCGGCCTCCGCCGGCCTTGGCCATCGCCGGCATCAGCGCTCGGCAAAGTAGAAACGGCGCGGTGACATTGACCGCCATCGTCTTCTCGAACGACTCGAGCTCGGTCTTCTCCAGGGAAGAGGAGATCGCGATGCCCGCGTTGTTCACCAGCACCGAAGGAACGCCCGCCTCGAGGACAATCTGCACCGCAGAGAGCACGTCGTCCGCCCGCTCGACGTCCAGGCGCAAAGGCCGGATCTTTCCGCCGGTGGTGGCGGCTTCGGTCTCCAGCGCGAGGAGCGCTTCGAACGAGCGGGCCATCGCCCAAACCTCGTAGCCTTGCTGTGCAAAGCGCAATGAGATCGACCGACCGATGCCGCGGCTGGCCCCGGTCACCACCACTTGCTTCAGAGGGCTACTCATCGGCTCGAGAGCTTAAGCTTTCCGAAGCCCTCGAAGGCGGGGAACTTCACTCCTCTTCTTCGTCCTCTTCTTCGTCCGCGTCTTCCTCATCGTCTTCGGTCTCGGCAGCTTCGAAGAGGGTGGCCAGCTCGGAGTTTTCTTCCAGCTTGGCGTACTCGTCCTGCTCATCGGGCTGACGCTTGACGGTCACCACTTCCATAAGTTTTCCCCCTGCACCCTCTGCTCGCGTCGGCGGCCGCGCCGAGGGAGAGGCGCGTCCGCGACGCAAGCTAGGAATGGCCGCGGAGCTCGGCAAGGGCTCCGAAGGGGCTTCAACGTTTGACTCGCCCCTTCAGCCTCTGGGATAGGAGCGCGACGGCATTGCTCTGCCGTCCTTGAGGAGTAGACATGGCCCGC
>JAYUUC010000573.1:0-3473 GCA_043755105.1 Myxococcales bacterium
CTTCGACCGTTCCGCCATGTCTTGGACCCGGTGCGTCGACCTGGAACGAATCAGGTGCTTCAGCACCCTTGCTCACGCGGGGAGGAGCAACGGTCTTCACCTCCGGGAGGCCTGCAGGCCGCGACCGCCGCCGCGCGTCGAGTTTCAATGGCATCTAGGCTAACCCCCTGAACGTCTTCGAGAGGATATGCCCTTCGCGGCTGGAAGGTGCGTACCCACTGCCCTGTTCGGCCGGAACAGAACCTCGGGTCATGCTCGAAAACTAGGTGGGCCTTTCATCTCCGGGGTAAGCGCGCTTGCCGCCGGACGGTCTGCACACCAGCGCAGCGCTCCCGAGCGCGGTGCAATCGTTTGCGCCGGCCACTGCATCGGGTCCCGCTGCGCCCCCAGGACCCGGGCCAGGGCGTCGGCCTTCTCCTCGCCCGAGACGAGGAAGATCACCTCGGCTGCCGCGTTGAACACCGGAGGCGTGAGCGTGAGCCGGAAGGAGTGAAGCTTTTCCACGAACGGCGCCACCGCCCGCCTCCGCTTCTCTTCGATCGCCGCGCTGCCGGGGAAAAGCGAGGCGGTGTGTCCCTCGGGTCCGAGCCCGAGCAACACCAGATCCAGCGCTCCGGTATCGCCAAAAAATGTCTCCAGCTCGCCCTCATAACGTCGCGCCGCAAGCTCCGGAGGTAGCTCAGCTTCAAACCGGTGCAGGTGAGACCGCTCGAGCGCCAGCGGCCGAAACAGCTGCTCGTCGGCGAGACGGTAATTGCTGTCCGCGTGGTCCGGAGGCACCGCGCGCTCGTCTCCGAAGAAAAAGTGTACCTCCTCGAGCGCTGCCTTCGCGCCTGCGTCCGCGGCCAGTCGCGCATAGAGATGAGAAGGCGTGCTCCCTCCCGAGAGTGCCACGCTGAAGGGCCGCTTCCGCCCCTTGGCGGCTGTGGCCCGCTCACACAGGTGCTCGGCGACGTCGGCCGCGAGGGCCTCGACGCTCGGGTAGACCTGAACCGCTTTCAACTCGTGGTCGGGACGGTCCACTTCCGCCCGTCCCCCTCGATCAACGGGTTGGCCGCCTCCGGTCCCCAGCTCTGGGGTGCGTAGAGCGGCATCGTCGAAGGCGGCAACGACGCCCAGTAGTCGAGCACCGGGGTCGCGACCTTCCACGCTTCTTCCACCATGTCCGCTCGGTGGAAGAGAGTCGCGTCGCCGAGCATGCAGTCGTGGATCAGTCGCTCGTACCCGGTGGTCTGGGGCAGCTCGCCGAAGTCCTTGTAGCTGAAGTCCAGGTTCACCGAAGAAACCTGAATCGTCGGCCCCGGCTGCTTCGCCTTGATTCGCAAGGTGATGCCTTCGTCCGGCTGAATCCGGATCGTCAACCGGTTGGGGCCGATCTGGTCCACTTCGGTGTCCCGGAACAGATGCAGCGGGGGCTTGCGGAACTGGATCGAGATCTCGGTGTCGCGGCTGGCCAGTCGCTTCCCCGAGCGCAAATAGAACGGCACTCCCGCCCAGCGCCAGTTGTCGAGATTCAACTTCAGGGCCGCGAAGGTCTCGGTCTTCGAGTCCGGGTTCACCTTCGGCTCGGAGCGATACCCGGGCACCTCTTCCCCATGGACCTTGCCTGCGGCGTACTGACCTCGCACCGCGGAAGCGAGATCCTCGGGGCCCATCGGGCGGATCGCCTCGAGCACCTTCAGCTTCTCGTTCCGGATTCCCTCACCCACCAGCGTGCTTGGAGGTTCCATCGCCACCAGCGTCATCAGCTGGAACATGTGGTTCTGCATCATGTCCCGCAGCACCCCGGCGGTGTCGTAGTAGCCGCCGCGACCTTCCACCCCCAGGGTTTCGCCGACCAGGATCTGCACGTGGTCGATGTACTGCCGGTTCCAGATCGGCTCGAAGATGCCGTTGGCGAAGCGGAACACCAGCAGGTTCTGCACCGTCTCTTTTCCGAGGTAGTGATCGATGCGGTAAATCTGATCTTCGTGAAGCACCGCCCGCAGCCGCCGGTTGAGCTGCTGGGCCGAGGCCAGATCTCTCCCGAACGGCTTCTCGATGATCACCCGGCGGAAGAAGCCGTCGCCCTGGGTGGTGAGCCCGGCCGCCCCGAGCTGCTCGACGATCACCGCGAAGTAGTCCGGGGGGGTGGCGAGATAGAAGACCACGCTCTTGGGCGCGCCGAGCTGGGTCAGCTTCTCTTTCACACGCTGATAGGTGGCCGGGTCTTCGAAATCTCCCCGGCTGTAGTGAAGGTTCTTCACGAAGCGTCCCCAGGCCTTGCTCTCTCCGGGGCGCCCCTCATGGTCTTCGGCCATCAAGCCGCGAAAGTCCTCGTTGCTGAGCTCGCCGCGCGCCACCCCGATCACCGCGAACGACTCGGGCAGCAACCCATTGTCGGCGAGGTTGCAGAGCGCCGGCATCAGCTTCCGGCGGGTGAGATCTCCCTGGGCGCCGAAGATCACCAGCGCGCACTCGGGGGCCGGCTGTGCCTCGGCCAACGTCTTCTCTCGCTCGGTCATCCGTCCACCGTCTTCTTCTCGACGTGGCCACCGAACTTGTTCCGCATCGCCGAGAGGAGCTTCTCGCCGAAGGTGTGTTCCTGGCGCGAACGAAAGCGCGCAAAGAGCGCGGCGGTGAGGACCTCGGCGGGAACCGCTTCGTCCACCGCGGCCTGCACGGTCCACCGACCCTCGCCGGAGTCGTCGACGAACCCGGTGTAGCGCGCCAGCGCCGGGTCTTCTGCCAGGGCCATCGCGCTGAGGTCGAGCAGCCAGGATCCGACCACGCTTCCCCTGCGCCACAGCTCGGCGATGTCCGGCAAGTTGAGCGCGTAGCGGCGTTCGGGAGGCAACGCCGTCGAGGCTGCATTGCGGAGGATGTCGAACCCCTCGGCATAGGCCTGCATCAGCCCGTACTCGATGCCGTTGTGAATCATCTTCACGAAGTGTCCTGAGCCCGAGGGGCCGCAGTAGAGGTAGCCCTCTTCGGCACTGCTCCCGGTGGTGCGGCCCGGGCTGGGCGCAAGGTCGGATCTGCCGGGGGCCAGGGTGCGGAAGATATGCTCGACCTGATCGAACGCCGCCCGGTCGCCGCCCACCATCAGGCAATAGCCGCGCTGCTCGCCCCACACCCCTCCGCTGGTGCCGGCGTCGAGGTAGCGAATGCCCTGCTTTTCCAGCAGCGCCGCGCGGCGAATGTCGTCGGGAAAGTGGGAATTTCCACCGTCAATCACGGTGTCGCCGGCCGCGAGTAACTGCCCGAGCGCGAGCACCGTCGCTTCCGTGGGACCTCCCGCGGGAACCATCACCCATACGGCGCGCGGTGGGGCGAGTGCTTTCACCAGTGCTCCGAGAGAATCGGTTCCCTGGGCGCCGGTGGAAGCGACGGCCTTCACCGCGTCCGCCGAGCGGTCGTACACCACGCACCGGTGCCCCCCTTGTTGAAGGCGCTTCACCATGTTGGAGCCCATTCGCCCCAGTCCCACCATT
>JAYUUC010000574.1:0-3470 GCA_043755105.1 Myxococcales bacterium
GAGCGTCGCGACGTCGGCGCCCGCAACCGCTACGAAGCCTGGCGGGCGTTCCGCGCGGCGTGGCTGATGCTCGAGGCCCACCCTGACCCCAAGCCCGAGCTCTACCAGTTCGCCCGCGACAAGGTGAAAGAGGCGCAGCTCGAGCTGGACCGCACCTGCGCCAAGCTGATGCTCGAGGCCGAGGGCTATTACAACCAGAACAAGTTCGACAACGCCCGCAGTACCCTCGAGCACGTGAAGGAATACTTCCCGGCCAACGACCAGCCCTGTCCCTGGCGGGCGGACGCGAAAAAGCAGGACTACGGGTTGTAGCGGCCAAAACCCCCGCGCTCGAGCCGCTGGCTTACTTCTTCCGCAAGGTCCTCCAAGATCATTGCAGAGCCGCGATCAGCGGGGCATACCTCTGCATCTCGAAATCGAACGTTCCACAGAGGGCGATGACCATGGCCGAGACCCCCGCGCAGGACAGCTTCGGAACCCGCACCCAGCTCAAGGTCGGAGGCCTCCCCTACGACATCTTCAGCCTCGCCCGGCTGGCGAAGGACCACCCCCAGATTGCGCGGCTGCCGTTCTCGCTCAAGGTGTTGCTCGAGAACCTGCTCCGCCATGAAGACGGGCGGGTGGTGAAGAAGGAGCACATCACCAAGCTGATCAACTGGGAACCCAAGGCCGAGCCGGACACTGAAATCTCATTCAGCCCGGCGCGGGTGCTGCTGCAGGACTTCACCGGCGTGCCTTGCGTGGTGGACCTGGCGGCGATGCGCGAGGCGCTCGCAGCGATGGGCGGCGACCCGCAGAAGATCAACCCGCTCAGCCCGGCTGACCTGGTGATCGACCACTCGGTGCAGGTGGACAGCTTCGCCTCGGGCAGCTCATTCCAGACCAACGTCGAGCTCGAGTTCGCCCGCAACACCGAGCGCTACGCTTTCCTCAAGTGGGGTCAGCAAGCGTTCCGGAACTTCCGCGCGGTGCCGCCGGGCACCGGCATCTGCCACCAGGTCAACCTCGAGTATCTCGGCCAGGTGGTATTCAAGAATGGCACCAGCGCCTATCCCGACACCCTGGTGGGAACCGACTCCCACACCACGATGATCAACGGGCTCGGGGTACTGGGCTGGGGCGTGGGCGGCATCGAGGCCGAGGCGGCGTTGCTGGGTCAGCCGATCACGATGTTGATTCCTCAAGTGGTCGGCTTCCGGATGCACGGCAAGTTGCCTCCCGGCACTACCGCCACCGACCTGGTGCTCACCGTCACCCAGGTGCTGCGCAAGGAAGGGGTGGTCGGCAAGTTCGTCGAGTTCTACGGCCCCGGCCTCTCTGACCTCGCCGCCACCGACCGCGCCACCATCGCCAACATGGCGCCGGAATACGGGGCGACGATCGGCTTCTTCCCCGTCGATGTCGAGACACTCTCCTACCTGTCGTTCACCGGTCGCTCTCCCGAGACGGTGGCGCTGGCCGAGGCCTACTCGAAGGAGCAGGGGCTGTTCCGTACTCCCGAGATGGCCGACCCGGTCTACTCGCATACCCTCGAGCTCGACCTCTCCACCATTGAGCCGTCGATGGCAGGCCCCCGCCGTCCGCAGGACCGGGTCCCGCTGAAGGACTCGAAGAAGGTCTACCGTACCGCGCTGCTCTCGATGCTGGAGACGGCCAGCTTGGACCAGGACAAGGTGGGGCGGTGGCTGAGCGAAGGGGGCAACCCCGAGACGCCGCCCAGAAACCTGCTCGAGCCCGAGCTGGGGCGACTGGTGCACTCCGAGCAGGTCCGCCACGGAGCAATGACCTACCAGCTCAGCCACGGCGCGGTGGTGGTGGCGGCGATCACCTCCTGCACCAACACCTCGAACCCGGCGGTGATGCTCGCGGCGGGGCTGTTGGCGAAGAAGGCCGTCGAGCACGGACTCGACGCCAAGCCCTGGGTGAAGACGTCGCTGGCTCCCGGTTCGCAGGTGGTGACCGACTACCTCAACGAGGCCGGGCTCACCCCGTACCTCGAGGCGCTCGGCTTTCACCTTGTCGGCTATGGCTGCACTACCTGCATCGGGAACTCGGGGCCGCTGCCCGAGCATGTCTCCGATGCGGTGACCAAGGGCGACCTGGTGGTGGCGGCCGTGCTCTCGGGCAATCGGAACTTCGAGGGGCGCATCAACCAGTTCGTGCGAATGAATTACCTCGCCTCGCCGCCGCTGGTGGTGGCCTACGCGCTCGCCGGAGACATGGATTTCGACCCGATTCACCAGCCCGTCGCCTACGACCGCGAGAACAAGCCGGTCTACTTGAAGGACATCTGGCCCAGCGATGAAGAGGTGCGGGCGGCGATGAAGAAGGCAGTGAAGCCGTCGCAGTTCAAGCAGCGCTACGCGGAAGTGCTCAAGGGCAGCGAGCACTGGCAGAAGCTGGTGGTCGCCACCGGCGATACGTTCCAGTGGGATCCGAAGTCGACCTACGTGCGGAAGCCGACCTTCTTCGACAACATGCCCGCGCAGCCGGCCCCGCTCACCGACATCAAGGGAGCCCGGGTGCTCGCGCTGCTGGGCGACTCGGTCACCACCGACCACATTTCCCCGGCGGGAAACATCTCCAAGTCCAGCCCGGCGGCCGCCTATCTGGCGGAGCAAGGAGTAGCGCCCTCGGACTACAACTCGTACGGCTCGCGCCGCGGCAACCACGAGGTGATGGTGCGCGGGACCTTCGCCAACATCCGGCTCAAGAACCTGCTCGTCCCCGGCGTTGAAGGCGGCGTCACCGTTCACCACGGCACCGGCCTGCGGATGTCGATTTACGAGGCTTCGGCCCGCTATCTGAACGAGAAGACCCCGCTGGTGGTGCTCGCCGGTGCGGAGTACGGCACTGGCTCGTCGCGCGACTGGGCGGCGAAGGGCACGATGCTGCTCGGCGTGCGGGCGGTGATCGCCAAGAGCTTCGAGCGAATTCACCGTTCCAACCTGGTGGGCATGGGGGTGTTGCCGCTGCAGTTCAAGGCCGGCGAGGACGCCGCGTCCCTCGGGCTGACCGGGACGGAGACCTTCAGCATCTCCGGCATTGCTTCTGGGCTGGCGCCGATGAAGAAGGTCCAGGTCGAGGTCACCGACGAAGGCGGGAAGACCCGAAGCTTCGAGGCCACGGTGCGCATCGATACCCCGAACGAACTCGACTACTACCGGCACGGAGGGATTCTGCAGTACGTGCTCCGCCAGCTCGCGAAGGCCTGAAGCGCAATCGGCCTCGGGCGACAATCGAGGTTTGCTTCCGTCAAGGTGGAGTCGGATGGGCCAATCAGAAGCGAATCTTCGAAGCACGCTCGACCGTTGCCTCAATGGTCTTTTCCTCAGTCTTGCCATTCGCAGTCACAGTGACGCGCAACGGCCCCGGTGAGTGTCAAGATAGATGTCGCATGTATGTGATTAAGCCGAGAGTCGAATCTCCTTCTCTCGCGGGGTGACGCCGAGGCGAACCGGTCCCGCTAC
>JAYUUC010000575.1:0-3467 GCA_043755105.1 Myxococcales bacterium
CGCGCCGCGAGGTGCGTGTCTACGTACCCAGGATGTCTCTTGAACCAGCGTGGACCCCGACAATGACCGCCCGCAAGCCGCAGGGTTATGTCGGGGTCAACCACACCACCATCGGCTCGGACATCCTGGCGGTCTTCCAGGCCGTGCACGTCCCCGAGCAGATCTTCGAGCCCGAGCTGTTCGGACGGCTCCGGCTGGTGAAGCCGGAGCAGCTGTACCCCATTGGTCTCTTGCTCGAGCTCTTCGAGGTGCTCGACCACAAGCTCGGGCGGTACGCGCTGGTGAGCATGGGCTGGGGCATCTTCAAGGCCTCGCATCAGGAGGCCTTCTTGAAGGTGGCCTCCTCGGCGCGCGACGCCATCTACGGCATCGACGGCATGTACAAGCACGCCAACCGCGGCCTCCGCATCGGCGGCTGGAAGGTGACGCGCTTCGAGCCCGGAAGCGCCGAGCTGGAGAAGACCACGCCGCACCACTGCGTGGTCGAGGAGGGCATCCTCCAGGAAGCCCTGCGGTCGGTGGGCGTCAACGCGCGCATCGAGCAGACCGAGCGCTTTCGCCTGGGCGCGCCGCTCTGCCGCTACGTGGTCACCTCCGAGGTGAAGGACAGCCGCTGGGACGGCGCGCTCTTGCCGACGCGCTGAGTCAGAGGCGAAGGCGCCCGGTCCTGCGGAGCGCCTCTTCGTTCGCGACTCGCACAGACCTCAGATTGATCGCGGAAGGGGTCGGCCGGGGCAACGTGCGGCCGTCGATTGCCTTGCATCGCCTCAGGCGCCCTGATGCAAGGGCTTCACTTGCCTGCTTCGTCCCAAGGAAATCCCCCAGACGGGTATTTCCTTACCTGGAAGCGACGAAGCCACTCCATGAAGAAGGTATTCGTCCCGCCCAAACTGCCCGGAAATACCCGTCTGGGGGATTTCGATACCAGGTTTGAGATAAAGAAAACCCTCCCGAGGGGAAGACTGACCCAGGGGAGGGGAAGGCTGCCTCGAGTGAGGGTCAGCTCACTTCTTCACCTTGGAAGCGTCATCCGACTGGACGGCGCTGGGGGTCACCGTGGCGGCACCCTTGCCCGTGCGGCCGGGATGCGCGGTGTTCCACCAGGTCTCGATGCTGGCGAGCTCATCCGCGCGCTTGGGGAACATCACGGCGAAGTCGTCCCAGTCCTTGGCGAGCAGGCTGGCCGCTTCGACGAGCGTGGCGTTCGACGCGGCTGCCACCTGCTCCATGTTGCCCTTGAGGTGGTCGAGCTTGGCGATGATCGCGGTGGCGCGCTCGGACAGCTCTGCGGCCTTGACGATCTTCTCCGCATTGAAGCGGACGCCGAAGAAGCTGGCGACTTCAGGCTTCTTGAGGCCGGCGCGCACCGTCTCATCAAAGGCGCCGACGACGTCCTTGTTCGGGGTGATGGCAGGCGCCGCTGGCAACGCGGTGTCCTGGATGAACTTGAGGTCCGCGTCGTCGAGCGGCTTCCGGCCCGGTGCGCTCTTGGCCGCGTCCTGCTTGGTCGCCTTCGTGCTGCGCGTCTTGGTCGACTTCTTGGTCTTGGTGTTTGCCATGGCCCCTCGGGTTGGACTGCGATCGACGGCCCTTGGATAGCAAAACGGTGAATTGTCCGTCCAGTGCCCAGCGCTGGCCGGTCGGTCGATTGAGTCAGACGATGCCAAGGAATGAGGAACTCCATCCGGCTCGCTGCGCTCGGCACCTTCCCCGGGCGGGGAAGGAAAAGCCGACAGAAGCTGCCCAGCGAGCGATGCGGGGCAGTCTGCGGGCAGACGGCGGTTCCCTCCCCTGGGACATCCTTCGCAGTTGTCGGGTGCCCGAGGTACGAGGGCGGGTGGGGCTCCGTCACAACCGCTCAGATCAAAAAGAGCCGCGCCCGACATCGGGGGCGGCTCCTTCTGGTCGCGCAGCTGGGTGCGAGCTCAGGGCAGCCCGAAGCCCTTCTTGAGCTTGGCCTTGGCGGCGTCGGTGGCCTTCTTCCTCTCGGCGTCGAGCCTTGCCCTGGCCTGCGCCTCCAGCTGCTGCTTCTTCGCCTGGGCCTCGGCCTTCAGCTTGTCCTCCTGGGCGCGGGCGTCGGCCTTCAGCTTGTCGGTCTGCGCACGCGCCGCGGCCTCGGCGTCGGCCCTCGCCTTGTCGGCAAGGTCCTTCGCGGCCTTCTGGGCGGCGGCCTTGTCGAGCGGCACGTCGATGCCCGTCTTCGACTTGATGGTGTCGGCGATGCCGCCCAGCGCCGAGCCTTTCAGGCACGCCGAGAGCAACTGCGAGCCGATGGCCGACAGGTCGGGCCTGATGGACGGCTTCGTCGCCGTGCCGGTGATGGAGATGGGCACCGGAAACTCGCCGGGCGCGGCGCACTTGCCGCCCGTCGCGAGGGCCACCAGGTTGCCTGGCATGGCGTAGGTGCCCTTCAAGCCCAGCGCGCCCAGGATGCCAACGCCGCCTTCGAGCCGCAGCTTCGCGCCGTCGATCTTGAAGTCCACCGGCTTCTTGAGCGTCACCTGGCCGCTCTTGATCTCCGTCTGCGCCGCGAGGTCCTGCAGCGAATTGGACTGCTTGGCCGCCGCGAGCGCGTTGGGCTGCTGCTTGCCCAGCCCGCCCGGAATCTTGGCCAGGATGGCCTGCAAGGGGTCGATGACCTTGGAGGTCAGCGTCGAGCCGTTGATGCGGCCCGAGAGCAGCGCCAGGCCGACGTCGCCCGTGAGCGACCGGGCCAGGTCTTCCGTCTCGGTGCCGATGCCGGTGACCGACACGTCGAGGTCACCCTTGCCATAGAGCGTCTCCTTGTAGGCCGTCTTCGCCGTCAGGACGTCGTTCATCTCCACGTTCTTGACCACGAGCTTGGCGGTGAAGGGCATCACGCCCTTCCAGATGGTCGCCTGCGTGCCCGCCGCGCTCACCGTGCCGCCGAAGATGCCGAAGCTCCCGTCGTCGATGAAGAGCACGCCGTCGATGAGCCGCACCACGCCGCGGAAGTTGGTCAGGTCGTAGCCGCGCGCGTGGAGCCGGGTCGCCGCGAGCTGCGCCTTCACCGTGTAGTTCTTCAGCGTCGGGTCGTCCTGGGGCTCGGGCTTCGGGCCGGTCGCAGGCGCGGCGGGCGGCGCGAGCTCGTCGATGTCCAGGTTCTGCGAGGTGAGCCTGGCGTCGATGTTGGGCTTGGTGAGGTTGGTGACCACCACGTCGCCCTGCAGGTCGGAGAGGGTGGTCTTGAAGACCAGGTTGCTGAGCGCGACGCGCATGGTCTCCATGTGGTTGGGGTTGCCGTCCACGTTGACCTTCACGTCGAGCTTCCCGTGCCTCACCTTCTCGGCAGGGATGAAAGTCAGGGTCTTTGCAAACTTCTCCAGGTCGAGCGGGTCGATGTCGACGGCGAGCGAGGTGGTGCCCTTGCCGGTGTCAAAAGTGCCGCCCGCCTGCGCGCGCAGCTCGGCCAGCCGGAGGTCGAAGGTCTTCACGGTGATGAGGTC
>JAYUUC010000576.1:0-3441 GCA_043755105.1 Myxococcales bacterium
CGCGAGAGCGAGGACGCCCGCTACGTCGGCCTCTGCATGCCCCGATTCCTGCTCCGGCTTCCGTACGGAGAAAAGACGGTTCCGGTGAAGGCGTTCAACTTCAACGAGGACGTCGTCGGCCAGCACGACAAGTACCTCTGGGGTTACGCCTCGACCGCGCTCGCCAGCCGGGTGGCGGACTCGTTCGCCAAGTACCGCTGGTGCCCGAACATCATCGGCCCCCAGTCGGGCGGCGCGGTGGAGAACCTGCCGCTCCACACCTTCGAGGCGATGGGAGAAATCCAGAACAAGATTCCCACCGAGATTCTGCTCACCGAGCGCCGGGAGTTCGAGCTCTCGGAAGAGGGCTTCATCGGCCTCACCTTCCGCAAGGACACCGACAACGCGGCGTTCTTCTCCGCCAACTCGGTGCAGAAGCCGAAGACCTTCGGCAACAGCCCCGAGGGGAAGATCGCCGAGACCAACTACCGGCTCGGCACCCAGCTTCCCTACATGTTCATCATGACCCGGCTGGCGCACTACGTGAAAGTGCTGCAGCGAGAGCAGATCGGCAGCTGGAAGGAACGCTCCGACCTCGAGCGCGAGCTCAACGCGTGGATCAGCCAGTACATCGCCGACATGGACGACCCGGCACCGGGCGTTCGTTCGCGGCGGCCGCTTCGCTCTGCGCAGATCAAGGTCGAGGACGTTGAGGGCCAGCCCGGCTGGTACCGCTGCAACATGTCGGTGCGCCCGCACTTCAAGTACATGGGTGCCTCGTTCACCCTCTCGCTGGTCGGCAAGCTGGACAAGGAGTAGCCGGTGGCGGAAAGGCGCGGCCTGCTCTCCCGAATGGACGGCGGCGCCGCTTCCGGAGCCGCTGTCGGCGACCCGGTGGAGTCGATCGCCGCGCACCTGCGGATGTTGCTCAACACCCGCAAGGGCGAGGCAGTCACCGCGCCCAATTTCGGGGTGGTGGACTTCACCGAACTGGTGCACGGCTTCCCCTCCTCGATTCAAGTGCTCCAGCAGTCAATCCGGGCGACCATTCTCGAGTTCGAGCCCCGGCTGAAGACGGTCACCGTCCGCCACACCCCGGATGACAACCCGCTGTTGCTTCGGTTCGAGATCTCCGCCCAGCTCGCCGAGAAGGGCGCCCGGGGCAGCCTCCGCTTTCAGACGCAAGTGGGGCCCGGAGGCAAGATCGACGTCTGGTAGGGTGGGCTTTCGTTTCGAGGAGCAAACCGCCGCGTGTTCAGCAAGTACTACCAGAGCGAGCTCGCCTACCTTCGGGACCTGGGGAAGGCCTTCTCCGTCGCCAACCCCACCATCGCCGGCTTTCTCGCCGAGCGCGGCGGCGACCCCGATGTGGCGCGGCTGCTCGAAGGGTTCGCCTTCCTCACTGCTCGAATCCGGGAACGCATCGACGACGCGGTCCCCGAGGTGTTGCACGGGCTGACCGAGCTGCTGTTGCCGCACTACCTCCGTCCGCTTCCGGCCTGTTCGGTGGTGGAGTTCGCGCCCGAAGTGCGGGCGCTGCGCGGGCGGGTGCGGGTGCCCGCGGGAACAGCGCTGGCCGCGACGCCGCTCGAAGGCACCTCGTGTCAGTTCCGCACCACGGCTCCGCTCGACCTGCTGCCGCTGACGCTGCTCGAGTCCACGCTCGACACCTCGTCGGCGCTCTCGCCCACCTTGAGGGTGCGGTTCCAGACTCCGCCGCAGGGCGCAGCCGAGGTGTACGGGCCTGAAGGGCTGCGGCTGTTCCTGCATGGCGAGTTGCCTGTCACCTCGACCTTGCTGCTTTGGCTGCAGCGCTACTGCAAGCGAATCTCGGTGCATGCCCCGGGGAGCAGCGGCCCGGGTCTTCAGCTTCCACCCACCGCGCTACGGGCGTGCGGCTTCGACGCCGAGCAGGCGCTCTTTCCCTGGCCGAAGGCGTCGAGCGACGGTCCGCGGGCATTGCAGGAGCTGTTCACGCTCCCGCAGAAGTTTCTCTTCTTCGAGGTGCGGGGGCTTTCCGCCGCAGCCGAGCTGGGCGAGCAATTCGAGCTCCGCTTCGAGTTCGAGCGGCCACCGCCGCTCCCCGCGCGGGTGGGCAAGGACATCGTCAAGCTCCACTGCGTGCCGGTGATCAACCTCTTTCGCGCGGACGCCGACCCTGTTCGGCGTGATCCCCTTGCCGCTGAATCGCTGCTGCGCGCGGCCACCCTCGACCCCGCGCATGCCGAGGTCTACTCGGTGGACAGCGTCACCGGGCTGCATTCCGGGCAGGGCGGGAGGACACGTTACCCGCCGTTCTTCAGCTACGCCCACGCCCAGGCTTCCGCGGCCGAGCAGGCGTACTACCGGGTGCGACGAGAGCTCTCGCCGATCAACGACGGCATCGACACCTACCTCTCGCTCGGCACGCCCAGCCAGACGGCGCCGGCGATGGCGGAAGAGACGCTCTCGATCGAGCTCACCTGCACCAACCGCTCGTTGCCGGGGAGCCTGCAGCTCGGCGACATCTGCGTGCCCACCGACAGCTCGCCGGTCGCGGCGCGGTTCAAGAACATCGTCCCGGTGACCCGGCCGCTGCGGCCGCCGCTCGGCTCCGAGCTTCACTGGCGGCTGCTCTCGCACCTCGCGCTCAATCAGCGCTCGCTCGGGGAGCCAGGCGCGCTGCGTTCCCTGCTTCCGCTCTACAATTTCCAGGCGCTCGGCGACCATCCGGTGGGTCGAGCCAACCAGCTGCGGATCGAAGCGATTCGCGAGGTGGAGATGGGCCCGGCGCGCCGCTTCATCGAGCGCACCCCGGTGCGAGGGACCGAGACCCGGGTTCATCTCGAGGAGTCGCACTTCGCCGGCGTGGGGGACGCGTTCCTCTTTGGCTCGGTGCTCGAGGAGCTGTTTGCCCAGACGGTGACCCTCAACTCGTTCAATGCGCTGACGGTCCGGCTTCACCCTTCCCAACAGGAGCTCACGTGGCCGCCCCGCAGCGGAACCCAGCCGATCTTGTAGCGCTGGCCGGCCGGCTGAGTCGCGGCGCCACCGGTCTGAGCTTCTTTCCGCTGGTGGCGCTCCTCGAGCGGCTGCTCCCCGGAGCGGCGCCCGTGGGCGGAGTGGGCCCCGTGCTCGAGGAGGCGGTGCGTTTCAAGCACGACCCGGCGCTCAGCTTCAGCGCGGGCGAAGTGGCCTCGGTCGAGCTGAAGCAAACCGCCGCCGACCCCGAGGATTTTCGCGCCGTGGCCCGCGCCTACTTCGAGGTCACCACCGCGTTCCTGGGGCTCACCGGCTCGGGAACTCCCCTGCCCTACTATCTGGCTGAAGAGATTGCCCAGGAAGACATCGAGAAGCCCCACCGACGCGAGTTCCTCGACCTCTTCCACCACCGGCTGCTGGCGCTGCTCTACCGGGTGCAGGCCAAGTATGACCTCACCCGAGAGCACGCGGTCGACGGCACCGACCCCTGGTCCCGCCGGG
>JAYUUC010000577.1:0-3433 GCA_043755105.1 Myxococcales bacterium
CTTCACCATCTTCCAGTTGTCCATGATGTACCGGAGGATGTACGCGCGGATCCACCAGGCGGCGTAGCTGGACAGCTTCACTCCCCGCATCGGGTCGTACTTCTTCACCGCCTGCATCAGCCCGATGTTCCCCTCTTGAATCAGGTCGAGCAACGAAAGTGGGTTGCGGTGGTACTGGTGGGCGAGCTTCACCACCAGTCGCAGGTTCGAGGCTACCAACCGATAGGCGGCATCGACATCGCCCGTGTCCCGGAAGCGAACCGCCAGCGCATGTTCCTCTTCGCGGGTGAGCAGGGAATGGCGGGTGACCTCGGCCATGTAGGCTTCGAGAGGGCTGCGGTGGGCCAGCCCTCGGGCCTCGGACCGGACCAGCGCCTGGCTGGCCGACCCCAGGGCACGGGGGAGCGGCATCCCCCCTTCTTCGTCGTCGAGCCCCTCTTCCAGCTCTTCGGGTTCGGGCTCCCCTGCGCTCGAATTCCCTTCCTCGACTTCTGCTGACGCAACCGTCGCCCCGCGGGCGCTGGAGGACTTCGGGTTCTTCGCTTTGGGAGGGGCCTTGGCCATAGACGAACCTGCCCGACTTACCCCAACCCGGGACCGCGTCGATACCTTGTGGAGGGCTTCACCCTTGGGTGGCCGTTCACCCCTCGCAAAGCGCCTTCATTCCGCTTCGCTCTCCGGGCTCAGCCCTGACTCGATCATGCGGATCACCAGGTCCCGCTTGGAGAGGTCGCCCAGGACCCACAGCTTCGGCGAGGGTTGGACCCGGACCAGCGTCGGGGTCACCATGATTCTATCTTCCTCAGCCAGCTCGAGAGACCGCAGGTTGGCGCCCGAGAGCTCGTGAACGTCGAGGTGCACCGAGCCCTCGCCGAAGAGTTTCAGGATCCGATTCAGGTTACCCACTGCCGCTTTTGAATCTCGAGACCCCGGCGACAAATACAGCCGAAGCTCGACCCGTTCGGAAGAATCGGCGCCCTGCGGGCGAGCCGATTCGGCGTCGACCTGCTCGCCGCCACCGCTTCCGATCGCGGCGTTGATCTCGTGCAGCATCCGGGCAGTGTCGACGGGCTTGCGGAGGAACCGGTAGCCCTCGAGGCCCTCCGGGACGGGCGATGCACTGAGGACGATGATCGACGTTGGGGGCAAGAGCCCGCGCGCCGCGACCTCGCGAAAACACCGTTCCCCGCCCTGGGAGGTGAGGCTGTAGTTGGTCATCAGCATCTTGAAGCGCCCCGGCTCTTTGAGCTGGTCCAGCGCCGCTTCCGCTGTCCTCACCGCGGTGGCATCGAAGCCATTGGCGCCGAGATACTCGATCATCACATCGCAGAGGTCGCTATCGGTCTCGGCGTAGAGAATCGTCGGACCGAAGCTCTTCAGGGACGTTCGGGGGCGCATTCAGTCCTCCGAGAACATGGTGCGAAGGCGCTCAATCTCTTCGGGCGGAACGTTCAACTGAACCGGGGAACCGGAAATGATTCCACTGACATTCCTGAAGGGCTTGCCGATGTGCATGCCCGACGCGTCGATGTTGAACTCGCGAATCTCCTTGTCATGCTGGGAGCCGCGCATCTTCAACACCGTGAGCCCACGCCTCATCTCGCCGAACGATTCGACGTAGCGCAACAGCACGATCGAGTCACAGATGGAGGAGATGTGCGCTTCGGTGATCGAGCTGCCGCCGAGCAGTGAAGGTGTGGTGGACGAGAACAACCCTGCCATCTCCTGGTGCTTCACGAACGCGGTGAGCCCGATCACGAACTCCCGGAAGCTTCGGGCGGTGGAACCGCGCTCGAGGGCCGAGAGGCTGTCGACCGCTACCCGGTTGGGCTTGAAGTCCTGAATCACCCGTTTCATCCGGATCAGGTGGTCCTCGAGCGGCATGATTTCCGGGTAGTCGGTGACCACCTTGAGCAGCCCTTCGCGCTCGAGACGCTCGAAATCAAAACCCCAGCCCGCTGCGTTGCGGAAGAATTGCTCGCGGCTCTCTTCAAAGCAGAAAATCAGGCAGCGCTCGCCCCGGGCGATGCCACCCGCGCTGAAGGCGGTTCCCATCAAGGTCTTCCCGGTTCCAGTGGCGCCGGAGACGAGAATGATCGAGTCGCGGAAGTAGCCGCCGCCGCACATCCGGTCGAGCTCGTCATTGCCCGAGGTGATGCGGAGGGTGGTCGACTTCTGCTTCAGCTCGATCGCGGTCAGGGCAATCACCACGATGCCCTGATCGGTGACCGAGAAGGCGAATTCGCCCTTCTGATGGGCGGTTCCCCGGAACTTCAAAATCTCGACTGTACGACGACGCTTCTCCGCCTCGAGAACGTTCCGCAGCAAGATCACGTCGTCGGCAACGAACTCCTCGACGCCCTCCCGTGAAATCGCCCCGTAGTCCTCATTGCGTTCGGAGGTGATGATCGCGGTGACCTTGAGGCTCTTGAGCGCGGCGGCGATCCGGTGCAACTCCCTCCGCAGCGAGGCGCTGTCCTTAAACTGAACGAAGATCGCGCCGATCGAATCAAGCACGATGCGCTTGGCGTTCACCTTGCGGATCGCCAGCTCGATCCGCGCGACCAGCGCGCCGAAGTCATAGCTGCCCGCCTCGATGCGCTCTTCCTCGGGCCGCGGCGAGGCATCGACGAAGGCGAACTTCTTCTGCGCCTCGAGGTCTTCGATGTCCCACCCGAACCCGAGGACGTTTCTCCTCAGGTCGCTCGGGCTCTCCTCGAAGGTGACGAACACGCCGTTGTCGCCCCGAGCGGCCCCCTCGACGAGGAACTGCATCGCGAAGACCGTCTTTCCGCTGCCGGCCGTTCCCGAGACCAGGGTGGAACGTTCCTTGGGCAGCCCGCCAACCGAGATGTGATCAAACCCGGGGATACCGGTCGCCAGCTTCTCGATCTTCGCTTCGTGTCCACTCATGGTGTTGGCTTCTCCGTCACTTTCCTGTTGTCGTCCTCGATGCCGAGACCGCTCAACACGGCCTCGGTGTGCGACAGGTCTCCGATCATCCGTCGAAGGGGCTTTGGTGCGCGCTTGATCAGGGTGGGCGTGGCCACGATGTTCGCCTCCTCCGCGACTTCGGGATTTTCGAGAACATCAACGACCCGCAACACGTAGCCGCCCTTGAGGTGCTGTTCGCAGAGACGTCGCAGGTTGGCGACCGCCACGCGCGAATTGGTCGCGTGCCCCAAGATGTACAGCTCCAGCTCCAGCTGCTGCTCAGCCATGGGCGTCCTCCGGTTCAGGACCGGGCCGCCGGGGGCCGAATCCGGCGCGACCTCGGTAAAAGGAGAGGAGGTAGCCCATCAACTCGAACGACAGCAGGCGGCCTTCGCTCACCAGGGCGTGGGCCTTGACCTGACCCGAACCCCGGGACATCTGGGCCAGCGCCTGGGAGTGAAGATCGGCGACCTCCCTGGCACCGCCGCGCATCGCTCCC
>JAYUUC010000578.1:0-3429 GCA_043755105.1 Myxococcales bacterium
CTGGCGGCTTTGCCGAGCTTGCCCAGCAACCCCTTGAGCTCAGCAAAGCCCCCGGGCATCGCCTCCACCGTCTTCACCAGCTTCGGCGCCGAATGGGTGGCGGCGGCAAAAGCCTTGGGGAGGCCACCGCTGGCGTACCCGTCGAGGATTCTTCCGAGAAAGCTGGAGAGCGCAGGCCCAAACTTCTTTCCCACCACGGTCTCGAGCTTGGCGAGCAGCTGCGCTCGCGCGGCGGGGTCGGCCAGAGCCTTGCCCAGCTCCTGGCTCGACTTGGCCAGTTTCTCTAGAATCGGCTTCAAATCCGCGAGGACCTCTTTGCCCAGAGCCTTTCCGGCGGGCGACAGCGCGAACGTCTTCAGTGCGTCGGCGACCGCCCTGGCCGGTTCGCCGGGATACTTCTTCACCGCAGCCGCGTAGGCCTTCAGCGCCAGATCAAAGCCCGGGCGACTGATCTCCAGGTACTTTTGCGCGTTCGATGCTGCGGCGGAACCCGTCACTGCGCTGAAAGTCGTCATCGAAGAACTCCTTCGGACTCACTGCTGGAAAATCCAGAGAGGCCTTTTGGGAATTCTCGCGGACGGGGGGACGGAGTTGCGGCAGGCGTCGGAAAATCCAGAGCTTTCGCCAACCAGCTGAAATCAAAGACTTTTAACGAGCTGGACGCCTCACCCCGAGCCTGCTCATGCGGTAGACCACGGTCCTTCGAGGCAGCCCCAGCTGCTTCGCGGCGGCGGTGACGTTCCAGCGGGTGGAGGCGAGCGCGGTGAGCAGCGCCTCTCTTTCGACGCCCTGCATCGAGCTCCTCAGGTCGATCACTCCCGCGCCGCCGAGGGGCCCGCCGGCTCGACGCACGCGCTGAGGAAGCGAATCAGGGCCGAGCTCGTCGCCGCTGGTGGCGAGCACCGCCCGCTCCACCGTGACCTTCAACTCGCGCACGTTGCCTGGCCAGCCATACGCGGTCAGCCGTCCGCGAAACTCGTTGCTCATCGCCAGCCTCGGGCGGCCGTAGGGCTTGCGACATCGGGCGAGGAACTGCTCTGCGAGCGGAACGATTTCCGAAGGTCGATCTACCAGCGCCGGCACCGGTACCCGAGCGGGGAGCAGCGACCGGGACATCGCGGGCAGCGCCTGCGACCCCAACGCGGAGGACACCGATGCCAGCACCCGGGGCGGTTCGGACATTCCTTCCAGCGTGTTTGCGAGACGGGCCTCGAGTCTGGAGGGGAGCCGGTCCAGCTCGGCGAGAAACAGGGTGCCGCCCCGCGCCCGAGCCACGGCTCCGGGAACGGCTTCGGTTCCGAAGAGTTCGACGGTCAGCGCTTCCTCGCCGGCGCGCTGGCAATGGACGCGCTCCCATACTTTTCCCCCGCCGGGGCTGCGCTGGTGCAGCTGCTTGGCGAGTTTCTCTCGACCTGAGCCGGGGCCGCCCCCCAGCCAGACCGCACTGCGCTTCTCGGCGAGGCGGTCGATCACCGGCTGTAGCCGGACGGTCACGGGGTCGAGGAAGATCAGCTCCTCGGCTTCGGAGGGAGGCCGTCCGCCCAGTCGCCCCAGCGCGCCTTCGAGCAGTTCGTCCCGGTCAAGCCCGTCCTCGGGGAAGCACGCATGGCCCAGCTGAAAGCGTAGCCCCGCGGCTCCGAGGGCCGCGGTGATGCGAACCCGCATGCCTTCGAAGGCGGCGCGAGAGATTTCCGGGAAGAGCAGCTCGACCGTCTCCCGCCCCAGCTCGCCCCAGACCAGGGTGAGGCCCTCGGATTGAGCGAGCGCGGTGAGCTCCAATCTCAGGCTTCGCACCGAGCGCGGCTCGACCCGGGGTAGCCGCAGAAGCAACAGTCCGAAGGTCCGGAGCTTCGACAAGCTGCGTCCGCACTCCTCGAAGAGGCGAGCCTCCAGCTCATCACGGCTGCAGGGTTCAGAGAGCTGCGGCAGAGGTCGCTGGGCGCTCCGCACGATCAGCAGGCAATCGCCGAGCACCAGCTGGTCCCCTGCGCGCGCCACCGAGGTGGCAGAGATCTGGACGTCGTTGAGCCGAGTCGCGAAAGGACTCTTCAGCTCTTCCACTTCGAGCAGCCCGGGCCCGCCTCGACGCAACCTGAGGTGACGGGGCGACACCTTCGGGTCCTGAAGACGGATGTCAGCCTCGGGGCTGCTGCCCACGACCAGCGCAGCGCCTTCCTTCAGCTCGAACGAATCGACGGTGGCGGGAGTGACCACCACCACCGATAGCTGGGCATCGGCAGAGTCAGAAGGCGGAGAAGCTTGGCGCATCGGCGCGACTTCTACGCTGCCCTCTCCCACGACGTCCAATCGCTGGCTCCTGCAGGCTATACTTGAAGGCGCCCCTTCGAGTGGGGCGATGCCAGCTCTGACCATGCGAATTCCTTCTTCACCCGACTCCTCCTCGCGGCGCGGCTTCCTCAAGCTCTTCGTGCTCGCCTCGAGCGCTCTCTCTGCCGCGATCATCTCGGTGCCAGTGGTGGGCGCGCTGCTGACACCGCTGCTGCGACGAAAAAAGGGACCGGATTCTCCCTTCCTCTTCGCCGCTGCGCTCGCCGATCTTCCCGCCGGAGTCCCGGTGCGCGTGGACCTGGTGAGCACGGTGGTCGATGGCTGGAGCCGCTCGCGAGGGGTGGTCGGAGCCGCCTGGGTGCTGAAACAGCGCGATGGCAGCGTCAGCGCGCTCTCCACCGTCTGCCCCCATTCTGGCTGCAGCATCAACGCCGCGGCGGACCTGAAGGCGTTCAGCTGCCCCTGCCATGCGTCGGCGTTCGCGCTCGACGGGAAGCCGACGACCGGGCCTTCGCCGCGCGCGATGGACCCGCTCGAGGTCGAGGTCCACGACAAGCAGGTGTTCTTGCGCTACGCGCGCTTCCAGCAAGGGACCCCGTCCCGGGTCGAGCTCTGAAGCCGATGGGCTCGCGCTGGGGACAATGGCTGGAGTCGAGGGTCGGCCATCGGCAGCGGTGGGCCGAGCGGGTGTCTCGCCCCGTTCACGGAGGGCGCCGCTGGGCCCACACCCTGGGGATGGCGCTGCTCGGAGTGCTCGCCCTGGAAGCCTTCACCGGAATGGGGCTGGCGGCCTATTACGCGCCCACCACCACGGGTGCCTGGGCCTCGGTGAACTTCATCCAGAACCAGGTGGTGCTCGGCTGGGTGATGCGCGGGCTCCACCACTTCGGTGCCACGGCCGCCGTGCTGGGGGTGGGTGCGCACCTGTTGCAAAGTCTCGCGGACGGAGGTTATCGCGCGCCCCGCGAGGTGAATTGGCTGGTCGGGCTGCTGCTGCTGCTGCTGCTGCTCGGCGCCGCGCACACCGGATTTCTCCTTCCCAACGACTTGCGCTCGTACTGGGCGACCCAGGTCCTGCTGGGCATCGTCGGCAATCAACCGGGGGTGGGTGGTTCAGCGCAGGCACTCATTCAAGGGGGC
>JAYUUC010000579.1:0-9976 GCA_043755105.1 Myxococcales bacterium
GGGAGGCGCTTGACCGCCGCCTCCCCCTGGAACTTCAAACTAGCACACCCAGTAACCACCACCCATGTAGACGTCGTGCGATTCAGTCGCGTAGCCGCAACCCGGCGTGGCGGCACCCTTGGCCATGCCCAGCTCCTTCGAGGAGAGGCGCTTGATGGTCTTCTTGCCGAGGTCGAGCTTCTTCGAGGGATTCTTGGACTTGGCCATGTTCGTTTGCTCCTGGGGTGGGTGAAGCTTTGAGCAACTTGCTCGGACCCAGGCATTGCAATCGGACGGCCAAGCGTAACAGCGCGGAACCTCAGCCGCAGGCAACGACGGCTGAGCAAGGGCCTTCGCTAGCTGAGCATCTATACTCGCGAAGCGCAGACGGTCTGCGCTTGAAGCGACGGAGCAGACCTCCAGGAAGGAGAGTGTGCGCGCCTGGTACTGGTGTCACCCTAACTGTCAACGTGAGTAAGACAGTCCGACCGGATGTCAGGGGACGGCGTAGGAGATCGCGCGGTCACAAGAGGACGGGATTCAGCGATGAGAAAAGTGACCCCGGGGCGACTCGAACGCCCGACCTACGGTTTAGGAAACCGCCGCTCTATCCAGCTGAGCTACGGGGTCGTGACTCAGGAACCACCAAATACCACTTTGCCGGGTGAGGCGAGGCGTAAATCCTGCCCCAAGGCGCCCTCTGTATTCTAGACCCGTCCGCAGCCAAGGCTTATGACCTTGCAATGACCAGATCCAGAGGCGACACCGGCAGCTCGAATTCGACGAGACCTTCCGCAACGCCCACCGCCCGCCCCCGTGTCCCACTCGCGAAGGTTTCGCCCCCGCGCGCGGCCCTATCCAGCGTGGCGCCAAAGGATGGATTCGAGGGTGGCGGCGCCTCGGCCGGCGCGACTCCAGTCGCGACCAATATTCAGATTCGCCTCCAACGGATGACGCGCGCCCAGAAGATCGAGACGCTGATGATGGCTTACGGGGACGTGAACGAGCCGCCCCGCAGCGGCGCAATCATCGTGAACCAGACCCACCTCTCCGCGGGCCGCTTTCGACAGCTCGAGAAGAACCTCGCCACCGCGGCAGCAAGAACCGGGTTCCCGGTGCTGGTGGGCGCGGACCAGGAGGGCGGGAATGTGAACCGGCTCGGCCGTTTTGCTCCTACTGCCGGCTTGTACTTCCCTTCCGCGAAACAGATGCAGGGGATGTCACTGGCTCAGATTCGCGCTGAGGGTCAGAAGACCGGTCGTGCGCTCGCCTTGGCGAAGGTGAATACGCTGCTGGGGCCTTCACTGGACGTCGCCGAGAAGGGCAGCCTGATGGACAGGATGGGCCGGTCCTTCGGTACAACGCCGGCGAAGGTCAGCGCCCGCGCGGGCGCCTTCATCGAGGGACTGCGCCAGGCGAACCCGAACCTGTTGATCTTCGCCAAGCACTACCCGGGCTACAACGTCCGGGTGAACAGCGACATCGCGCGCGCGGTGGACGACTCCACCCCCGAGCAGCTCGCCAAGCGCAGCCAGCCTTTCCTCGATGCGAAGGGCTTGGATGGAGTGATGGTGAGCTCGATTATTTACAGCAAGCTGGACAACCAGCCGGCGTGCTTCTCGAGAAAAATCATCGCAAGTATTCGGGCCCGTCACCCCAACGCAGTGGTGATCACCGACGACCTCTGCGCCACCGCCCTGTCTCCCCACAGGACGACCGCGGAGATCAAACAGAACGCCCAGAGGGCGTTTCTCGCTGGGTGCGATGTGCTGCTCTCCCTCGACGGCTCCAAGAACCGCGCGGTGACCGAGGCGATCGACGAGCTGATCACCCAGTACCCCAAGCTCCAGAAACAACTCGACGCATCCGTGGCGAGGATCCTCGCCCTTTCCGAGAAGACCCGAGCTCGGCCAGCGCCGATCCCTGTGGCCTGAGCTAGACTCGCAGCGCTGCCAGTCCCGTGATCCAGTCCCCGCAGACACTGGGACCCCCAAGCCCGGCCCTTGCCACGGCCGTCGCCACCTCTGTCCCTGCCGCTCTTCTCGATCGCGTCAACAGTCAACTGGGTAAGCCGCTGTGCCCCGCCGGAGCCAGGCCAGAAGCAAGTTCGTGTATCGGGCGCATTGGCTACCGAGAATCAAGCCTCATCAGAACTTCCGCCACATCGTCGGGGTGATGAGGACTTTCATCGAACACGGTGTGAAAACCGCACTTCTCGAGGACGCGAATCGACCCCAGGTTGTGAGCGGCCACCCAGGCATGAAGCGGCCGGGAGCGCTCGACCTCGAGAAATTCGGACAGGGCCCGGGTTGCAAGGCCCTTGCCCCAATGCTCCCGACCTATCCAGTAGCCGACGAGGCGCTTTCCGTCTTGATCCCAGCTGCCGATGTTCCCGGCGACTCCCCGCTCGGTGACAATGGTGCGGCTGACGTTTGCCGGGTGCAGAACCACCGTGCGCCAGTGGGTCATGAACGCATCCCGCTCCCGCGAAGAAAAGGCGGCCATTTGAAGCGCCACCGGGTCGCGCTGATGCTCGAAGAAGAGGGGAAGGTCGTCTTCTGCGACTTCGCGCAAGTTCATTCGGAAGGGTGGAGGCTCGATCAAGATCGGTAAAAGAGCAAAGCCAGGATCGCAACCAACCCAGGTCCGGCGAACAGGGCGATGATCAACCAGCCCTTCGCTCTTCTCGTGTCTTGACGCGCCTCCTCGGAATCGTCGGGCAGGTCCACAGCCTTCACCCCAAGTCCATCGAGGTCGGAACTTGTCCGAAGCGTTGGGCTTTCGCCCTCCATCTCTTCCTCGGCAACCTGGTCCGCGCCCGCCTCTTCGGCCTCCTTGACGACGGTCGCGGCATGCCCCAGTTCGGTTTGAGGAACCAGGACGTTCACCTCGACGTAGGCGCCGAGCGCGCCGAGCATCGACCGATGCTGCTCACCTTGGACCACGCAGTAAATTCCATTCGCTTCCAGCAAGGCTCGAAGGCCCGAAGCCTCAATGTTGTCAGCGCAATTTCTGAAAAGAACGAGGTCCGAGGATTGATTCATTTCTGGGTCCCACCTGTCTTCCCATCTGACACCAACCGCGGTCCCGCGCAACGGCCTGACCCGACCACAAGCCAAAACCAACTACGGCGGGGGTGGGTTAACTACGTCGAAGAGGGCCGGAGGCACTCTTCTTCCTTGGACACGGCATCATAGGCAAGCACAGCGTTTCCTTCGAAATGCGGGCCAGCTGGCGGGCCCACAGCAAAATGTCACGGGCATTTCCGCTGCTGCTTATCCTGCGCTGCCACTCGCGACCCCGAAGACAGGGAACGTCGGGTGATAAACTCGAACTCGGTGACGCTCCGTACAGCGCCACGATCAAGGAAAGGGTTGCTCCAGTCATGGGCCATGGGCCAGCACCACCTTGACCAGGGACCCCTTCAGACTGCAAAGCAGCTCCTCCATCTCCAGGGGAGTCCCAGAGGAAGGAAGTCCCGCCAGGGTACGTGCCATGCCCTCCGCCATGCCGTTTTGAAATTCGATGGCCTGCAGCCCTGGCCCTTCGCGCCCAGGGGTTTCTTCAGAGCGGCGACGGGTTGTGCGAACGACCTTGGAAGAATAAGTGCTGCGCCTAACATAGCGATCAGGATTTGGCGGCTGCCCTCTCTGTGATGGAGAAAAAGTCGCAGGCTCAGTGAAGGCTCGAGGAACCCCATGACTGAACAAGAAGCCGCTGCGTGCTGGGAAGTTCTCACGAAGAAAGCGGGTGAACCTGATTCTCGCGGATGGGGCGAGCAGTTCGTCGAACTCGCTCGCATTCTAAGGAAGGGCACTCCTGTCGAGAAGGCGGAGCGACTTCACGGGCTGTACCGTGTCAAGGCTCCACTCCCTGAGACCCACCAGATGATGGTGGGGCGTTATGAGGAGCAGTTCCTGCCTGAGCTGGCGAAGGCCCTGAAGAAGTCAGGCGGGTCGATGAAGTCGGTGCTCCACCGTGAACAGCCGGCCTTTGCAGGCGCGGCTCCACACCGACCCAAGGAGAAGGTGCCACCGAAGCCGAAGTCGCTGAAAGGTTGGAAGGAAGAAGACGGCTTTCATGTCTATGGGTTGGGGCTTGTACTCGGCGAGAGCCCATCGTCTGGTAGCGATGACAAGCCACGCAACGATGGCGCATGTTTCAATATCTTCGGAGCAGCGTTGAAGGGTGCGTGGCTCGTTCTCACTCGCCCTCAGACGCAAACGGAAGAGGGGGAAACGTCCGAGGGGACACTGTGGGTCGGCGTTCATGTTGACCACGCGGAGAAGGTGGACGCTCATCTCGGCAAGGCCAAAGAACTCGGAAACGTCTTCGTTCATGGCGGCACCTCCGCTGCAGTCGACGCCGAGGTCCGTGATGATCCCTGGTATCGACGAGACTTCGAGGCAGGAGAGACCAAGGGTCGGGGCTTCATCATTCAGCTCGGTGGTGATGGTCTCTGCGCCTGGAAGGGCGCATTCTCAGGCGACCAGCTTTGCCTTATCGCCGCCGACGGAATGTGGGAGTAGTCCGAAGAGGGATAACCCAGGGGGTGCTCACCTTGCCACCTTGGCGCCGATCGCTGTAATGGGAGCCGCTCGGAGGAATCATGGCTGGATCCAATGCAGTGATGACAGCAGGTGGCGGACCGACACCCGAAGCATTGATCACTGTTCCGGACATCGTCGGTTTGGCTTTCGCTGTGTTCGGGCTTCTCTGGTCCGCAGCGGCAGCGATTCAGATTCAACCCCACTTCAAGGCCATGTTTGCGGACTTCGGTCAGCAGCTTCCGCTTTTCACCGAGCTGTGCCTCAAGCCCTGGTTTCCACTCGCGCTCGGTCTGGTTCCGCTCATTGTCGTCGGCGAAGGCATCGCTCGAAGGCTCACGCGGCGGGATCGCGTTCTCCGGACGGGATTGGCGATCTTTCTGACTTTGGCACTGCCCGGCGTGTTCCTGATCGGAATGTACCTGCCGATCTTCTCCATCGCGTCAGCGGTCAAGTAAGCCTTCTGGCTCCGGTGGGGCTCTTTTCGCCGGCGCCATCGAGTTCAGAACTTGTCCGACGCGCCGGACTTTCGCCGCGGCTCGTCGGGTCGACATTGGCTGACCATCCGTTTCATCGTTTCAACTTGAACTGAGTTCATTCCCTTTGGATCGCGCATTTGCGCGGACAGCACCTGGGCATCTGAGCATCGCCCTGCTGCCGCCAGGAGGGCAGCTCCCTCGGCCAGACCACCGTTGGGATAGGGCGCAGCCACCCTCAACTGCTTGAGGGTTGAGAGGCCTTCCTCGAATCTATTGGCCACGCGCAGATATCTAATCCGGGCGCCCAGGGCAGCGGGGTCGGTCGGAGATAACGCGACGGCGTGCCGGGTCAGCTCATCCCCGTATTCCGGGAACTCGCCAAAGTGCTCGGCCAATTCGTTCGCGGCCCGTGGGTCGTCCTTGAACCGTCCCTGCAATTCCTTGGCAACGGAGGCACTGAGCGGATTGTGGGGCGGCAGTCTTGCCTTGATCAGCAGCGACTCGAGAGAACCGGGAAACTGTCGCTCCGCTTGTTGCAACAAAGCACGGTCTGCATCCTCACCCACGGACAGCGAGTATTGCGCCCACAGTGCTTCCACTGGCTCCAGCTCCCTCACCCTCAGCGCAGCGGCCCGCGGCGGAAGGCGATACCGAAAGACCGCGTACTGCTGAGTCCGGGTTCGGTATTTCTCGATGCCTTCCTCCATTTGCTCTGGGCTGAACTCCCGAAACGACTTCTCGAAAGACGTGCGGGGTGGCTCACCTGCCGCCAGCCCGTTGAGGAAGGCCGTGAGTTGAACGGGGTGCTCGTTCTCGAGGAAATGTACCCAGAGCCAGGACGACGCGTAAGCTCGAGGCTCGGCGTCGACTCCCTCCCGATCCTTCTGTGATTGATCCCAGCTCCACAACTGGGCGAGGGTGAAGGGCTTCCTCGGGTTCCCAACCCGCCACAGGTTGGCTCGACCCACCACCGCGACCTGACCGCTGTCCTCGAAAACGATGGTAGCCAAATAGTCCGCCATTCCCTCGGAAAGCCATTTGGGTATCTGCTGGAACGCTGAGAACATGAAGTAGTGCACCAGCTCGTGGGCCTGAACCACCCCGACCGGCTCCGCCTGCCAGTGCCCGTTGGGAGCCAATCCCATCAACGCAGTGGGCGCCCATCTGACGAATCCGGCGACCCCATCGTCGAGGCCGAGCCTCTGCAGGTCTCCTTGGTGCGGAAGTGCGACCACCTTGAGCGGAGTAATCGAGGGAAGATCAACGCCCAGCCCGAGCTGCGCCGCTGACCAATATTGTTCGAGGTGGTTGGCCAGAGACAGAGCGGCTGGCTCGTCGAGCCCCGTCTGGATGACGAAGTGCTCCGAGGTCACTTCCCGCCAGTTCTCCAACGGAACACCCGTCCCGCTACCGAGGGTCGCGCAGGATGATGCGAGGGCCGCGAGCGACAGAAAGCCCAGAGCTAGACGGGTCGGAAGACTCCGCCCGCGGCGTTGGTTGACTTTCACGGCTCACCGCCAGGTCCGTCGTAGAGGAAGGACGGGTTATCGAGATTCCGGGTAGGGAAGTTGCCGCCACCGACGCTGCCCCGGTTCCACACTTGTTCCAGACCCTGCACGCAGGTATCACGCAGAGATGGAGAGTTCCCGACCCGGAAAGGCGATTGGTGCGAAGTTGGCCCGCTCGCTCATCGAACAGACCGAAGGCACGCGCGACCCGGCGCTCGAGGGTCATTACCCTGCTTCCAGCCGCCATCAGGTCTTCCGACTGTCCGACGACCGCATCGTCGACGTCTTTCTGAAGAGCGCCCGCCTTTACCGGACCGAGGAGGAGTTTCTCGCCGCCCTCGAGCTCGACTAGGCGGAGCGGTTCAGGCCTCCAGCCACACCGCCCCGCAGGACTGGCAGCGCATTCTCGCTCCTGTTGGAAGGCTCAGTTCGAGATGAACGCTGGCCGCAGTGTTGACCGATCGCGGGCAGCGGAAGCACCCTGCCCCGCGACTTCGGAGCGGGAAGTCGTTCTGGTACGGCGGCAGCCGCAAGGTCCGCATCCAGTCGCGCACGAAGGGCGCGGACCACTTCACCTCGAGCTTCTCCTGCGGCCCCTCGGTTAGCCCCTTCCGAAGCGCCAGGTAGTAGACGCGCAGCTTCTCCGCGTGCTCGCGCATTCCCCGACGGACGAAGGCCCTGCCCAGTACCTGCACATCCATCAACAGCTGTTCTCGGGGAGGCATGCTGCACGCAAGTTCAGTACACTCTTCCGGACAACGCAACCCGGTTGAAGGCCCGGCAGGCGGACAAAAGAAAAGGCCCCCTGGTCCGAGGACCTCTGGAAGGCGCCCTCGCGGCTGTAGAGTCCGAGGCAGCGAGGCCCTGAGCCTGTGCTACCGTCGACGAGATGCATTCTGAAGATCCGCAACGGCGCGCCCTCCTCGCGGTTGTTTCCGGTTGGGTGAATGTCGTCGTGCTAACCGTGTGCACGGCGTGGTCGATGGTTCCTTCTCCTTCCCCGAACGCCGGACGAACCCACTTTCTGGTTCTGGGCTTGGGGGGCGTGGCCTTCTGTCTCGGGCGGGCTTCCCGGCGACTTCGCCGGATGGACATCTGGTCACCGATCATCCACGGATTTTCAATTGCATTGTGCGTGACGGCCGCGGTCGTGGTTTCTGACTGCGACTACTCGGGAGGCTACGTCTCATATGACGGGACGTGTGCTTGGGAGTAATCCTGCCTGTTGGGCACGAAAAAGCCCCCAGGTCCGAGAACCTGGAGGCCAATTCGACCATGGGCGCAGCAGGTTTCGAACCTGCGACCCCCGCCGTGTGAAGGCGGTGCTCTACCGCTGAGCTATGCACCCGTGCAGATGGGAGCGCGTAATTGCCACCCCGAAGGCGGGGCTGTCAATCACGGAGATCGACCCGGCAGGAGGAACCGTCGGACTCAGCCCTCTTCCTCGAGCCGCTCGTTCAGCTCGCGGACGCGGCGCTTCAGCCCCGCCAGGGTCTTCCCCACCGCCTTGAAGTCGCTCTTCGGAGCCAGGTTCAGCTGCCGGAGCAGCTCGTCCTGGCCCTTCTCCAGCGCCGCCTTGCCCCTCTGTACCTTGCCGATGGCCTCGGCGACCTTCATCGCCCGGTCCTGATCCGAGAGCAGGTGCTCGATGGCTTTCTGCGACAACCCCAGCGCCTGACGGGCGAGCTTCTCCGCGAACCCCATCGTCACTTCCCCTTCTCGTCCACGAACGCTGTCTCCAGCTGCGCCATCATCCGGTACGCGAGACCCTTGTGCTTCATCCGTTCGATCAGCGGCTGCAGGTCTCCCTCCACTGCAATCCGCCGCTTCAGCACCGCCTCGACCGGATCGACGTTGCCCTGGATCAGGCCCTTCCACACCGAGTACGGAGCGCGAATCCGGTACGACGGTTCGATCTCGTCGAGGTCGTCGGGGTCCTTGAGGAACTGGACCTTCTCGAACCGCCCCTGCTTCGGCCGCAGGTAGAGGGTGAACGGCGCCGCCAGCTTGCCCGGTTCCGCGTCGACCACCGCACCGATGTCGAAGGTCCACCCTTCGGCGGCGATCCGGGTCTCGGGGTCGGCGTTCGCCAGCCTGAGCGCTTCGTCACACCACTCTCTCGACGGAAATACTGGCACGATCGTTCGCCTACCCGCCCCCGAGAATTCGCTTCAAGCTCGAGAAGAGGCCGCCTTTGCCATCTCCTTCCGGGCTGGAACCGGCGTCGGGCGCCGAGCGGGCGTGCTCCTCGGCGATCGCCTTCTTCAGCGCGTCGGGGGTGTCCCGGGTCGCGAGCGCCACTTCCTTCGGGCCTCCGGCTTCCTCGACCACCACCTTGAGCAGACACTCCTCGTCGAGGCGGAAGTCGATCTTCCGGCCCGCCGCCGAGGCCGGCACCTTCAGCGTGCCGAGGTACTCGTTGTCGACAAACTGCTCGCTGTCGCCCTGAAAGATGTCCATCTCGATGAACGGGCTGCCCGGTTCGCGAGGCGGAGGCAGGCGGAAGCTCTTCACCAGCGGAATCACCGAGTTCTTGTCGATCACCTTCCGGAACCGGCCATTGGGCAGCGCAAAGCCAATCGGCATCGAGAGGGCGTCGAGCAGAGTCACCGCGTCGATCGACCCCAGCGAATCGGCGAGCAAAGCCGCGCCCAGTGCCACGCTCTCGTCCGGGTGCACGCCCTTGCGGGGGGGCTTTCCGAAGTGCTCCTGGATCCGCTGCTGCACCAGCGGCATCCGGCTCTGACCCCCCACCAGAATAATTTCGTCGATCGACGAGCGGGCGAGCCCCTTCTCTTCCAGCACCCGGTCGCAGATCTGAAAGGTCCGGTCGACCAGGTCGCCGGCCAGCCCGGTGAGCTGCTCCCGGGTGAGCGGAATGCGGAGGTCGACAGGTTTGCCCTTCCGCTCCTCGATGTAGGGAAGCTCGATCACCACGTTGGGAATCAGGGTGAGGTCGATCTTCGCCGCTTCTGCAGCGTTCTTGATCCGCTGCATCGCGATCGGGCTCTTCGAGAGATCGATCTTGTGGTCCTTCTTGAAGGTCTCGACCACGAAGTCGATCACCCGGTTGTCGACGTCGACTCCGCCGAGGAAGTTGTCACCTCCGGTCGCGAGGACCTCGAAGACGTTGCCGGTGAGCTGCAGCACCGAGACGTCGAAGGTGCCTCCGCCGAGGTCGTACACGAGAATCTTCTGGTCCAGACCGCGGTTGAACCCATAGGCAAGCGCGGCCGCGGTGGGCTCGTTGACGATCCGCTTCACCTCGAAACCGGCGAGCCGACCTGCTTCCTTCACCGCCTGCCGCTGGTTGTCGTTGTAGTAGGCGGGAACTGAAATCACCGCCGCGTCGACCGGGCCGCCCAGAAACTGCTCGGCGATCACCTTCGCGTGCGCGAGCACGAAGCTCGACACCTGCGGCAGGGTATAGGTCTGCCCGCCCAGATTGACGGCAGCCTCGCCG
>JAYUUC010000580.1:0-9969 GCA_043755105.1 Myxococcales bacterium
CTTCCTCGCTGCCGCATTCGAAGGCTTGAAGGAGAAGCGGCTGCTGGTCTTCTGTGCCGCCGCCGGGGGGCTCGCCTGGTCGCTCCCCTGGTGGACGCCGTGGGTCGAGGACTCCGCGCAGCTGGTGGCCCGGGCCGCGGATTCTTCAAGCGAGAGTCCGAAGCTGAGCAAGGCGCTGGGGGAAGGGGACCTGGGCGGCGCGACCGCGTCGTTCGTCCGGATGCAAGCGGCCCAGCCGTTCATCTTGCTCACCCATGACCTGCGCGGAGTTCCCTTCGAGTCTGCGGCGCTGGCAGCCGAGTCCGGAAAGCAGGCAGCGTCGACCTATGGGACCTCGCGGGACAGCGATACCTTCCTGCTCGCCGTGCTTGCCGCCCGCTCGGGCCAGTGTGAGGCGGCTCTCGCGAGCCTGTCGGGCAGCAGCTTCCGAGGCGCCATCTTCGATCGCTCCCTCGACCCCGAGCTGCTGGCCGTGGAGTGTCTTCTCCAGCGCAGCGACCCCCGCAAGGCCTTCGAACATGTGCTCGTTTCCTTGAAGGCCAGGCCCGGCACCCTCGATGGTCTGGCGTCAGCCGTCGCCGGAGCCACCGCCCTGGGGATGCCCGCCGATGCCTATCGCCAGGAGCTGTCCACGCTCCACGACCCCCTCAGCGCGGGCTATGCTCTGGCCCTGGCCCACCTTCATTGGTCTTCTCCGGGTGAAGCGCTGGCCCAGGCCGAGAAGGTGCTCGCGCAGCTGCCTGAAGCGGGGCTGGTCGAGTACGAGCGGGCCCGCGCTCTGGCTGCGCTCGGCCGTTTCGATGAGGCCGCAGGCTCGTATCGCCGCTCTCTCGAAGAATTTCCCCGTCATGCCTTTGCCACTCGGCCGCTCGACGCCGCGGTGGAGCGAAACCTCGCGGCGCATCCCACAGACGAGGCCGCGCTGTGGCTGAGCATCGAGCACCAGCTTCGCGCCGGGAGACCGCAGATAGCCCGAGAGCTGGCAAAGCGGGCTGCTGCTTCGCACCCCCGGAGCGGTACGCCTCTGGCACGCCAGCTCGAGGCGCTCGCTCGCATCTCGGGCCCGTAGAGCAGCGTTTCGCCAAGGTTGAACCTGGAACTTTCCGCGTCACCGCCGCAGGCCTCGATGGGCGCTTTCGTGCACGGCAACCCATTGGTGGGTAGCATTTGGGTCGCGTGGTGACCCCGGAACAATTCGCCGTCATCGAACCCCTGCTGGTGGTGTGGCTGGGGCTGCTCGGCCTGGTCATCGGCAGCTTTCTCAACGTGGTCATCGCCCGGGTTCCGCTCGAGCAGAGCGTGGTGAAGCCGCGCTCCCGATGCCCTCGCTGCGGCTACACCCTGGCCTGGTTCGACAACGTTCCGGTGCTCTCTTGGCTGTGGCTGCGCGGCCGCTGCCGTCAGTGCAAGCTGCCGATTCCGATCAGGTACCCCCTGGTCGAGCTGCTCACCGCGCTGCTCTTCGTTGCCTGCTGGCGGCGGTTCGGGTGGGACTACCCGCTCGCCCCCGCGCTGATGCTGGTGACACTCCTGGTGCCGCTGGCGTTCATCGATGCCGACCACTGGATTCTTCCCTTCGAGCTGACCTTGCCGGGCATCGCGCTCGGGGTCTTGATGTCGCTGCCGCTCGGGAAGGAAAGGCTGCTCGCCTCGGTGCTCGGAGCGCTGATCGGCTTCGTCCTGCTGAGGGCGATGGAGTTCTTCGGCTGGCTGGCCTTTCGCAAGGAAGCGCTCGGCGCCGGTGACAAATTTCTCGTCGCGCTGCTGGGGGCTTTCCTGACCTTCCGCGGCCTCTTCGGCGTCGTCTTCCTCGCCGCGCTTCAGGGCTCGGTGTTCGGCGTTGCCCGCATCTTCCTCACCGGCAGGGCCGGCCCGCCGGTCAGCGAGCCCGCAGAGACCCTCGACCCGGCTCCCCCGACGATGACCTGGGCCTTTCTCAAGCCAGGGCTCAGCCGACTGCAACGGCTGCTGGCGATCCCCTACGCTCTCTTCTTGCAACCCATTCCCGACGACCCGGTCGACGTGACCGGTGAGGAAGTGGAGTGGACTCCGGGGCCGGGAAATCTCCCCTTTGGTCCCTGGCTGGCGCTGGCCGGACTGGAGTTGATGCTGCTCAGCCCCTGGTTCGCTGGCTTGCTGCCGCTCGAAGGCATTCGAATCCTCTTCGAGCTCGGCTGAAACATCGGGTTGGGTTGTCGACGCCCATTTTTCAAAATAAAAAACAAGTGTTCCGGTGTGGCCATCGCTGTGGAAGAGGCGCACGGGCGACCACACCTACCCGCTCCAGAGCCGATTTTGCGCGATCCCGGCGAATGTGGTCCCACCCTGTCGCACCCACCACGGCTGGTGCACTTACATATCAATTACATGTAATTCATATGATATTGACGGATCAGGGGTTTGACTCGCTCTGATTCCCAATCGACAATGAACACCGTCGGCGAGAGGAACCCATGTCATCGCGCAGAAACAGCGTTCAGCAGCTTCGAGAAGATCGGCTGCTCTCCAAGGCCGAGCTGGCCCGGCGAGCCGGGGTCTCGGTGCTGACGATCGATCGGGTGGAGAAGGGGGCCGAGTGCCGCCTCGACACCAAGCGCAAAATCATTCTCGCGCTGGGGCTGAAGGTTTCCGACCGCGCCAAGGTGTTTCACGGGGCGGCGTCGGGTCGACGGAGTGCCGCCGAGTAGAGGCCTAGGACCGCTTTTTTAGAGGGACTCGAAAGCGGGGCTACGCTCGCTGTTGAGAACAGGGTTGAGGAGAAGCAATGTCGAAGGGAAAACTCGCGATCGGACTGGACATCGGCTCCACCGGAGTCAAGTTGATCCAGCTCAAGGAGACGCGGCGCCGCGGCAAGCTGGTCTACTCGCTGCAGAGCTTCGGGATGAAGCCGCTGCCCCCCGAGGCAATCGTCGACGGCGCGCTGATGAACTCCACCGCGATCGTCCAGGCGATTCAAGAGTTGCTCGGTGAGCTGAAGCTGAAGCAGCGCGAGGTGGCGATCGGCGTCTCCGGTCACTCGGTGATCATCAAGAAGATCTCGATGCCCCGCATGAGTCAAGAGGAGCTCGAAGAGTCGATTCAGTGGGAAGCCGAGCAATACATTCCGTTCGACGTCAAGGACGTCAACATCGACACCCAGATTCTCAACCCCGATGCCAACGATGCCACCGGGCAGATGGACGTGCTCCTCGTCGCAGCGAAGAAGGACATGATCAACGACTACACCGCGGTGGTCATCGAGGCCGGGCTGCTCCCCACCGTGGTCGACGTCGACGCCTTCGCGGTGCAGAACACCTTCGGAGCCAACTACGACGTCCCCAGCAACGAATCGATCGTGTTGATCAACGCTGGTGCGTCGGTGGTGAACATCAACATCCTCGCCAACGGGGTGACGGTGTTCACCCGTGACGTCACCATCGGCGGCAACCAGTTCACCGAAGAGATCCAGAAGCAGCTCAACGTCTCGTACGAAGAGGCCGAGGCGCTGAAGATCGGCGGTAGCCGCGCCGACGCCGATGCGGTCGTTCCTCACGAGGTCGAGCGGGTGATGCTCGGGGTCGCCGAGCAGGTGGCCGGAGAGATCCAGCGTTCGCTCGACTTCTATGCGGGCACCGCCGCTGACGCCAACTTCACCAAGGTGTTCCTCTCCGGAGGAACCGCCAAGATTCCTGCACTGTTCAAGACCATTGAGCAGCGGGTAGGGGTGCCGGTCGAGATTCTCAACCCCTTCAAGAACATCGAGATCGACAACCGTCGCTTCGATCCCAACTTCATCACCGACGTCGCGCCGATGGCCGCGGTCGCGGTGGGGCTGGGGCTGCGCAAGGCCGGTGACAAGCTTGGTTGAGCCGCGCCGCAACCGGGGCCGGGTGGTGCCTGCAGCTCGAACACTGAGGACTGAACGCCGATGATGATCCGCATCAATCTCCTGCCGGTGAGGCAGGTTCAGAAGCGGGTGATGGGCCGCCAGGTCCTGATCCTGATCGGCGCCGTGCTGGTGCTCACCGTGGTGGTGAACTACTTCTGGTACGCCAACCGCAGCGACCAGCAGGCTCGCAAGACCACACAGGTGGCTGAAACCCAGAAGCGGATCGCCGAGCTGGAAAAGGTGATCGGCGAAGTCAACAACATCAAGAAGCGGAAGAAGGACGTCGAGGACAAGCTTAAGATCCTCGCTGACCTGAGAAAGATGCGCGCTGGCCCGGTGCGAATGCTCGACGCGCTCGCCACCGCCACTCCCAAGAAGGTGTGGTTGGCGAACTTCAACGAGAGCAACAACGAGGTCAACCTCAAGGGCACCGCGGTGAGCCACGAGGACCTCGCCGAATTCATGCGCGGGCTCGGCACCATCGTCTGGACCCCGAAGGGAATGGGCCGGCTGGTGGAACAGAAACGTGACGCCAAGACCTCGCGGGTGGAGCTGCTGGGAACCGAAAGCGGCATCGAGGACTTCGCCGTCGGCGAGATCGGCAGCTTCTTTACCAACATCGATCTGAAGCGGGCCGAGACCCGGAGCGCCAAGGATTCCGCGGTCCGACAGGTCGATTTCGAGATCGCCCTCACCGCCAACTACGCGATCTAGAGGCCGCCATGGACAAGCTGATCGAAAAGATTGCGAACGCGCCCGCGATGCTGAAGTTCGGCGGGCTCGCCGTTGCGGTGGTGCTGCTCACCGCGCTCAACTTCTTCCTGCTGGTGCAGCCGCTCGAGGACGAGATCGAGCAGCTCGGGATGAAGCAGGAGACCGCCAACCGCCAGCTCGCCGAGAAGCAGGAGATCGCCCAGAACCTGAAGGAGCGCCGCCGGGAGATGGACACCCTGGAGCAGAAGCTCGCCGAGGCCCTGACCGAGCTTCCCGAGAAAAAAGACCTCGACGAGCTGCTCGGTCAGCTCAACGACATCGGCAAGAAGTCGGGGCTGGAGATCGCCAAGGTGGAACCGGTCGCCGAAGCCCCCGCAAACTTCTTCGCCCGCATTCCGATCCGGATGTCGGTGAAGGGCAACTATCACGAGATCGCGATGTTCCTGCAGGAGGTCGCCAATCTCCGGCGCATCGTCAACGTCAACAACATCAAGCTGACCATGGCCGACGCGAAGAGCGAAAAGGTGATGCTCACCTCCGAGTTCCTGGCGACCACGTTCCGCTTCCTCGACACCGCGGATGCGGCGAAGTCGAAGAACAAAGAAGGTGATGAGAAATGAGCCAGAGAAAACTCCTCGCCGCGCTCAGCGCTGCCGTCGGTCTCGCCTGTGCCACCGGTTGTGGCGATGACGGCCCTGGAGGGGCTGCGGCCGGTGCGAAGAAAGCGGGGACCGAGAAGGCCGCGATCGCGGCCTCGGTCGACGGCGGCGTCATGCCCGGACTTGCGACCTCGCCCTACGCCTACAATCCGCTCGGGAAGCGAGACCCTTTCCGCGCCTATCAAGACGAGCGCGGACCCGGAACCCCCGAACAGGCCACCGGCTGCAACGAGCCCCTCTGCCAGTGGGACCTCGATCAGATGGCCCTGGTCGCGGTGGTGAGCGGAGACTCGAATCCGATGGCGATGGTCGAGGACCCCACCCACACCGGCCACCTCATCTACCAGGGGACCAAGATCGGAAAGCAGGGCGGCAAGGTGACCCAGATCCTGCGGGAGTGCCTGATCGTCACCGAGTACTGGACCGGCCCGGACGGCAAGGTGAACGCCAACCCGGTGAAGGTCTGCATCGCGGAAGAGAAGAAGACAGCCGCTGCACCGCTCCTCGATTTGATGAATCCGCAGAAGCGGTACTGAGCCGCCCCCCCACTTTCCAGAGCCTCGACAGCGAATGAGTAAGGAGACCGGAGTGATGAGTCGAAAAATGCTGGTGCTGATGACCGCGCTTTGTGGCTGGCAAGGGCGAAGCGCCGCCGCGGCCGAGCTGAACACCCTGTCGGGTCTGAAGATCTCGGCTCTCGGAGGAGGAGCCCAGGTGGTGGTCACCGGAAGCCGAGCGCCGACCTTCACGGTGTTCAGGCTCAACGACCCCGACCGCTTGGTCGTCGACTTGACCGGGGCGGACGCGTCGGAAATCAAGGGCCACCACGACGGGTCCGGTCCGGTCGAAGGCGTGGTCGCTTCGCAGTTCTCCGGTGACCGCGAGAGCGTCGGCCGGCTGCTGCTGGCGCTGAACAAGGCCTCGCAATACGACGTCCACGCCGAGGGCAACCGGGTGGTGGTGACGGTGCAGCCGGCCGGTGCCGCTGTCGAGAAGACGGCCTCGCCTGCTCCGAAGAAGGTCGCCGCGAATGTTCAGGTCGCCCCCCCCGCCGCAGAGGCCGCCCCTTCGCCCGAGCATGTGGTGGCGGCGCGGGTCGATGAACAGAAGGTCGCCCGTCCGGCCCACAAGATCACCTCGGTCGCCTTCGCACAGAATCGGCTGCAGGTCGGCACCGACGGCGAACTCGCCCGCTTCGAGGTGATCGAGCTTGCCGATCCCCCTCGTCTGGCGCTCGACCTTTACGGGGTGTCGCTCTCGGCTCACCTGCCCAAGGTTCACTCCAGGCTGCTCAAGGAGATTCGCGGCAGTGGACACGACGGGAAAGTCCGCATCGTTCTCGACATGCAGGCCGCGATGCCGGTCTACCGTGCCGAGCGCACCGCCCATGGACTCACGGTTTCACTCGAGAGCCCGGCTTCCAGCGCTCCTTTGGCTCAGGCTTCGGCAGAGCCGGGGGCAGTCGGTGCCGTCGGTGCTGGCGAAGATTCCGAGGTGGAGATCGACGGCCACCCGGTCGTCATCCACGGCAGCGAGACCGGGGTTCTGGCAGTGAAGGGGGAGCCCCGCCATGTTTCCAGCGCGACCATCGAAGTGAAGGACCTGACGTTCGAGGATTCTCCCCAGGGCGGTCGGGTGCAGCTCAAGCTCTCGGGCGAGGCGACCTACAAGGTCGAGCGGCCCGATGACCGCGGCGCCGTGCTCACCCTCGAAGGGGCGAAGTTGCCGAAGCGGCTCGAGCGCTCGCTCGACACCAGCGCGCTCGATACCCCGGTGAAGATGATCAGCGCCTTCGCGGTGCCCGGAAACTCCGAGCGGGTGAGGGTGGTCGTCGCCGGCAACGGCGCGCTCGACGAGACCGTGGTGAAGACCGCCACCGGGCTCAGCTGGCGGCTGTCGGTGAAGGGAGTGAAGACCGAAGAGGTGGCGGTGAGCGTGAAGACCGCCGGCTTCAGCTCCGAGGCGGCCCGCTTTGCCGAGCAGGGCGCTCCGCAGCGGGTTCAATACAACGGCAAGAAGGTTTCCTTCGAGTTCAAGGACATCGAGATCCACAACCTGCTGCGGATCATCGCCGAGGTCTCGAAGAAGAACATCGTCGTCGCCGACGACGTCAGCGGCAAGGTCACCATCCGGCTCCGCAACGTTCCCTGGGACCAGGCGCTCGAGTACATCCTCCGCTCCAAGGGTCTGGGGAAGGAAGACCTCGGCAACATCGTGCGGGTCGCGCCGCTCAAGGCCCTCGAAGAGGAAGCGAAGCTGCGCGAGTCGCGGAAGAAGTCGATGCAGCAGCAGGAAGACCTCGTCGTTCAGCTGATTCCCGTCAACTACGCGACTGCGTCCGACATGAAGGACCGGGTCAAGGACGTGCTCTCGGACCGCGGCACCGTCACCGTCGATGCCCGCACCAACGTGATGATCGTCAAGGACGTCAAGGGAAGCATCGAGCGCGCTCGCTCGCTGGTGCAGAACCTCGACACCCAGACCCCGCAGGTGTTGATCGAGAGCCGCATCGTCGAGGCCAACACCACCTTCTCCAAGCAGGTGGGCGTGCAATGGGGCGGCGCGGCCCAGATGGCGCCCGGCACCGGCAACCCCACCGGGCTGGTGTTCCCCAACTCGGTCGCGGTGCGCGGTGGCTCGGAATCGTCCTCCAACACCGGCACCTCGAACAACCCGAACTTCGCGGTCAACCTTCCTGCGGCCGTGGGCGCCGGTTCAGGCGGCGCGCTCGGCTTCATCTTCGGCTCGGCCGGCGGCGCCCTCGCGCTCAACCTCCGGCTCTCGGCACTGGAGAATCAGGGCACGGTGAAGACCATCTCCGCGCCGAAAGTAACCACTCTCGACAACAGCCCCGCCCGCATCAGCCAGGGCATCTCGATTCCCTTCAGCCAGACTTCGGCTTCCGGGGTGAACACCTCGTTCATCGAGGCCCGGTTGCTGCTCGACGTCACACCCCACATCACCCAGGACGGCAGCATCCTGATGAACATCAAGGCGGAGAACAACCAGCCCGACCCGTCGAGCACCGGCGCCAACGGTCAGCCGGCGATCCAGCGCAAGGAAGCCAACACCCAGGTGCTGGTGAAGGACGGTGACACCACGGTGATCGGCGGCATCTACGTTCGCCGTGGCTCGAGCTCTTCGTCGATGGTGCCGTTCTTCGGCCGCATCCCCTTGCTCGGGTTCTTCTTCCGCAACCACACCGAGGCGGACACCCGGCAAGAGCTGCTGATCTTCATCACTCCCCGCATCATCAACCGCCAGACGATCGCGCAGAACCTCTAGAGGCCACCGTGAAAATCACCCGACCGATGAAGTTGACCCTCGCGCTCGTCGCCCTGGCGCTGCCCTTCTGTGGCTGCCTCGCGCCCTCGAACGATTCTCCGATCCGGCTCCTCGGTGCCTACCCCCTCACTGGAGCTGCGGGCGCCTGCAAGGCGTCGGACGTCTCCCGGTACGCCGGGAACCTCGACATCTCGAGCGGGGTTCCCTATCTGCTGCAGTTCAAGGTCAAGTCTGAGCTCGAGTCGATCACCACCCAGTCCGACAAGGATGTGATCTCTGGCACCAGCCGCAACGACTTCGTGCTCACCGAGTTGGCCCTGTCCTACACCACCACGCCGGCGCTCACGCTCGCTCCCGAGCGGGTGCCGGCCTATCTGGTGCTCCCGGCAGGATCGACGGCCGACTCCTGGGTCAATGCCACGCTGATCGGCCCCAAGGCCGCCGCCAAACTCGCCGACCTGGTGGCTCCCGGAGACCTGGTCACCGTCAAAGTGACGATCCAGCTGGTGGGCACGCTCGCTTCGGGGTCGCCGATGAAATCCAACATCGCCGTCTTCCCGATCGACGTCTTCAGCAGCGGCTTCCAGGGATGCAGCGGGCCCGGAAACAAGCCGGTTCCCACAGGAGCCTGCGGCTCGCCCGGTGGCCAGGACGGTGCCCCGGTGGATTGCTGCCTTCAGCCCAACGGCACCGCCAACCCCAACACCGCCTACACCAAACTCTGCGCAGGGTAACTTCGCTCGCTTGACCCTTCGTCGGGACGACCCTACATACTCCATTCATGTCCTTCCTCACGCACCTCGAGTCGGTGGTGTCGCAAGTCGACGGCGCACTCGCCTGCAGTGTGATGGGCTTCGACGGCATCTCGGTCGAAACCCATCAGATTGAAGACGCCGCGGACCTGGAACTGACCAACACCTGGGTGGAGTACGCCAACGTGCTCACCCAGGTGAAGGCGGCCGCCGAGCTGCTCAAGACCGGGGCGGTGACCGAGCTGAGCATCAACTCGGAAAAAGTGATCACCCTGATGCGGCTGGTCACCCCCGAGTACTTCCTCGTCCTCGCGCTGCGCCCGACCGGAAACTACGGAAAGGGCCGGTACGTGCTGCGGCTGGCCGCCCCCAAGGTGCAGGCCGAGCTGCTCTAGCACCCGCGGCACTTCGTTCGACTTCCACCAACGCGCTTGCCCTCACCCCTTTCCAAAGGGTAGACACCGGCCGGTTCCAGGCGCGCGCGCAGGAGAATGACCCCCATGGCCGGTGTGATTGATACGTCCGAATTCAAGAAGGGCATGAAGATCGAGATCGACGGCGAGCCGTTCGAGATCATCGATTTCCAGCACGTCAAGCCGGGGAAGGGGTCGGCCTTCGTCCGCACCAGCATCCGCAGCCTGATTTCCGGGCGCACCCTCCAGCCGACGATGAAGAGCGGCGACAAGGTCGG
>JAYUUC010000581.1:0-9964 GCA_043755105.1 Myxococcales bacterium
CCTGGAGCTCGCCTTCCACGCCCGTTCCCATCTTGCGCAGCCCGGGTCGCAGCCAGAGCACCCCGTCGAGGCCTTCCACGCACTGCTCCTTCACCTGAAACGGCTCGGGCCGGGCGAGGTTGGCCTTGACGATGAAATTTCGCTTCTGGTTGACGTAGCGCCGCGCCACCAGACTGAACAGCTCGCCGACCTTGGGCTGGCCGTCGGGGAGCGGCTGGGTCACCACCACCAGCCGCTTGGTGCGGGTGCGGTCCACCTTCGCGTAGTCGGGACGAACCCGATGCATCTTCACCGTGGAGCAACCTGAGCCCCCCGCGACGACGAGCAAGGCGAACAGGAACCGCGACAGCGAAAGAAGGCGAGGCGACATCATCGAGCTCCGAGAAGGCGAAAGGTTCAGGCGGCGTCCCGCGTCTTCGGCCCAGCGGTGCCGAGCTTCTCGCGGGTGCGCTGGTCATGCATCAGCTGGAGCACCGCCGCGAGCACGGTGAAGGAGACGATCAACGTGGTGGTGAGGCCGAGACAGGCCACCAGCCCCATCGACTTGAGGCCATTGTGGCTGGCGGCGAAGAGCGCTCCAAAGCCGGCGATCGCGGTCAGCGTCGATGAGGCCACCGCGGCTCCCACCGAGCGCAGCGCCACCACCGGCGAGGTGCCCTCGAGGAAGCGGTGGAGCAGATAGAGCCCGTGGCTCACCCCGAAGCCGAGAAGAATCGGGAGGATGATGATGTTCATGAAGTTGAGCCGGTGGTTGCTCATCGACATCAAGCCCAACATCATCACCAGTCCCACCCCGAGCGGAATCACCGAGGCCAGCGCCAGCTTCGCCGAGCGGAAGTCGAGGAAGTGCATCAGCAGGATCCACAGGGTGGCGAGGATCACGGTGATCTTCCCGTCCCAGAGCACGATGCGCGCGAGCTTGGCGTAGAGGATCGGCAACCCGGCGGCGTGGAACTCCTTCCCGCTCGGCATCTTCAGGGTGTGAATCTCGTCGGCGAAGGCCAGCATCTTCTTCCCGTCCCAGAGGTCGACGCCGGGGTAGATGAAGGTGAGGTAGCCGGTGTTCTCGACCTTGCTGGTGGGCAGATTGCGGAAGCTCGAATTGTAGATCTCGGGCACCTCCTTCACCGTGTAGGGCCGGGCGGCGAGGATCTTCTTGAACAGGCCTGCCTTCTCCTGGAACTCGGGCGGGAGCGAACCGATGTCGATGTCCTTGAGCTCCTCCTGCCACTGCTCCAGCACCTTGGCGTTGGCCGCAGCCAGCTCGGGCGGAGGGACGAAGGTGAACACCGACACCACCTGGTCGATGGTGGGGTACTTGGTCGGGTGGTCGTGGAGCTCGTCGTAGAGCTCCTTCGCCTCGTCGAGCGTCTTGGTGTAGACGGCCACCGGGTCGGAAGAAATCTTGAAGCGGCGACCCACCTCGTCGGCGAGTCGCACCGACGGCTGATCGGCAGGCATCAGCGCCCGGGTGTTGTAGTCGAAGCTGATCCCCGACTTCAGCCGCTCGAGCATCGTCGGGGTGCGGTTGGTCGGCAGCAGCTCTCCGGTCCATGGAATTGCAAAAGCGCAGGTCGCCACCACGACCACGGTGCAGAGCCCGAGCACCAGCTTCGGCCGGGGGATGCGGATCTCGCCTCCCTCGTTGATGCTCTGCGGAGGCTTCATCGTTCCGATCAGCTTCGCAGGCATCTCGGGCCATCGGTTGCCGATCAACGCGAGGATCGCCGGGCTCCAGGAGAAGAGGGTGAAGCCGATGATCAACGTCCCGAAGCCGGCGAGAAACCCGAACTGCGAGAAGCCGCGGAACTCCGAGACCATCAACACCAGGAACGAGCCGCCGGTGACGATCGCCGCGATCAGCGCCGGCCGGCCGGCGTTGACGATCGCGTCGTGGATGGCGACGTCGTAGGGCTTGCCCGCCCCGAGCTCGATGCGGGTCCGGAAGATGAAGTGGATGCCGTAGTCCACCCCGAACCCCATCAGGATTCCGCCGAGGATGCTGGTCACCATGTTCAGCTCGCCAACGGTGAGCTTGGTGAAGCCCATGGTGAGCACGGTGCCGAGCGCCATGCCGGAAATCACGATGATGCTCGGCGCCAGCTTGCGGAAGAAGACGATGGTGATGAGCAGGATGGCGACGAAGGCGATGATCGACACCGGCCCGAGCGAGTCGTTGATCGCGTAGGAGTCGTCGAGCGCGCTCTTGTAGGTGCCGGTGAAGCCGTAGGCGACGGTCTTCCCATCGCCCATCTTGTCGTAGTCCTCGACCAGCTGAACGCCGCTCTCGCGCGAATACTGGGCGAGGTCTCCTCGAAGCTTGTCGAGATAGTCCTTGGTGCGGGCGAGCTCGGTGGAGTTCCACATCGGCTTGATCAACATCATCATCATCTGGTGGTCATCAGAGATGTTGTAGTCGTCGCGGATGCTCTTCTTGCCGACGCTGCTGTACTTGTTGATCAGGTCCGAGAGGTCCAGCTTCACCGGCTCGGTCTTCTTGATCTCGATGAAGAAGGGATTGTTCCGGCGCAGCTGGTCTCGAAGGTAGAGATTGATTCGCCGTTTGCCCTCGATCAGGTCCTCGGTCTTGATGAACAGCACCATGTTCTGCTGGATGAACTCCACCGGCAGCTTGTAGGACATCGACCGAACGTTCTCCTTGTCGGCGAGGAGCTTGACCGCGAGGCCATCGGCGGTGGCCTTGAGCGCCTTCTCGTCGTCGGCGCGAAGGGTGAGCATCAGGTGGCCGGCGCCGCCCACCATGTCGATCACCCGCTTCACTTCAATCACCTCGGGCAGCTGCTGAGAGATGAGGTCGAGCTGGTTGGGCTCGATGGTGAGCTTGGTGGTCAGCCAGGTCGCTCCCGCGCCGAGCACGGCGAGGATCAGCAGCACCGTCCCTGGGAAGCGGACCATGGTGCGGGCGTAGGACGAGGCGAAGCGGGTCAGGAACGCAGATTTGTCGCTCATTCGGACCCAGACCGTACTTCTAAACCCAGCCGGCTCCCAGAATCGAGCGCTACCCGCCCGCCTCCGCCAGCAGCTTCATTGCCGGGCCTGCCAAGCGGTACACCGTCCAATCGCTCAACGGCACCGCGCCCAGCTTCCGGTAGAAGCCGATCGCGGGGTCGTTCCAGTCGAGCACCGACCACTCGAAGCGGCCGCACCGTCGCTCCAGCGCCACCCTCGCCAGCGCTGAGAGCAGCGCCTTGCCGAGGCCTTGCCCCCGGTGCGCCGGGCGGATGTAGAGGTCCTCCAGGTAGAGGCCCGGCTGAGAGAGGAAGGTGGAGTAATTGTGAAAGAAGAGGGCGAACCCGACCGCTTCCCCGGACACTTCGGCGAGCAGGACCTCGGCATAGCGACGCTCACCAAACAGGTGCTCGGCGAGCATCGCAGGGTCGGTGAAAACCTCGTGGCCCAGCCGTTCGTAATCGGCGAGCTCGCTGATCAGCGCGGCGATCAATGGAACGTCGGCGGGAACCGCGGGTCGAATCATCGCAGGCAGCCGGTCACGGGGCCCCGAGTTCCTTGGCCTTGGCGCGCATCAGCTTGAGCAGGTTGTCCCAGCCGCCTTCCTTCATGATCGGAACAATCTGGTCCTCGCGAATGCCCTTGAGCATCGAGTCGCCGAGCACGGTCACATCGACCACCTTCCAGGCCCCCTTGTCCTTGGCCAGCTGGTACTTGACCTTGAGCTCCTGCTTCTTCAACGGATGGTTGATGAGGATGGTGGAACCGATGTCTGCCCGGTCGCCAGTCACCTTGGGCTCGTCGTAGAGCACGGTGTCCAGGTTCTCGAAGTTCTTGCGAATCTTCGGGAAGGCCATCTTGGCGAACAAGGTGTGGAACAGGCCCACGAACTCTTTCCGCTGCGCCTCGGTTCCCTTGGCCCAGTCGTCGGCGAGGAGCAGCTTGCCCTCTTCCTCTCCGGCGAAGTTCTTGATCGCCAGCGGGTCCTTGCTGAAGCGAACCGCCTGAATCACCGTCTTCAGGGGCTTGCTCACCTCGTCCTTGGCAGAGGCGGCGAAGGCGGGTGCACAGAGGCAGACCGCGAGCATCAGGCTGAAGGGGCGGAAGGGGGAAGTCGTCATCGAAAAACTCCTGAAAGCGTAGGGGGTTCCGTTTTACAGGCCTTCCAGAGGCTCTGGAACATTTGTCCGCGCCCTGCTACTTCTCCGCGCCTTTTTACGGAACCATCGAATCGACACAAGGAAAGTACATGCCCCAGGATTATTTATTCACCTCCGAGTCCGTCACTGAAGGTCACCCGGACAAGATCGCCGACCAGATTTCGGACGGGGTGGTGGACGCCATCCTCGCGAAGGACCCCTACGGGCGGGTCGCGGTGGAAACCCTGGTGAAGACGGGGCTGGCGATCGTCGCCGGTGAAGTGACTACCCATTGCTACATCGACATCCCCAAGATCGTTCGCAGCACCATCGTTCGCATCGGCTACACCGACAGCAAGATGGGCTACGACGGTCACACCTGCGGGGTGATGGTGGCGATCGAAGGCCAGTCGCAAGACATCGCGCGCGGCGTCGATACCAAGCCGAAGAAGGAGCAGGGAGCCGGCGACCAGGGAATGATGTTCGGCTACGCCTGTGACGAGACCCCCGAGCTGATGCCGGCGCCGATCTCCTACGCCCACATGCTCACCAAGCGGCTCGCCGACGTTCGCCGCAAGAACCATGACTGGCTCCGCCCCGACGGCAAGAGCCAGGTCACGGTGGAGTACAAGAACGGCCGCCCGGTGCGCATCGACACCGTCGTCGTCTCCACCCAGCACGCGGAAGAGGTCACCAACAAGAAGCTCCACGAGGCGATTCGCGCCGATGTGATCGAGAAGGCCCTTCCGAAGAAGATGATCGACCGGAAGACCAAGATTCTGATCAACCCCACCGGCCGGTTCGTGATCGGTGGCCCGATGGGCGACTCCGGCCTCACCGGCCGGAAGATCATCGTCGACACCTACGGCGGCATGGGCCGTCACGGCGGCGGTGCCTTCTCCGGCAAGGACCCTTCGAAGGTCGACCGCTCGGCCGCCTACATGGGCCGCTACATCGCCAAGAACGTGGTCGCCGCCGGGCTGGCCAGTCGCTGCGAGGTGCAGGTTTCCTACGCGATCGGTGTCGCCGAGCCGACCAGCGTGCTGGTGGAGACGTTCGGGACCGCCACTGTGTCCGAGGAGAAGATCTCCAAGGCAGTGCGCGCCACCTTCGGGCTGAAGCCGCGCGAGATCATCGAGCACCTCGACCTGCTCCGGCCGATCTACCAGAAGACCGCCGCCTACGGACACTTCGGCCGCTCGGAGAAAGAGTTCACCTGGGAGCGCACCGACAAGAAGGAAGCCCTTCGCGATGCAGCCGGGGTGAGCGCCGGCTCGCAGCTGCGCGCAGTTCCCTAGAAGCGCGGACCATCGTCGTCTAGACTGCAGGGGCCTTGGCCACTCCCAAAAGCCCCTACGAGTCTCGTCGCCGGTTCCCGCGGGCGGATCTCCGCGTCAAGGCGCGGCTGACGCTGAGCGGGGATTCGAAGCGACAACTGGAAGCGACGCTGCCCACCAGCAACATCAGCGTGGGCGGCATCTTCTTCGAGAGCACCTTCTTCCTCAAAATGGGAATGATGGTCGAGGTCGAGCTGACCTTGCCTCCCCATGACCGCAAGGTCCGCGCCCGCGGCAAGGTGGTGCGGGTAGAAGGGGACGGAGGGAAGGGCTCACCGAACGGCTTCGCGGTCACCTTCACCGAGTACGTCGACCACAGCGAAATTGTCCTCGCCAACTTCTTTCTCGGGCCGATCCTCCGCGACTTCATCCACAAGTACGCCAAGACGCACAAGGTGGAAGCGACCCCCGAGTACGTCTCGCACATGGAGAACCTGCTCTCGGCCTGGGAGCTGAGCAAGGCAGAGTCTCCCGACGAGGCGGTGTGGGACCAGAAGTCCTCCGGGCCGGGGAAGCCGCCCGGCCGAGGCCGCTGAACACTCCCGGCTACTGCCTCCAGCGCAGACCGATCGCGAGCACTCCCGAGAGCGATGTCTGCCCCGAGCCGTCCACATCGCGGGTCCCGGTGACGGTGACCCAGCCTTTCCAGTGGTCGAGGAACTTCAGCTGGGCCTTCACGGCGACGGACTGGGTGTCGCCCCCGTCATCGACGTAGCGCCCGTACTTGTAGGTGAGGCCGAGCGAGAGCGCGCCGAAGCGGCGGGTGAGCCCGGGTGACACCGTGAACCACAGCGGGGCCACCGGAACCCCGGCGCCGAGATCAATGGATCGGCCCGCGCCGACGACGCTGAAGTAGCCGGCCTGGGCAGGGTCGGTGTCGTAGAGAAAGTAGGCTCCGGCGAGGATGAGGTCGTTATCCGATTTCACCGTTTCCACCAGCCCGAGACCCAGCCTGAGCTGGTGGAGGGTGGTGGGCTCGGCCTTCAGCGCCCGCGCGAAACCCTGGCAGGACTTGGGCGCGAGCCGGCATCGGGCGAGCAGCTGTGCGGTAGTGAGCGAGCCCGCGGCGGTCTCAACCGAGGAGATTCGCTGGGTGGTGTCGAAGCGGGTCAACCCAGCGGAGCCATCGATCGTGGAAGCGAAGTCGGAGTCTTCTTCCAGCGAAGAGGTTTGATACACGAGGCCGAGCACGGCGCTGGCCAGAGTGCTGGTGGAACGCACCCTCGCCGCAACCGAGCTGGTTGCCCCACTGGCTTCGGTGGTGCTGAGGGTGGTGCCCACCTCTTGCTGGCTGGGAGGCGAGTAGCCGAGGTCCAGCGAGAGGGCGACGGGGTCGGTGGGCAACCACTCGACGCCGAGGGTGCCGAGGAAGACGGTGCTCGCGCTGTGGCCGAACCCTCCCTCGGTCGTCGCCGGAGAGGGATCGGTGTAGGTCAGATTCGCTTCGGCATGGAGCTCCCATGCGTCACCGAGCTCGAGGCCTCCCCACAGCCGGTCGGAGAGAAAGCCCCGTCGGAGCGAAGCGCCCGAAGAGGGGCTGCTGCCGGCCGAAACCTCGTCGGCCACCGTCTGGGCGCCCGCGTTCGCTGCCGCACAGAGCAGCAGCAGGAAGGCAAGGTGTGGGTTCATTCGCACCGTATTCCCCTCAACCCTGAAGACCTGACGGTGATGCCCCCGCAACTTCAATCGCGGGTGGTGCGGTCAGGCGCCGCGCACGAGGTGCAGAGCACAGTGTCAGGCACACCCGACTGCACGGTCCACATCCAGGACCTTTCTTGGGCCCAGGGACGTGAGCCCCGCTTCCGGTGAAAATGTGTGCCGGGCCTTCATGTCCGGAACGGTGCGGCGCCCGGTACGAGCCGGGCGCCGGGTCCATTCGATGCGCGGTGATTTCACGGCTTGTTGCGCATCTCGCGGCGGCGCTCGTGGCGGGCTTCGCGCAGGTCCTGCCGTCCTTCGTGGCGCTCTTTGCGGGCCTCCTTCACCTCTTGCCGACCCTGTTGACGGTCCTTGCGGGCCTCGCCGAAGGCCTGCCTTGCAGCGGCCACCTCGGACTTGGCTCCGGCGATGTTCCCCGCCTTGCGGTCTTCCTGCGCCTGGCGCAGGTCCTGGCGACCTTCGGAGCCTTCGTGGCGGGCTTCCTTGAATTCGCTGCGGGCCTTCTGTGCATCGGCGCGCGCCTGCCCGAAGTCTTTCCTGGCATCTTGTCGCAGCGCCGCAGGCGTCTCGCCAGCAGGCGGTGGCGGCGTCTGCGCCAGACCCACATGGGCGGTGAAGGTGGCAACAATGAGAACCAGCTGTCCGAGAGTGCGATTCATCGAGGCGTCCTTTGTTTGAGTTGCTGTCTTTCAAACCCGGCATCCGCAAATTAGTTGCGGGCGTCCGCCGCCGGGCCCGCAACCATTGAGTGCGACGGGGGTTGAAGAGAAGGTGAGCGGCCTCGACGATTCGCAATTGATGCAGCGGGTGGCCGCCGGAGACCAGGCTGCCTTCGGCGCGCTTTTCGATCGCTACCAGGTGAGTCTGTGTCGGTTCGCCTACCGCTTTGTCGGCAGCGCCGCTCGGGCGGAAGAGCTGGCCCAGGACATCTTCGTCAAGCTCTACGCCAGCGCCAGCCGCTACCAGCCTTCGGCGAGCTTCAAGACCTTTCTGTTCCGGGTGGCGACCAACCACTGCCTCAATGAGCTGCGGCGCGGCGAGTACCAGCGGACGGAATCGCTGGAAGCGAACCCGGACGCAGAAGGTTTTTCCGCCGCCGCCGGGGAAGGGGAGCGCCCCGACCAGTCGCTCGACGGAAGGGAACTGGAGCGCGCGGTGGGGCTCGCGTTGGCGGAGTTGAGCGAGCGTGAGCGCGCGGCCTTCGTGATGTGCCGCTTTGAAGGAATGGCCTACCGGGAGATCGCCGAGGCGCTGCCCGCTTCCGAGGCGGCGGTGAAGAGCCTCATTCACCGGGCGACGCTCGCGGTGGCAAGGAAGATCGATTCGTTGAACGCGGGTCAGCTTCCCGCAAGGAGCAAGGGATGAGCTGCGACCAGCAACAACACCTCACCGCTTACCTCGACGGAGAGTTGCTCGACGCCGAGCGAGGCCAGTTCGAGGCGCACCTGTCGACCTGCGCCGATTGTAGCGCCACCCGAATCCAGCTCGAGCGTGCGTTGGAGCAGCTGTCCCGCTTGACCACTCCTGCGCCCGGCCCGGCGATGCGACAGCAGGTACTTGCCGGACTTGCCCCGGCCTCACCGGCCCCGCCCGTGAAGCGAAGGATGACGCTCCGCCGGCGCGCACGAGTCCTGATCGCCGCAGCGGCGCTGTTGGCAGTGGCGATTCCCGGTGCGCAACTGATTCGCCGTTCCGCTGAAGGTGCCGAGGACCTTCTCTACGCGCAGCACGGCGAGGTCCTCGAGGATTACGAGGTGATTGGCCTCGAGGGTCCGGAGGACGTCGAATTGATTGCCCATCTGCAAGAGTTTTCTCCCGCCGAGGTGAAGTGATGAATGCCCCCTTGATTCCAATGTCGCTCGCGCTGCTGCTGGTGGCCGCAAGTTCGGCGCGGGCCGAACCCGCCGCGGAGGCTGCTCCCGGGCCGGGTGCTCAGCGTTTCGAGCAGCTCACTCCCGAACAGAAGGACGAGCTGCGCCAGCGTTGGCGCGAGTTCAAGAACCTGCCGCCGGAAGAACAGCAGCGGATTCGCGACAACCTGGGGCGATGGCGGTCGCTGCCGCCGGAAGAGCGGGCGCGCATTCGCGACAACCTGAGGTCCTTCAGGGCGCTGCGTCCGGTCGAGCGCCAGGCTCTGAGAGAGCGGTTCCTCGAATTCAGGAAGCTGGATCCCGCCCAACGTGCACAGCTGAGAGAAAAAATGCGGAATTACCTGAAAGCCAATCCGGAGCGCCGCGAGCAGATGCGGGAAAACCTTCGGCGCTGGCGACAGATGCCTCCCGAACAGAGACAGGAGCTGCGCGAGCGGATGCGAGAGAGGCGCGGCCGTTGAGGGCGATCGCACTGGGCCTGCTGCTTGGGGTCCTCACGCCTTCCCCAGCGCGGGCTGAAGGAGAAAAACCACTGACGTCCGACGGAGGAGTGACCAGGGGTCATTCACAAGCCGGCGTCACCTCAAGGCTCTCAGCGGAGGACGCCCAGATCTCCGCTGAGCTCGAGTTGCTCGAGAGCTTCGAGGAGGCACGCGAGCTCGACTTGATGAGTGAACTCACGAAGGAACCCAAGGCGCCCTGAGGTCAAATTCGTTCGACGCGGCACTGCCTGGTCAAACGCGGCGATTGAATGACGACGGGTTATGGCGCCGGCGGTGGCCAGGGTCACATGCTGGTGTCGCGTCCGGGCGTTCTTCAGTTGCAGCCGGTGGGCAGTGTGCGAGGCAAGCCCAGATTGGGGACGAGCTGCGCAAGTGACTCGCACGGAAGTGAGCTCGCCTGGATGCGCGAGCTCACGCCGGAGTCGAAATCCCTCGAAGGGACTACTTGTTCACCTTCTGGCGGGCTTCTCCCTTGAGCTCCTTGG
>JAYUUC010000582.1:0-3420 GCA_043755105.1 Myxococcales bacterium
GAACGTTCGGCCAGCGTCCGGACTTCCCGGGCCACCACCGCGAAGCCCCGGCCCTGGTCGCCGGCCTTGGCGGCTTCGATCGCCGCATTCAGCGCGAGCACGTTGGACTGTTCGGCGAGGTCGTTGACGGTGTCGATGATGGTGGCAATCTGATTGGTTCGATCCACCAGCCCCATGATGGTGGTGGAGATGGCGAGCACCTGGTCGCGAATCTGGGACATCGAGCCCACGCTCTCTTCCACCGCCGACCGGCCCGTGGAAGTGGACTCCTCGGACTTCTTCGCCAGGTCGATCACTGCCTGGGCGCGCTCCGCGGCTTGCTTGAAGGTCTCGCGCAGCTCGGACACGGTGGCGCCGGTCTCGCTCACGGCAGCTGCCTGGCGGGTGGCCGATTCGCCCTGATGGCCACTGGACTCGAGCAGTTGATTCGAGGTCTCCGCCATCGCCTGGGAGGCCTGCTGCAGACGCCCCACCATCGACGCGGTCTTCCGGCCCATCTCGCGCAGAGAGCCCGCAAGCAGCCCCACCTCGTCATTGCCCGAGTCCTCGATGTCCACCACCAGGTTGCCGGAAGCGACCTCGGAGGCGAAGCGGGCGAGGACGTTGAGGCGCCGCGAGAGCCGGGCGAAGTAGATCGCGAAGGTGAGGAACAACACCACCGCGGTCAACCCGATGGTCAATGCCGTCTGCTTGCTCAGCTGGCCGCGGGCGGCCCGGGAAGAAAGGCCAAGCAGGATTTTCCCCAGGGTCTGCTTCTTCGCTGCGTCGCCCTGGTCGGTGGTGAAGTCCAGTCCGCCCCCCTTGTCGTCGCCGTCGCTTGCCCGGGCCACGTCGCGGGTAAATCGATGCAGCTCATCGTCGTTGGGCGCAGCGCCGAGGTGCGTCTGGATCAGCTGGGCGAGGTTCTTCTCGGGAAAGCCGCTGACCACCGCTCCCCCAAGCATCCGTCCGTCGCTGTCGAGGAACACCGCGTACTGGATGTCGGCGTCGCCCTTGATCAGCTCCTCGGCGAGCTCGCCGGCGCGGGCGCGGTTCTTCAGCGAGAGCGCCAGCCGCAGCTCCTGGTGCTGCTCGAGGAACTTGCTCACCCCCTCGCCGCGCTTCTCCACCTCACGGTCGAAGGTCTTGGCGAACATCGGACTGAAGACGAAGTAGGCCAGCACCGCCGACAGCAGCACCGCGCCGAGGAGGACGGCGATCGCCTTGGCGAGGAGTGAGCGGGTCAAGTGCAGGCCGCCGGGCAGGGGGTCGGGCTCGACAAGCAGCAAGACGGTTCGATCACTTGATCACCAGTTGGGCGGAAGACTGTGCAGCGGCGGAAATGGCAATTCCCAGCGCGCTGGCGGTCTTCAGGTTGAGCGAAAAGGTACCGGGCGAAAATGCAAGAGCGGGGACGGGCACCCGCTTCCCCTCCGGCCGCGCTTGAATCTCGGCGGCCAGCTTTCCGGCTCGAATCCCGATGTCGCCGAAGTCGGCGCTGACCGAGGCAAGCGCCCCTGCCTGGGTGAAGCTGTCGAGAAAGCCGATCAGGGGCAGGTTTCGCTCCGAGGCGAAGCTCAGCAAGAAGGCGAACAGCTCTTTCGAGAAGAGCCGAGGATCCGGAGGCAGCCACAGCGCATCGACGGTGCCCGCGAGGGCACTCGCCGCGTCCTTGATTTCGAGGGGGCCCGACACCGGTTTGAGCTTGAGCGTCAGCCCGAGAGTGCCGGCCGCCTTCTGCGCTTCGGCGATCAAGATTTCACTCGCCTGCGGGTTGAAGATGACCCCCAGCCGCACCGCCTTGGGCGCCACCGCACGGAGGTGCGCGAAGGTGGCGCGAGGGTCGGACTCGAGGGGAACTCCGGTCACCGTGGGGGAGAGCATCGCCTGGGTCACCCCGAGGACCATGCAGAACACCACCGGCACGTTGCCCGCAGTCTGACGCGCGACCCCGAGGGCCTTGTTTCCCACCGCGACCACCACCGGCGCACTCGCCACGGCGCTCTGCACGTCCGGAGCGGTGGGCTCGAGCTCGATCGCGTCGACCAGCTGCCTCTTCACCGACGCCGCCGCTTCGCGATACGGGGCGACCTTCGCTTCCACCAAGATGACCGGCGGCCCCGCTGCAGCGGACAGGGGGACCGACAGAGCAAGAATCAGCAGCGCCCAATTCATTTGACACCGTTCCGGGGAATGACGAGCTCCCTCAAGCGTGGCCCAATGCGCGACAAAGGCAATTCCTCGATCGCCGCTCCTGCTTCCTTGGCCGCGCGAGGCATTCCGTAAACGACCGAGCTGACCTCGTCCTGGACGAGGGTGTGTGCACCCGCGGCGCGCAAGGCGCTCATCCCTGCGGCGCCGTCTGCCCCCATTCCGGTGAGCATCACCGCCACCACCGAGCTGGCCCGAGGCAGCAGAGAGTGGAACAGTCGATCGACCGAGGGAACCACGCCCGGCTCATTCGCCCGCGCCGCGATGAGCTTGCCGCTGGCCCACTGGAGGTGATGATCATCGGCGGGGAAGTAGACCGTCCCCGCCTCGGGAACCAGGGGCTGTTCCACCAGCATCGACTTGAGCGGGGTCGAGCCGGACAGCCAGCGGGAAAGCCCGAGAGAAAAACCGCTCGCGATGTGTTGCGCGACCAGGATGGGGGCCGGAAAGTCGGGGGAAAGCTGCCGGAAAATTTCGCACAGCGCCGGCGGGCCCCCGGTGGACGAGCCGATCGCCACCAGCTGAAACTCGCCCGCGCGGTTCCGCTCTGGCAGCGCAGGCCCCACCGGCCGCCGCCGTACCACCTTCACGCCGCTCATCGCGCGCAAGGTGTCGACGAGCCTGTCGCGGGTGCGTCGCTCCTGGAGCTCGCGAGGCTTGGGGAGGAAGTCCACTGCTCCCGCCCTCAGGGCATCGAAGATCACCTCTTGCAGGTCGGCGTCGAACTGGCGACTCATCACCACCACTGCGCAGGGCGCGACGCTCATGATCTGGGCGGTGGCCGAAACGCCGTCGAGCCCGGGCATCACCGCGTCCATGATCACCAGGTCGGGGCGAAGGCGGGTCACCAGCTCGACCGCCTCGGTGCCGTCACGGGCTACTCCGAGCAGACGAAAATCGGGGTAGTCCGCGAGCACCGCGCTCAGAGCCGCGACATAGCTGCGACTGTCGTCGACGATCACGGTCCGGATCAGGGTGCCCAGAGATGCGCTCACCGGAGCCGATCGTCCTTGAAGAGCTGCTCGGCGCTGAGCAGAAGCACGCTGCGCCCTTCCGACTGGGTCACCGCGACCACCCCGGAGCGCTCGGTCCCGCTGTAGGTCGTGGGCGAGGCACCGACCTCGACGACCCCCAGCAGCTCTTCGATCAGGATTCCCACCCGGGAACTTCCGTGACTGATCACCACGTAGGTGGGGAGGTCGGCCACGCCACGATCGCTCTGCCCCCAGA
>JAYUUC010000583.1:0-9959 GCA_043755105.1 Myxococcales bacterium
CGTCCTCGAAAGCGAGACAGTGCTCGTCCCGGTAGAGGACCTTGGCGGGTATCAGACCATCGCGAATCTTGCAGAAGAGGCAGTCGACCATCGCGCAAATCTAGTCGGCAGGAATCGGGCGTCCAGGCCTGACCCCGGGTTCGCTCGACTTTGCTTCGCCTTCAGGACAGCTTGATTCCGTACCTGCGCAGCGGTGCCGCCACCGTCTCTTCGACCGACGCGCGCGCCAGCGTGGCGTACGCTTGCGCCTCCATCCAGCCCAGCTCGTGCACCTGTTGAATCAGAAACCCTTCGGTGGTCACCCCGTCGACCACCCGGCTGCGCAGTCGTTCCCAGAGCGGCTGGTATTCGGTGAGGGTCTCTCGCGCCGCGCGCCCCAGCCGCTCGCGTTCGACGAGGTCCAGGTCGGCTGCGATCCAATCGAGGTAGAGAAAGCCGAGCCGTCCGTGCAGAGCTTCGTCCTGCACAATCTTGGTGAGCACCTTCCGGGTCAACGGGTGGGCCGCAGAACGCATGCAGCCCGAGAGCAACGGAAAGGACAGCGCTTCTCCCACGCAGCAAAGCCGAACCACGAGCTCGTTGGCCCGCTGCAGCGGCGTCAGCGACGGATCGAGCGGGTAGCCCACCTGATCCGGATCGAACGTCAGCGGGGCACCGCCGCCCAGCTGCATGGCCATCCTCGAACAGAGCTCGACGTGGATCAGCTCCTCGGTGGGGAACCGGCAGGCCAGGCTCCAGAGGTCGAGCGGAACGCGGGCCCGACCCAGGGCATCGATCAGCTGCCCCATTGCCACCGCGGTGCAGTACTCGTTGAAAGCATTCTCCGTCCACCCCAGCCGCGCCCGCTCGACGAGCAGGGGGGGATAGGCCTCGGGTCGAAGGCTCTCCCAGGGATAGTCCTGCTCCATCTGTCCGAGCTCGCGGCGGTGAAGGTCGAGTGCCGGGCCTTCAGTGAGCTCGAGCTCGAAGAGTTCCTTGGGCACCGGTCGCTCAGGGCCCGCCGTCGGTGCCGGCATCGCGGTTCGGAGTACCGCCGTCAGGGGGCGGCGCGTTGCAGTCGTCGACGCCGCCGGCGTCGTAGCGGCAGCCCTTGGGATTTCCCACCACCCGCGGCCCGAGGCCACAGGCGCTTACCACGGCAGCGCCGAGGGCGCCCAGCGCGGTGGCGACGAGGAGGGCACGGGTGCCTCTCCGCCTCTGGGGGCGAGGTTTCACTTCCGCAGCGAGGGTCCAACGATTTTGGTCTTCAGTCATGGCGAACTCCTGGAAAGACACTCCCACAGCACCGAGCGGACAATTATCGAAATGAAATCATCACCATTGTAAATCGAAAATTGACAGCCGCCGGCTCACGGAAGCAGCCAACGGTATTCGGGGTCGGGAATGCAGCCGTTGTCCCTCACCCGGATCAGCGCCATCGCCTCATCCTTCCGGTCCCGCGCCACGACTCCACGAGTGTCCGGCCGGGCGCGGGCGATCACGTAGTTGAACGTTCCTGCTTCCACCGGCGGTCGTCCCAGATGGTAGAGCGGCACCTTCCGGTGGAGGTAGCTGGCGCCGCCGGTCCACGCGAGCGAGGCGGCGTCGATGCGCACCCCGCACAGGTCGGCCTGGTCGTGCGCCGCCAGCAGCATCCGGTTCACGGGCCCGAAGTCGTCATAGGCACTCTGGCTTCCCCGCTCAGGGTACTGGCCCACCTGTCGGAAGGTCAGCTGGTGGAAGGTGGCCGCGGACCAGAGGGCGGAAGCGAGCGTCAAGGGCAGCAACGCCCACCGCGCCACTGTCGGCGGCACGCAGCCCAGCCCGATGCCCGTCAGCGCACAGAGAAGAGGAAGCAGCGGGAAGAGGAACCGCAGCTCCTTGTGGCCGATGGCGCTGTGAAGGGCGAGAAAGAGGAGCGCGAGCAGGACCAGTCCGCGCGCTCGCCGAAAAGCCAGCAGCGAGAGGCCGAACAGAGGCACCGCGGCCACCTTCGACGAATTCGCCAGCTTCTGCAGGTAGTAACTCCAGGGTGAAACGCCCCAGCCGCTCGCGCGGTTTTCGATCAGATTGAACTGCAGGTACTTGAGCGCGGAGTGGAACCAGCCATCGAATCTCGCTCCGGGAGCCTGCGCCCAGGTGAGGTGGTCGAGCAGGCCGAACAGGAACGCGAACACCCCCAGCGTCAGGGCGCAGTCCCGCACGGCCCCGTAGCGCTTTCGCGCCAGCAAGATCGCCAGCAGCCCGACGCAGAACACGCCGCATTGCAGTCGCAACATCACCGACAGCCCGAGCAGGGAGGCGCCGGTGATCACAGCGGACCTTCGGCTTCGCGGGTCGAGCGCCAGAGCGAGTCCGAAGGTCGCCGGCAGCGCCGCCGCGGTCTCGCTCATCGCCCGGGGTGCGAAGTAGATGGCGGGCGCCAACCCGCAGAACAGCGCTGCGGCCGCCGCGGCGAACAGCGGTCGGGCCTGATACGCACGCGCCAGGCGGTAGCAGCCCAGCGCGGTGGCGGTCCCCCCCACCGCGAAGAGTCCGCGGACGACGCCGAGGTACTGCCGGGGATGATCGAGCCCCACCGTGCTGCAGATTTTGAGCACCGCAGCGATCGCGCCGGGAAGGGCCCAGTTTCGAGCGCCTTCCACGAACTCCCAGGGGATGAGCCCGTAGCCGAAGACTTGCTGATGGGCCGGCTCGAGGCTCTGGAAAATTTCGTCGGGCCAGTAGACGCCATCGTCGTTGAACGCGAGCCAGAGCCGGAGCGCGAGGCCGATGGCCAGGCTCGCTCCCAGCAGCACCTCGGCGCGGAAGTCCCGCTCCCGGGGCTCTGGTGAAGGCACGGCCTGTTGCGAAGACGGCGAGAGGGCCAAGGTCACCTCGGTCTACCAAGTTCCTTCGTGCCGCCGCGGCAGAAAGTGTCGGCCGCGATTTCGGCGGCGCGAAAACCGCCGTGATATGCACAGCGGCGTGAACCACGAGGCTCGGGCATGAACTCCATCAAGATCTCCGTCCTCCTCGACGACCGGGATTACGAGCTCAACCTCCACCTCGTCGCCGGCAAGCAGGGCCTCGATCGGAAGATCAGCTCCTCGAGAATCCAGAAACCGGGCCTCGCGCTCACCGGCTTCACCGAGCACCTTCACGCCGAGCGGGTCCAGGTGTTCGGCAACACCGAAATCTCCTACCTGCGCACCTTGCCCGAAGCGCGCCAGCGCGAGGTCCTTCATCAGCTGCTCGGCTCGCAGCTGGCCTGCGTGGTGGTGACCAAGAACCTGGACATCCCCGCGTCGTTGATCGAAGCCTGCAACGACGCTCAGCTGGCGCTGATGAAGACCCCGCTGCTGTCCTCGGTCTTCATCCAGCAGGTCCAGGGTTTTCTCGACGAGGCGCTCACCGTCAGCTCCAGCCTGCACGGGGTGCTGATGGACGTGTTCGGGGTGGGCATTTTACTTCTCGGCAAGAGCGGCATCGGCAAGAGCGAGATCGCGCTCGACCTGGTGATGCGCGGCCACCGCCTCGTCGCCGACGACATCGTCGACGTCACCCGGCGAAAGTTCGGGGTCTACGGCGCCGGCAGCGCGATCATCAAGCACCACATGGAAATCCGGGGCCTCGGGATCATCAACATCAAGGATCTCTTCGGTATCTCCGCCGTGCGCGAACGGAAGAAGATCGAGCTGGTGATCGAGCTGGTTGAATGGGACCCCAGCCACGAATACGACCGGCTCGGGGTCGAGCAGGCCACCTTCGATGTCCTCGGGGTCGACGTGCCGCTCTCGGTGGTGCCGGTGCGGCCAGGCCGGAACATGACCACCATCGTCGAGGTCGCCGCCCGCAACCACCTGCTCAAGCTGCAGGGCCATCATTCGGCACGGGAGTTCGCCGACAAGCTCAACCGGGCGATCGCCGAAGGCACGATGCGCCGCACCCTGGGAGACGAGGTCGAGTGACCCTCCCCGACAAGCAGATCATCGTCATCACCGGCATGTCCGGCTCGGGGAAGTCGACCGCGATCCGCGCGCTCGAAGATGCCGGCTACTTCTGCATCGACAACCTCCCGGTGCTGCTGCTGCCGAAGCTGACCGAGCTGATCGCCCTCGGCGGCGACGCCCACCGCCTCGCGCTGGTGATCGACGTCCGCGAAGGCGAGTACCTCAAGCATGCCCCGCTGATGCTCGAGGAGGTCCGCCGCGGAGGCCACAAAGTCGAGGTCCTCTTCCTTGATTCCAGTGACGACTCGCTGATCCGCCGGTTCTCCGAGACCCGCCGTCGCCATCCGCTCGCCCCCGAAGGCAGCGTCGCCGAAGGCATCGCCCTCGAGCGGGAAGCGCTCGCCGACCTCCGCGAGCTCGCCGATCAGGTGATCGACAGCTCGGCGCTCAACGTCCATGACCTCAAGCGCCTGGTTCAGGCCCGCTTCTCCACCGAGCCGGCAAACGCCCCGTCGATCTCGGTGCTCTCGTTCGGCTACCGGTACGGCGTCCCTCCGCAGGCCGACCTGGTGTTCGACGTTCGCTTTCTACCCAACCCCTACTTCGTTCCCGAGATGAAGGGGCTCACCGGCCACGACCCCAAGGTGGCCGAGTTCGTCCTTCAGCGACCCGAGTCGCAGGAGTTCCTCGCCAAGCTGGTCGACCTCTGCCAGTTCCTCTTTCCGAAGTACCAGCGCGAGGGCAAGGCCTACCTCACCGTGGCGCTCGGCTGCACGGGCGGAAAGCACCGTTCCGTGGCGATGGCCCAGGAACTGTTCGAGCGGCTCAACACGCCTGACGCCCGGGTGCAGCGCTGGGACCGGGACCTGGACAAAGAGTAGCCCGGCCCGATTTTCCGCCCCGTTTCCAATGTGGCCGTAATGTCCGCTGCACCCTTCCGCCGTCGTCGTTAATTTGCCGGTGAGGTAGGCAAGCCGTTCCACGCAGACGGCAGGTGCGCAGATTCCCAGGTTGCGCCTGCTCTGAGACAGCGGTACTCCAGCGAATGCAGCCGGGGGGAAGGAGCGGAATCATGGTCGGCCTGGTCATTGCCACCCACGGACATCTCGCCGACGAGCTGGTCTCGACGGCGGAGCAGATTGTCGGAAAACTCTCCGCAGTGGCGACGTGTCTGGTCGAGCCGGGCGCGGCGCCGGACGAGATCCGCGAGAAGGTGCGGGCCGCGGTGCGCTCGGTGGACAGCGGGGAAGGGGTAATCGTGCTCGCCGACCTCTTTGGCGGTACCCCCTGCAACCAGTCGCTCACCATGCTCGGTCAACTCGATCTCGAGGTCCTCACCGGGGTCAACCTGCCGATGCTGCTGAAGGCGAACTCGCTGCGCAACGGCACGCTTCCACTCGAGACGCTGGCCCGCTCGCTCGCCGAATATGGGCAGAAGAACATCACCTGTGCCTCGGCGCTGTTGCGCGATTCCCAAACCCCGCGCAACCCCAGCTAGGCCGCCGTGATCGACCTCGTCCGCGTCGACAACCGCCTCATCCACGGCCAGGTGGTCGAAGCCTGGTTGCCTCAGCTGAAGGTCGCGAGGGTGGTGGTGGCCGACGATGAGGCCGCCGGCAGCCCGCTGATCCGTGCCGCGATGGGGCTGGCGGTGGACGACGCGGTGAAGGTTCAAATCTCTCCGCTGTTCGAGGTCGACTTTGCCCAGCTCGCGCTCGAGCCGATCAAGACCTTGGTGCTGCTGCGGGACATCGACGCCATGGTCCGCGCTCAGGAGCGGGGCCTGGTGGCCGCGCGGCTGAATCTCGGCAACATCCACTACAGCGCCGAACGGAGGAAGGTCTCTTCCTCGGTCTTTCTCTCGCCACGCGAGCTCGATCAGCTGAGAATGCTCGCAGACGCGGGCATCGAGATCGAAGCGCGCGCGGTGCCTTCCGACCGCGCGCTCGAGTGGGACGAGATTCAGGAGCGGTTCGAGAAGGGCGCTTAAGCCTTAGAGATCTCCAAGATGACGGTGGTCTGGACCCATGTCGGGTTGGCAGGGCTGTGGGGAGGTCTCCTCGCGGTCGAACGCCGGGCGTTCCTCCAGGCCATGTTCTCGCGCCCGCTGGTCGCGGCGACCGGCATGGGGCTGCTTCTCGGCGACCTTCCCTCCGGGCTGTTCGTGGGAATGCTCCTCGAGCTGTTCTACCTGGGCGGCGCCAGCCTCGGGGCCGCGCTGCCCGACAACGACACCCTCGCCGCCACCTGCTGCGCGGCCGCCAGCGCCGAGATGGCCCAGGGCGCCGGCGCGGGGAGCACTCCGGCGATCTGGTCCCTGGCGATCATCGTCTTCGCGGGCACCGGCCGCCTTGGGCTGATGCTCGATCGCTGGCTCGAACGCTATTCGACCCGTCTGGCCGGAAGGGCTCAGCGCTCGGCGGAGAGTGGAGATCTGGACCGGGCGATGCGCCAGAATCTCTGGGGCGTGTGGCCGCACTTCGTCGTCTTCGGGCTCGCCACCGCCGTCTGCGCGGCGCTGGGCGATCTGCTCGCACCCTGGGAAACGCGGCTGCCGCTGGGGGCGGTGCGCGGGCTCGCCTGGGCTTACCCGGCGATGGCGTCGGTGGCGGCGGCGATCGCCGCCAAGGGCGCACGGGCCAAGCACGGCCTGCTCTATGCGGCGATGGCGGCGATCGCCGTCAGCTTCTTCACGGGCTTCCTGATGCTCCGGGGACTCTCGCGATGAGCGCCCCTTCCCGCTTGCCCCCGTCGGTGCTCTGGAGGGTCTTCCTTCGTTCGCTCTTTCTGCAGGCGAGCTGGAACCCCCAGGGAATGCAGAACCTGGGGCTGGCCTTCGCGGTGTTTCCGGCGTTGAAGGCGCTCTACCCCGAACCGGCGGCTCTGGCGCTGGCCGTGCGCCGACACCTCGCCTTTTTCAACACCCACCCCTACCTGGCGGCGTCGATTGTGGGCGGCGTGGTGTTCCACGAAGAGCGAATCGCGCGCGGGGAAGAGAGCCCCGACCGGGTCACCCACTTCAAGGCCGCACTGATGGGGCCTCTGGCCGCGCTCGGCGACGGCTTCTTCTGGCTCTCGCTCAAGCCCGCCACCGGGGTAATGTGTGCGGCCCTGGTCCCGGTACTCGGGGCCTGGGCGGCGGTCTTGTTTCTGGTGCTCTACAATACGGTGCACCTGACCCTTCGGGCCCGGCTCTACTTCCTCGGTCTTCGCCTGGGAGACCAGCTGGTGGGCGAGGTGGCAAAGTCCAACTTGCCGCAGAAGGGGGCCTACCTGAGGGTGGTGGCGGCGGTGAGTGCGGGGGGCCTGGTGGCCTGGCTCGCGAATGAATTTGGGGCCAAGCTGGGGGGCCCTTGGGCGCCGGTGCTCGGGGGCGGGTGTCTGGTGGTCGCGGGCCTGGCCTACCTGCTGGTGTCGCGGCGGGTGAGCCAATACGTGGTGCTGTATCTATCAGCGCTCCTGGCCGGAATGGTCGGGGCGTTTCTCTAAGCGCGCGGCGGAAAAAAGCATGGGTCAGGTCGTGGAAGGCACCTTCAACATCATCAATGCACTCGGGCTGCATGCCCGCGCGGCCGCTCAACTGGTGAAGATCGCCAACCGCCACAAGTGCGACGTGGGGCTGGAGTGCGACGGTCAAAAGGTGAACGGTAAGTCGATCATGGGGGTGCTGATGCTGGCCGCCGCCCAGGGCATGAAGGTGAAGATCCGCTGTGACGGGGAAGACGCCGCGGGTTGCCTCGCCGAGCTCGAGAAGCTGATCGCGGCGCGCTTCGGAGAGGCGCAGTAACATTTGAAGCCCTCAAGACGATGAGCACCCAGGCCACCCCCACGATTTCGCTGCAGGGAATCGGCGCCAGCCCCGGCGTGGCGCTGGGTCGTGCCTTTCTGATCGACCGGAGAAAGATTCGCACCCCCAAGCTGCGGCTCTCGGATGTCGAAGCCGAGCACGAGCTTGTGCGGGTGAAGAACGCGATCGAACTTTCCGACCAGCAGCTCGAGGCGATCAAGGACCAGCTCGCGAGCAGCGACGGCCACGATCATGCGCTGATTCTCGAAGCGCACCGGCTGATGCTCCACGACCCGATGTTCGTGGACGAGGTGTTCAAGCTGATCGCCCGAGACCACATCAACGCCGAGTGGGCGGTGAGGCGGGTGGCGCGGAAGATCAAGCACATGTTCGACAACATCGTCGACGAGTACTTCCGCGAGCGCCGCGCCGACCTCGACTTCGTCGCCGACCGGGTGGTCCGCAACCTGATGGGCCAGGCGGTGGACGTGGAGGTCGAGGTTCCCCCCGACGCCGTGGTGGTGGCCCACGATCTTTCGCCCGCAGACGCAGCGATGATGGTGAAGACCGGCCGGGTGGCGGGGTTCGTCACCGATCTCGGCGGTCAGACCAGCCACACCGCGATCGTCGCTCGGGCCCGGGGCACCCCGGCAGTCGTCGGAGCGGGAAGGGCCTCGGAACAGATTTCTCCCGGCGACCTGGTGGCGATCGACGGCAGCCGGGGCCTGGTGCTCGTCAATCCCACCGATGAGCAGCTCGCCCTGCTCCGCGAGACGATGCGGCGCCACGAGGTCACCGAGCAGAGCGCGCTCCAGACCCGCGAGCTGCCCGCAATCTCGTCCGATGGGGTCCGGATTTCGCTCAACGGCAACATCGAGTTCGTCGAGGAGATCCCCTCGCTGCTCGCTCACGGCGGCGAAGGCATTGGCCTGTTCCGCACCGAGTTCCTCTTCCTCGACCGCCCGGCCGCGCCCAACGAAGAAGAGCAGTACCGCTGCTATCGGCAGGTGCTCGAGATGATGGGCAGCCGCCCGGTAACCATTCGCACCCTCGACCTCGGCGGGGACAAGGTTCCCGGCAATCGCAAGCAGGAGCGCGAGCCCAACCCGGCGATGGGGCTGCGGGCGATTCGCTACTGCCTCCAGCACCGCGAACTGTTCCGCACCCAGCTGCGGGCGCTGCTGCGGGCCTCGGCGCACGGCAATTTGCGGGTGATGTTTCCGCTCATCTCTGGATTGTCCGAGCTGAGGGAGGCCCGCAGCGAGCTTGAGCAGGTGCGCAGCGATCTCGGCCACGCAGGGGTGCCGATGGGCAAGCGCCCTCAGGTGGGAATCATGGTCGAGACTCCGTCGGCCGCGTGGATCGCCGACCGGCTCGCCGCCGAAGCAGACTTCTTTTCGATCGGCACCAACGATCTGATCCAGTACTCGCTCGCGATCGACCGGCAAAACCGCGACGTGGCCTACCTGTACAAGCCACTTCACCTCTCGGTGCTGCGGTCGCTCCAGCACATCGTCGCCGCGGCCAAGGCGGCGAAGATTCCGGTGGCGATGTGCGGCGAGATGGCCGGTGATCCGCTCTTCACCCTGGTGCTGCTGGCGCTCAACTTCGACGAGCTGTCGATGACCGCAGGACAGATTCCGGTGGTGAAGCGGATCATCCGGGGAATCGGTCAGGCGGAGTGCGCCACGCTGCTGGAGACGGCGATGCAGTACTCCACCGCGGAGGAGATCGAACGGTTCATCCGCGGCGAGCTCGATCGCCGATTCTCCGAGGTGGACTAGCGATGGAGCCCGCCGGAAGCGTGCCCGCTCGGGGCCACTTCTCGGCGGTGGAGCTGCCCTCGGCGTGGTTCATCGCCTGTGCTTCGAGGGAGCTGAAAGGCAAGCCGCTGGCGCGCACGATTCAAGGCCACCGGCTGGTGCTGTTTCGCGACGGAGAAGGCAAAGCCGCGGCGCTGCTCGACCGCTGCCCGCACCGCAACGTGCCACTCTCGTTCGGAAGCGTCGCGGGGGGTGAGCTGGTGTGCGGGTATCACGGCTGGCGCTTCGGGGCTGATGGGGTTTGCCGGTCGGTTCCCGGTCTCTGCGGGGAGGCGGGCGCGAAGACGCGGCGCGCGACGCGCTACCCGGCGCTCGAGCAGGACGACTTCGTCTGGGTCTACTCCGAGGCAGAGGCCGAGCCAGTCGAGCGGCCGTTCCGTTTTCCCAAACTGGAGGACCGGCGCTATTCGACGGTGCGACGGCAGTTCGAGGTCGGGG
>JAYUUC010000584.1:0-3412 GCA_043755105.1 Myxococcales bacterium
CGGAAAGGGAGAAGGCGTGGGCAGCACGGGCGAAGGCGCTCGAGGGTCGTCATCAGGCACTCGAAGCAATGCGTCAGTCCGTGAAGGCCTATTCGTCGGAGCTGTCTCGCCTCGTCTCGCAGTTGACCGCCGACGAGCAGGCGCTCGAGGTGCTGGGAACCCGGCTTCGCGACCAGCAGAAGCAGGAACAACGTCGACAGGAGCAGAGGCAACAGGCCCCGGCGCCGATTCCCGCTCAAGAGGCGGTGGCGGCGCCTCCTCCGCTTCGAAAGGTGCCTGCGGGAGACCTTGAGGCCGGGGGTCGTCGAGGCCAGGCGCGGGTGCGGATGCAGGCGGCAGTGGACCTGCACGGCGAATCGAACTTCTTCACCGGCTTCTCGACCAACATCAGCGAAGGCGGCCTGTTCGTGGCCACGGTCGACGCGGTTCCCCACGGCACCGAGGTGGACCTCGCCTTCACTTTGCCTTCCGGGCAGAAAGTGGAAGTGAAGGGCGTGGTTCGCTGGAGTCGTGAGGTGAACGACAACACCCCGGAGATCTTTCCCGGCGTCGGGGTGCAGTTCGTTCAGCTCAACCCTGATGTCCAGGCGGCGATTTCGGCCTTCGTGGGCACCCGCGAGCCGCTGTTCTTCCCGGACTGAAGAGGATCGACGTCAGGTCAGCTGGAGGACGCGCTCTTCGAGGCTGCGTCCCCGGCTGACTTCGAGCACCAGCACCCCGCGGGCGATCAGCAGGCCCAGGGTCTGGGAAATCAAACTCTCGGGACTCACCCGCTGGCTGTCGAATCGGACGACCAGCGTTCCGGGGGCAGGCGGGGTCGAGGGCTCGAGAGTGGCTCCGGTGCAACCCGGCAGGGCCTGAACTTCGGCGAGGGGCACTTCTCCCCGGGCGATTTGAACTCGGAACTCGGCCGCCTGCGAGGTCATCTCCGACATCTTCGCGGCGGCCACCAGGTTGCCTCGGTCGAGCACCGCGGTGGCGTCACAGAGCTCTTGCAGCTCGTTGAGGTTGTGGCTGGAGACCACCACTGTTTGATTGCCCTTCATTCCGCGGATCAGCTCGCGCACCGAGGCAGCGACCTTGGGGTCGAGGCCTGCGGTGGGCTCGTCCAGCAACACCACCGGAGGCGTTCCGAGCAACGCCTGAGCAAGGGCGACGCGCTTGGCCATGCCATGGGAGAGCGCTCCCGCCAGGCTGCCCCAGGCGTCGGCGAGGCCGACCTGCTCGAGGCGGATGCGGGCTTCGGCTTCAGGGTTGGAAACGTCCGAGAGCCGGGCCCAGTAGGTGAGCAGCGTTCCCACCCGGAAAGAGGGAGGCAGCACCGCGTCCTGAGGGAGCACTCCGACGACCTTCTTCAAGGCTCCGGGTTGGGAGGGATCGACCCCCATCACCGACAGCCGGCCGGTAGAGGGGAAAAGGTAGCCGCACATCATCGAGAACGTGGTGGTCTTGCCGGCGCCGTTGGGTCCGATCAGGCCGTAACACTGGCCCTGCTCGACCTGGAAGGAGACGTCGTTGACGGCGAGCTTGGCCCCGAACCGCTTGGTCACCCGCTCGAGCGAGATGGCGGCGGTCATACGTCCCTCCGGCGGAGCACGGCCCAGGCGAGGGTCATGAAAAGGGCGAAGAAACCCAGATGGGCGAGAACGGCGGGGCCGAACCGGGCGGGGTCGGGGTTGAGCAACTGGGAGGCGTAGTGCCACACCGACCCGTAGCGGAGGTAAGCCAGCGGTGACACTCCAGCGACCAGGGTCGGGTCGCCTTCGAGGGGGAAATACTCACCGATCAGCGCCAGCAGCCAGACCCCGAAGAGCATCAGCAGGTTGACCACCAGGCTGACCGACCCTTGACGAAAGAGCGTCGAGCACAGGCCGGTGAGCGCGAGATAGGGCAGGGCGAAGGCGAGTGAGGAAAGCCAGAACCGCGCCAGCGTGCCGAGCGCGTGGGCGGTGGTGAAGTCCTCTTCGGAGAATCGGGCGTGGCCGCAGAGTGCGGTGTCGATCACCAGCATCAGCAGCGCCAGCAGGGTCGCCTGGGCGAGCACCTTGCCGAAGAGTACCGAGGAACGGCGGGCCCGAACGGTGAGGTAGCGAATCGACCGCGGGCCAATCTCTCCCGAGATGATGTCGAAGCCCATGATGCCGATGAAGAGAGGAAGAAACCGCAGCGTCGTCTTGAACACCACCAGCAGCACCAGGGGCAGGGTGAGCAAGGCGTCGGTGAGGCTGGGGTCGTTGCTGAAGAAGGTCTCCACCAGCTTGCGGTGGGTGGCGTCAGCGGCTTCGCGCACCTTGTCGGGATCGATTCCTTCGGCCGCGCTGCTCATCGATGTGTGCACGGAGCGAGCGATGCCGACCACGATCAACAAGGCCATCGCCGTGAACACGGCGTAGAGAAGAAAGAGGACCAGCCAGCGGCTGCTGCGCAGCGCGCGCGAGAGCTCGGCGCGCCAGATGATGGATGTCTCCCGCACGACCTCGGACATCATCTGACGCTATAAGACCGGCCCAGGTTGTGCCACGAAGGATTTGGCGGCGCAGCTGGTTCAGGAAGTGTGTCGACCCCGAGGAGCGAATGATGACCGAATCGGTCCGGCCCGAGCTGCTGATTTCCCGGTTGACCTCTCCCAACGAGCCCTGGCGCGTGGAGGCCGAGATGCGGCTGGTGGCGCTGGGCGCCGGCGCGGTCGATTCGCTGGTGGCAGCAATGCGCCACGCCAGCCCGTCGGTGCGGTTGCATGCGGTGCATGCGCTGGCCCGCATCGGAGATCTCCGAGGGCTTCCCTCGGTGGTGCAGGCGCTGGGGGAAACCGAGAACCTGGGCGCGGTGGCGATCGCCGCGGAGAAGGCGCTGGTGCAATGGGGAGCCCCCGCTCGCGGGCTGCTGCTCGAGGCCGCTTTGTCGGGGAATGAGGCGCTCGTGCCCCGGGCGATTCGCGCGCTCGGTCGTATTGGAGGGGATGGCCTCGAAGTTCCGTTGCGCGGGCTCCTGCAGCACAGGTCCGCCCCGGTGCGCACCCAGGCCGCGATCGCGCTGGCGGAGATTGCAGGGCCGGGTGCCGTGGAAGCGATTGCTCCGCTGCTCGAGGACAGCGACCGCTTCGTTCGCTGCGGCGTCGCCGAAGCGCTGGTGAAGCTGGAATCGACGCGGGGTGAGAGCGTCCTTCGCGAGGTGTTCGAGGACCCCGAGGAGCAGGGCCAGCATCTTCATTACTGGTCCGAGGAGTTGCTCGACCAGATCGACGAGCTTCGGCGCACCGGCCGCGCTCTTCCGTAGGAGTGAGGTGCTGAAGTCCGGTGGCGAGGTCAGTGCGGCCATTCGTGTCTGGGCACGGACACGGTTCAGGTTCGGGCCCAGGAAGCGCTTGCCGCTCTTCATTCACGGCTGCGCTCTCCTGACGGACAGCGAATTG
>JAYUUC010000585.1:0-3412 GCA_043755105.1 Myxococcales bacterium
CGGGATGAACGGGTCTGCAACCCATCGGGATGAACGGGTCTGCAACCCATCGGGATGAACGGGTCTGCAACCCATCAGGATGAACGGGTCTGCAACCCATCGGGATGAACGGGTCTGCAACCCATCGGGATGAACGGGTTCGGCAACACTTGGGGATGAACGGGTTCGGCAACACTTGGGGATGAACGGGTTCCGCAACACTTTTCGGGTTAGGATTCGAGTTCAAGGCGGGACGAGCATGTCGATGGATGACGGACACCGGGACGATCGGCGCGGAGGGGCAGCCAGCCCGGCGCGGCCGCTCGGCAAGGTGATCAAGGGCGAGGCCGGCGAGGCTGCGGAACGGTCGTCGCTGCGTCCGGCGCGACCGGGGGTGCTCAACGCCGACGAGTTCGACGCCCGCACCACCGCTCAGCGGATCATCGACGAGGCGAAGAAGACCGCCGCCGAGATTGTGGAAGAGGGTCACCGGAAGCGCGACGAGATCTACGACCAGGCCCGACAGCAAGCCCATGCCGAGGTGGCGTCGATCGCCTCCGCTGAGATCGCCCGGGCCAAGCTGCAGGCGGGCAGGGTGCTCGCTTCGTCCGAGAACGACCTCCTTGCCCTGGCGTGCAAGATCGCCGAGCGGATCATCGGCCGCGACCTCGAGCGCCAGCCCGAGCTGGTGGTCGACATCTGTGCCACCGCGATCGAGAGCCTGCGCAATGCCCGGTCGATGGTGTTGAGGGTCAACCCCCGAGACGGGACGCTGCTCCGCGAGCGCCGGCCGAAACTGATGGAGCTGGTCGGCCGCAGCGTCGACATCTCGATCAAGGACGACGTCGAGGTCGAGTCGGGTGGGTGCGTGATCCAGACCGAGTTCGGCACCGTCGACGCCCAGCTGAAAACCCAGTTCGAGATGCTGAAGAACGTCCTCCTCCCCGACAGCGGCCGCAAGGAAGGGCCGAAGTAGCGATGGCGATCGACCTCTCGCGGTACCACTCCCTGGTGAAGGAAGCCCAGCTGACCCGTATTCGCGGGAGGGTCACCGAGCTGACCGGGCTGGTGATCAAAGCGTCGGTCGCAGGGGTTCGGGTGGGCGAGGTGGTGCAGATCCGCGGCCGCAACCGGGGGCAGGTCAACGCCGAAGTGGTCGGCTTCCAGGGCGACGAGGTGATGCTGATGCCCCTCGGCGAGCTCACCGGCATCGGCCCCGACAGCGAGGTCATTCCCACTGGCCGTCCGCTGACGATTCAGGTTGGCGAAGGGCTGCTCGGTCGGGTGCTCGGCGGCATGGGAACGCCGATCGATGGCAAGCCGCTTCCCGAAGGTCTGATCGAATGGTCGGTCGACCGCGACTGCCCCGACCCGTTCACCCGGCGGCGCATCACCCGGCCGTTGACGTTGGGGGTGCGCTGCATCGACGGTTTGCTCACCGTCGGCGAGGGGCAGCGCATCGGCCTCTTCGCCGGCTCGGGCGTGGGCAAGTCGACGTTGATGGGTCAGATCGCCCGCAACACCAATGCCCAGCTCAACGTGATTGCGCTGATCGGTGAGCGCGGCCGCGAAGTGCGGGAATTCATCGAAGACTCGCTCGGAGAAGAAGGCCTTGCCCGCTCGGTGGTGGTGTGCGCCACTTCCGATCAGCCGGCGCTGGTTCGACTTCGTGCGGCCTTCGTTGCGACCTCGATCGCCGAGTACTTCCGCGACCAGGGCGGCAACGTGCTCTTCATGCTCGACACCGTCACCCGATTGGCGCGCGCCCAGCGCGAGATCGGCCTTGCCGTCGGTGAGCCTCCCGCCCGACAGGGTTACCCCCCGTCGGTGTTCTCGATGCTCCCGCGAATTCTCGAGCGGACCGGCAACTCCGACCGCGGCGATTGCACGGCCATCTACACCGTGCTGGTGGCGGGCGGAGACATGGACGAGCCGATCGCCGACGAGGTGCGCGGCATTCTCGACGGTCACTTCATTCTCAACCGAGCGCTCGGCGAGCGGAACCAGTGGCCGGCGATGGATGTGCTCGCGTCGCTGTCTCGGGTGATGTCCGGAATCGCCTCGCCCGAGCACAAGCAGGCCGCGGCGAAGCTCCGCGAGACCCTCGCCACCTACGAGAAGCAGCGCGACCTCATCCTCCTCGGCGCGTATCAGTACGGCACCGACCCGCGCACCGACTACGCGATCGACAAGTACGAGGCGATCATCGATTTCCTCAAGCAGGGAACCGACGAGAACGTGGCCTTCGACGACAGCGTCAAGGCGTTGATCGCCCTCTTTGCCGACTGAGCTCACTGCCGGGCGGCACCCAGGTAGGCCCAATTCCTACATCGGCGTTTCCTTACCTCGCGCTCGAACCGCTAGGATGAAGAGCGCCCCGCCTGCCCATGAGTGTCTATCGCCTACAGACAGTGATGGAGATCCGGCAGCGGGCCGAGGACGCCGCCAAGCAGGCGTTCTCTGAAGCGACCCGCGAGCTGTTCAAGGAGCGAACGGAGCAAAAGCGCCTCGAGGACGACCTCGAGCGCAGGAAGCGGGAACGAAAGTCGCTGGTCCAGGCCCACTTCGAGGAAGTGATGGCCAAAGGGGCAGGGGCGAACGGGCTGGTGGTGATGAACCGGTTCGAGAATCGGCTCAAGGACGAGGAAGCGCAGGTGGCGCTGGAGATCGAGCGTCAGAAGGAAGTGGTGGGGACCGCCGAGGAGCAGCTCGAGGTGCGCCGGCTGGAGATGGCCGAAGCGTCGCGCGAGCTGAAAGCGATCGAGAAGCACCGCGAGAACTGGCAGGACGAGATCCGGCGCGAGCGGGACATGAAGGAAGAGCTCAACCAGGAGGAGATCGGCAGCGCGCTCCACCTGGCGCGGCAGCGGAAGTAGGTAGATATTTTTGGGACGGGCGGTGTGTGATGGGTCGAATCGAAGATGACCGCGATGCCGCCCGACTCGTCGAACGGGTGATGCTCCAAAAGCGCCAGCAGGAGCAGAAGGCGAAGGAACAGAAGACCTCGAACTCGGCCTTTGCCCAGAAGGTGCGCCAGGGCCAGCAGGAGAAGTTCCGGGTCCAGGAAGAGTCGCTCGGCCCTCCGTCCGGCTTCTCCCCTGACGGAGATGAGGGGTCGTCAGAAACCTTTCGGCTCGGTCGCCGGGCAGTGTCAGAGCTTATCTCCAACGAGGAGAACACCGAGGTCACCGAGAAGGGTGCCCACCCCAGCGACAGCGCCGACGCGCGCCGGCGGGCGAAAGAACGCGCCGGCAAGGCGGGCTTCAGCGACAAGCTCAAGCAGGCGACCTTGTCGGAGGCGGAAGGAGGGGGCGCCAAGCGGCGGGAAGCGCTCGAGGGCGACGGCCACGCCGCCAAGGGAAAGCAGGTCGACGGTCAGTTCGAACAGGCGCGCAGCGAAGGCCGTCGCGGCGATGCTCGGGCGGAGCGTCAG
>JAYUUC010000586.1:0-3412 GCA_043755105.1 Myxococcales bacterium
CCGCCTCCGCAGGACCTTCCGGAACAGTGCCGCTGCCTGAGGGACTCCCAGCGCTGCGGTCAATCCCAGGTACATCCCCCCATAAACCGTGAGCACGGCCGCGGCAGTGACGAGCGGAGAAAGCTGCGGCGGCAAGCTCCCTGGAATGCCCCAGCCCAGATCTGCACTGGCGTCGACCCCGAACCTCTGACCCAGCGCCCACTTCACCGCCAACCCGCATCCGGCGGCCACCGCCGCGCTGCCCCACAGACGCGCCGCCCTTGCCCGTGCCAACCCGGCGTCTCCAATCCGCTTTGCCAGCGCCCTTCGCAGCAGCAGGTACTCAATCCAGGCCGCGACGCCCGTGGTGGCGGTGATGCCGATCCCTCCCGCCTCGGTGGGAAGTCCCAGCTGCGCAGGAAGAAATCTCACCGAGTAGTAGGCCAGGGTCGCCGTCAGCGACACCCGCACCACCGCGAAGTAGAGCGGAGTCTTCGCGTCCTTCAGAGCATAAAAAGTCGAGGAGTAGAGCCTGCCCATCGTCGACGCCAGCAGCCCCACGGCCGAACCGATCAACAGGTACCAGACATACCGGGTGTCGCTGGCGTGGAACTTCCCGGTCTGGAAAAGCACCCCCGCGGTGAGGTCGCCGAGAAACAGGAACGCCACCGAGGACGGAACCACGAAGAACGCAATCCGGTTCAGCCCCTGGTTGATCCGGTCCCGCAGCTTCTCTGCCACCTCGCTGTCCGTGCCGGTGAGCTGGGACATCGCGGGAAGCTCCGCCGCAGATATCGCCATTCCGAACAAGCTCATCGGGATCAGCGCCAGCGTCTGCGCATAGGTGAGGAGCGCGAAGGCCGAAGGCGAAATCAACGACGCGTACTCGAGATCGATGTAAGCGCTCAGTTGCACCACGCCTCGGCCAATCACCACCGACCCGAAGCTCTTCAACACCTGCCGCACCGACGCGCTCGCGGTGGAAAGCGAGGGGCGAAATTTTCCCAGCAGCCGGAACACGCTCGGCAGCTGCGAACCGAACTGGAGCGCGCTCCCCGCCACCGCTCCATAGGCTGTGTACTCCGCCAGCTTCGCTTGCTCGGCCGATCGCCCGAACGCCAGCAGCACCCCGATGATCGCGAAGTTCCACAGCACCGGCGCCGCATAGGAGAGGAAGAACTTGCGGTGGCTGTTCAGAATGCCCAGGCACCACGCCGACAGCACCAGCAGGCCCGTCCCGGGGAAGAGGATCCGCACCAGCCGGATCGACAGCTCGCGCGCCTCGCCCTTGAAACCGCCGGCGATCGTCTCCACGAACAGCGGAGTGGCCACCATACCCAGCAGCACCAGCCCCGAGGTGACCAGCGCGAGCAGGCCAAACACCGCGCCCGCCACCCGGTCCGCCTCCTCACGCTCGCCCTTTCCTATCAGCGACGCGTAGACCGGAATGAACGAGGCCGAGAGCACGCCTTCCCCGAACAGGTTCTGGAGCAGGTTCGGAATCCGCAGCGCCGCCGAGAAAGCGGCCGCCGCGACCGAGCTGCCGAGGAAGTGCGCAAACACCCTCGACCGCACCAGCCCCATCAGCCGCGAGAGAAGAATCCCCGACGCCACCAGCAGGGCGCCCCGCCCGCTCTTGTCTGCCGGAGGCAACGCCGCCTGGGGCATCGGCCCGGCGCCTCCACGGTGGATCGCCTCGGGAATCGAGGCGGGCGGCAGCGGCGGCGACTGACTCAAGGAAGCTCTCCGCGTGAAGAAATGCCGACTGTAACGGCCCGATCCATTGCGGTGGAGTTCTTGAACTGAAAGAGTTTCGGAGAAACGGGCTATAAGCCGTGGAATGGCGAAGGTCCTGGTCGTCGATGATGAAGCAAACCTCCGCAAGGTGCTCGCGGCGATGCTTCGTCGCGCCGGCTACGACGTCACCGTCGCTTCCGATGGCGAGCAGGGCCTCGCCGAGTTCGAGAAGAACGGCGCCGACATCGTGGTCACCGACCTGGTGATGCCCAAGCTGGGCGGAATGGAGCTGCTCCGCGCCCTCAACAATGGCCACCCCGACGTGCCGGTGATCATCATCACCGCCCACGGGACCGTCGACTCCGCAGTCGAGGCGATCAAGGCCGGCGCCTTTGACTACATCACCAAGCCGTTCGACCAGAGCGAGCTCCAGGCGGTGATCGCCAAGGCCGCCAAGAGCCACGCGATCGCCCTGAAGTCGGTCAAGGCCGACGGCAAGGCCCGGGCCGCGATCATCGGCGCCTCCGAGCAGATCGCCGAAGTATTCAAGATCATCGACAAGGTCGCGGACACCCCCTCGACCGTGCTGATCACCGGCGAGAGCGGCACCGGCAAGGAGCTGATCGCCACCGCGCTCCACGACGGCTCGTCTCGCCGCAAGGGACCGCTGATCAAGATCAACTGCGCCGCGATCCCCAAGGACCTGATGGAGTCCGAGCTCTTCGGCTACGAGCGCGGCGCCTTCACCGGCGCGATGACCTCCAAGCCCGGCCGCTTCGAGCTCGCCGACGGGGGCACCCTCTTTCTCGACGAGATCGCCGAGATTCCGGTAGAGATGCAGGTCAAGCTGCTGCGCGCGCTCCAGGAGAGCGAGTTCGAACGGGTCGGCGGCATCAAGACCACCCGGGTCGACGTAAGACTGATCGCGGCCACCAACCGGGACCTGGCGGAAGAGATCGAGGCCGGACGCTTCCGCAAGGACCTCTACTACCGCCTCAACGTCGTGCCCATCGTGCTCCCCTCGCTGCGCGACCGGAAGAGCGACATCGCGATGCTCGCCCAGCACTTCATCGAGAAGTACAACCGCAAGCTCAACCGCAAGATCGAAGGCCTCGCGGACGAGGCGCTCGTTTCGCTTCAGGCCTATTCCTGGCCCGGAAACATCCGCGAGCTCGAAAACCTGATGGAACGCCTCGCCCTCTTCGCTGACGGTCCGCTGCTCACCCGCAAGGACTTGCCCGAAGCGATGCGTCAACCGCTGGTCGCCCCCGTTCCCGCTGGAGCGCCTGCCGCGGAAGGATCGCCGCCCCCTGCCCCTGCCGAGACTTCGCTCAAGGACATCGTCCGGATGAAGGCGGCCGAGCTGGAGAAGGACCTGATCACCAAGGCCCTCGAAGAGACCGTCGGAAACGTGACCCGCGCCGCCAAGCTGTTGCAGATCAGCCGCAAGTCGCTGCAGACCAAGATGAAGGAGTTCGGTCTGCGCGACGAGGGCGGCGAAGAGTGAAATAACGTTCTGCCCCGAGCGGTTGGCCCCCGGACCAAACGCCCTGAAGGAGCTTCACCCCGCCATGCCGCAAATGCCGACCTTGGGAGCGCAGCCAAAGAAGAGCCCGGCTGGAAAGGTGTTCGTCGCCGCCATGATCGTCGGGTGTGGTGCAGGCGCCTATTACTGGTTCACCCATCGAGTGCCCGT
>JAYUUC010000587.1:0-3408 GCA_043755105.1 Myxococcales bacterium
CGTCGCCGCACAGGAGGGACAACCCCGGCTCACCATCGACGTCAGCTGGTTGAATTCGTTGAAGGTGTTGGTGACGTAGCTGCTGTTTCCCGACAGCACCTCCGTCATCGTGTCTCGATTCCCAGACGCCGACAGCCCGTAGCTGACATTCCTCCGCACCCCGTAGTCCGCCAGCGTCAGCCGGTTGTTGCCGTCGTACCCGTACCCCTCCTCCGTCCCGTCCGCCCCCGTCTTCTTCACCCGATTCCCCGTCGTCGCCTCGTACTCGTAGGAAAAGCCCAGCTGCGTCACCCCTCCCTTCCCGTGCACCAGCGACACCAGCTGCCCCGCAACGTCGTACCCGTACTCCGTCCGGATTCCATTCGGCCGCACCACGTACTTCCTCCGCCCTACCCCGTCGTAGCCGAAAGCCGTCGCCTTCCCCTCCCCGTCCGTCACCTGCTTCAGCCTCCCTTCCGCGTCGTACCCGTACTCGTTCTGGCTCCCGTCGAAGCACTTCACCTGCAACAGCCGCCGGTTCTCGTCGTACCCGTAGGTGGTGACTTTCTGATTCCCGTCCGTCTTCGAGATTCGGTTGCCCGCAGAGTCGTACCCGTAGCTCGTCACCTTCAGCAGCGGGTTGGTCTCCGTCTTCAGCCGGTTCGTCAAGTCGTAGCTGTAGAGGGTCAGCTCGCCTTCCGCCGTCACCTGGCTCCGATTCCCCCGGCCGTCGTAGACGTACCCAATCGTCGACGCTCCCGCCTCTGCCCGACCTGACGGCAATCGCTCTTCCGCGCGCACCCGACGGCAATCGAATCTTGATGGAGCTCAACCAGGCGCGGCTGGAGCTGGACCCCACGGTGAATGACCCCATCACCGCGCTCGGTGGCTGCGCCGACCTCATCTCCTACTGCGTCGGGGCAGACGTGACGCTCGATACCTGTGTCGAATCCGCGCGCAGCTGTTCGAGCAACGAACCCTGGAGAGAACCAACGCCGTGCTGTCCCTCCCCCTGCAAGGCGTCCTTTGCCGACGCGCGCCGCAAGGGCACGGAAGCGCTGACCGCGTTCGAGTCGGTATTCTTCGACGCTCCCGATTGCTTCCCCGGCGTTCGCAGCTCAATGGAGTTGCCATGAAGTGGCTCGTCGTGCTGACTGCGCTCGGCGCTGCCCTTCCCTCGTACGCCTTCGATAGCGCCTGCCGCCAGTACTCTGACCCCACGCTCGAGGTAGCGCAGCTGGGCGAACCCTCACCGTGTGTTCCGGAGGAAGGGCCCAACATCGCCAGACAGCGCTGGGTGGGACCGCTCGACGAGCACCGTCAACTGTTCGAACGGGCGCTCCGAAAGGCCGGCCTGCCCCACAGCTTCTCGCAGACTTTGAAGCTCCGCATCTTCACTTCAGCGGAACCCGTTCAGGTCGGAAATCGCACCCTGGCCTCGCTCAAGCCGGTGGCGTTCCAGGACGCCGTGAGGGCCCAGACCCGGGCCTTCAGCCTCGGCGAGCTCTCCCAGTTGCCCGACTGGTCCTATGCGCTTTGGGATTGGGCCACTGGTCACGAGACCTGTCCGCTGGACCCGGGAACCTTCGCGGGGGATTGCCACGCTTTCTCCACCCACATGGGGCCGGTGAACGCCAACCACTTCGTTCCGCTGTCGCAGCACTTCTACGCCCGCTACCTCGCCCTCGCCCTCGCCCGCGCCGCCAGCTGCAAGGCGATGCACGTTCAGCTCGGCACCGACGCTGCTCGTTTTCTTTCCTTCAAGCTCGCCTGCGAGCAGGAGTCCCTCGCGCTGGAGGCCGTGGCCCAGCACTACCTTCAAGACGCGTTCTCCACCGGCCATCCCACCGAATGCAGCGTTCGCCAGCAAGTCCCCGCTGGTGTCCTATGTCGATCCGGACCTCCCGTGGCCAGGCAACCCTGCGCGTCCTGCCACCGAGCGTCTGCGCGCGCTGGCCCTCGCCCGTCTCTTCCACCGCGCGCACGCAGCCGATCTTTGCGAAGCGACCCAACCCAGCGACCTCGACGCGCTCAAGGCCAACGCCCGAGACAGCTCGCTCGACCCAGCGGGCAGATCCGCGGCCTGCGAGGCGTGCCGCGAGCTCTCGGTTCGCCATGTGCGGCTGGGATCCGGCCCTTCCGCGTACGATGTCAACCAGCGGCCCCTGTGCGAGAAGCTGTCTGCGGCACCGGCGCTCCTCTACCAGGGGGGAACTACTCCGGAGGCCGCCGCTCAGGCGTGGTGCGGCTGTTGATCGCTCGCAAACGCCAAGGAGCAGAGGTTGTCGGGAACAGAGCGCGCGCGGTAGCCTCCTCGCCTCTCCATGACACCGAAGCCAAGGCGGCCCACCTTCCGCAGTGCGACTTTTCTCCGCTTCTGCTGGCCGCTCCTCACGGCAACCCTGGCCTGCTCGAACGCGCCGCTGCCTGAAGCTCCTCCGCTGACCCGTCTCCACTCGCGGTCGAACGCCCTTCACGACGAGCAAGGGCGATACACCTTCCTCCACGGCATCAACGCTTCCGGAGGAACGAAGAACCCCGACGTCAACGCCGCCGGTGACGCGCTCTATCTCGGCCACCCGTTTCCGCCCGAGGAGATGGACGCCCAGTTCGCCAAGCTGAGCGCTTCGGGCTTCAACGCTGTTCGGCTGCTGCTCTCGTGGGAGGCAATCGAACCGAGGCAGCGCGGCGAGTACGACTTCGCGTACCTGTCCTTCGTGCGCGCGACGGTGAAGTCCGCCGGCGACCATGGGCTGCGGGTGCTGCTCGACATGCACCAGGACATGTTCAGCCGGCACCTGAACGTGAAGTTCAACGAGCGCCCGACTTACGGAGCGCAGGGCTCGGTGGAGAACACCCTGCTCTCGCTGGTGCAGCCGTACACGGACGCAGTTCGAGGCGACGGCGCGCCACGGTGGGCAGTGGAGGCCTGTCTACAGGAGAAGAACCTCTCCTCGCGCTTCTGGGGAACGCCGCGCATTCTCAGCGGCCTTTCCGAAGCGGAGCTGAAGAACCTCTTCCACATTTACCAGAAGCTGACCGGTGGCAGCGGAGACGACGGGCCGCTGCCGGACTGGGTGGTTCACTTCGCGCTCGGTCTGCCCGAGAACTTCCCGGTCAACGAGAGCACCGACATGCTCCCGTTCACCAACTGGACCTTGACCCACTTTCTCTCACTCGACCTCGCTCGCTGCTACGCCTGCCTGTTCGCGGGCGACGTGGTCTTTCCCGGGCTCTCCCGCGAGGGCGAGAACGTGAAGGACTACCTGCAGAACGGCTACGCGCGAAGCTGGGCACAGGTGGCAGCCCAGGTGTCTGATTTGCCCAACGTGCTCGGCTACGACCTGATCAACGAGCCGGGGGGAAATTTTCTCCCCCTCTCTGCGGCAGCGGGGCTGATCAAGGCCGGGGTGCTCGACGGAGCCCAGG
>JAYUUC010000588.1:0-9916 GCA_043755105.1 Myxococcales bacterium
CGCGGGAACTGCGGCGCTGGAAGACGGCCGCATCGCCGTGCTCCTTCACGTTCCGGACGTGATGGCCGAGGTCCGGCGCATGGTGAAGCCGGTGAGCGAGGCACCTTCAACGAAGCGGCTGCGGGTGCTGCTGGTCGACGACTCGCCGATCGCCCGCGCCACCGAGAGCGCTCTGGTGAAGGCGCTTGGCCACACCGTCGAGGAAGCTCAGGACGGCGAAGACGCGTTTCTCAAGGCCCAGAGCCAGCCGTTCGATCTCATCCTCAGCGACGTGCAGATGCCCAAGCTCGATGGCTTCGGGCTGGCGCGCAAGCTCAAGGGCCACCCCACCCTGGGCCGCATTCCGGTGATCATGCTCTCCTCGCTTGCGTCTCCTGAGGACAAGCGCCGCGGCCTCGACGCCGGCGCCGACGCTTACCTGGTCAAGGGCGAGCTGGGAGTGGAGATTCTCGCCCAGACCATCGACCGGTTGACCTGAGCGTCCGATGACTTCGATTCGGCCCCGCCCCCCTCCGTGCCGCGTGCTCTTGGTCGATCAGCGGGAGCAGCTCGAGGCCGCGACCCGGTCCTTGTTCGATAGCCCGGTGTTGACGCTCTCGGGGCCGGGCTGCACCTACCGCAGCCTGCTCAAGGAAGCGCGAGCGCAACGGCCCGATGTGGTGCTGCTGGATCTCGTCCCCGACGACCCGGACGCGTTCTGGGCGATCGAGGAGTTGATGGCGGAGAAGCCGACGCCCATCCTTGCGCTCCACCCCGGCGGCGGCGGTCCCGACTCTTTCCGCGCGCTCGGGCTGGGCGTGCTCGACCTCAACGAGCGGCCTGCCGCGCCCACCGACGCCTACTGGTTCGAGGTGGGCCGGCAGTTGACGCTGCTGGCGCAGGTCCGGGTGGTGCAGCACGTGCGGGGAAAACTGCGGCGCCGGTCGCCCGCGGTGCATGAGCCCGGCTTGCCTTTTCCGCTGGTGGCGATCGCCGCCTCGTTGGGAGGCCCGAAGGCGCTTTGCACCCTGCTGCGAATGGTGCCGGCCCAGTTTCCGGCGCCGATCTTGATCTGTCAGCACATCACCGCCGGCTTCACCGAAGGGCTGGCCCAGTGGCTTGCGGCAGAGACCGCCCTTCGGGTGGTGGAAGGCTCAGATGGAGAACAGGTGGCCCCCGGCACCGTCTACATCGCCCCTTCCGGGTCCCACCTGCGCGTCGCCGAGCAGGGGAAGTTGGTGCTCGATCCGGGGCCGGCGCTGCACGGGTTCCGGCCTTCGTGCGACGCGCTGCTGAAGAGCGCAGCTGAAACCTTCAAGTCCCGCGCGATCGGAGTGGTGCTCACCGGGATGGGCCGCGACGGGGCACAGGGGCTGAAGGAGATCCGCCAGCGCGGCGGCAAGACGGTCGCCCAGGACGAGGCCAGCTGCGTGGTGTTCGGAATGCCCCGGGAGGCGATCGCACTCGGGGCTGCGGAAGAGGTGCTGCCGCTGGAGCAGATCGCCGCGGCGCTGATCCGCCTGGTGGAACAGGTATGAATGGGCTGCGGATCGAGCGGTCGGCCCTCGAGCAGCTGGCGACGTTGCTCCACGAGCGGGTAGGACTGAAGATCACTCCCGATGGCTATTACGGCCTCAAGCTGGCGATCTCTGCCCGGCTCCCGGTGCTCGGGATGCTCGACGCGGATCAATATATTCTCCGGCTGCGCGAGAGCACGGGCGAGCACGAGCTTCGGGCGTTGCTGCCGCTGGTCACGGTTGGAAAGACCGACTTTTTCCGAGACGGGCGCCAGTTCCACGCGATCGAGACCCGCATCTTCCCGGACCTGCTCAAGGCGGCTCGAAACGAAAAGCGGCGTGCGTTGATCTGGTCTGCGGGCTGCGCCACCGGCGAGGAACCGTACAGCCTGGCGATGGCCGCAGCCGAGCTGGGGGCGGAACCGGAAGAGCTCGACATCTGGGCCACCGACCTCAACCCGGCTGCCGTGGAATTTGCTCGGCGAGGTCATTATCCGGCACGGCGCATGGGCGGTGTCTCCGAGACGCGCATCCGCCGCTTCTTCAGCCTCCAGGGAGCGCATTACGAAGTGAAGGAGAGGTTGCGCAAGTTCATCCGCTTCGACGGCTTGAACCTCGCTGCGCCGGTCTACCCCGCGGTTCAACCTTCTTCGCTCGACGTCATCCTCTGCCGCAACGTGATCATCTACTTCGATCAAGCCACCATCCGTGAGGTGATGGAGCGCTTCCTCCACTCGCTCCGCCCCGGAGGGGTGCTGCTGCTCGGTTATTCCGAGAGCCTGTTCCGCGTCTACGATCGCTTCGAGATGTTCGAGGTCGACGGAAGCTTCGCCTACCGGCGCCCTTTCAACCCTCAGCCCAAACCGCCTCGGCTGTCGGCCGCAGACCTGGCACGCAACCTGGCCCGCGACCTCGAGAACGCCCGACGCCCCGCTGCCGGCAAATCGGTTCCTGCAGAGGTCAAACGCGCAACAGAAGTGGTTCGCTCAGCGGCTACTGAACGCCCCAACCCCCCCGCGGTGGCCGGGCCTTCGCTGCCCCCGCTGCAGCCGCCGACCTCGCTGATGGGGCGAAGTCCGGTCGAAAGACTCAACGCCGCCGTGCTGATGATGGAGCGGGGCCAGTTCAGCCCGGCGCTTGCCGCCCTGATCCGGCTGGCGGAGGACGAGCCTAACGATCTCGCCTCGCTGCTCACGCTGGGCAACGTCTATTCCCTCACCGGACAGACAGCCCAGGCGCGCGATGCGTTCGCCCTCGCCCTCGCCCGCGAGCCACTCTGCGTCGAGGGCCGGGTTTACGGAGCAGTGGCTGCGCTCCAGGCAAACCTTCTCGACGACGCCCGCGCTGAGCTGGTCAAGGCGCTGTTTCTCGAGCCCACCCTGGCACTGGGCCACTACCTGCTGGGCCAGGTTCAGGAGCGGCTCGGAGAACGCGAGGGAGCGCGCCGCTCGTATCGGAACGCGGTGGCCCAGCTCGGCCTGCCACAGCGCGTGCTGGCGGGCTACTACCCCGACATGCCCGAGTCGGTGGAAACAGTGGTGCGTGCCGCCCGCTACGCACTCGCGGCGGTGGAAGAAGAGGCGTGAGCCTCGGCCAGCCGATCAGCTGCTGGATTCCTTGTTGAGGTCGGCCAGGGTCTTCGCCGGGTCGAGAAAACGAGCGAAGGTTTTTTGCAGATACTTGGTGGCCTGACCGCGCAGCAATAGCCCCGGGTCGGTGGATTCGGCCGCAACTTTGCCATCGAGAATCTGGAGGGTGGCGTCGATGGTGAACCCCATCGCCTTGCCGGCAAAGCTGGCGTTGTCGCCCGCCCACTGGGCGTTGACCCCGTATTTGCGCGACCAGTAACCAATCAGCGCTTCCACCCGCTTCTTCGCCTCTTCCCGCCCGAGAGAGTGCGGCACCTCGAACTTGAGCTTCCCCATCGTGTTTCCTCTCTGGTGATTGAAAGGTGAAACCTACACCCGGGCGGGCCCCAGGCAGCCTGCTTCTTCGAGCACCCGTTCCAGCTCCCGGGACAGTTGGCCGACATCGCCCGTCAGCTTGGCCACGCACCCCGAGGCTCCGGCCCGAAGCGCATCGAGCACCCGCTCGAACGTCACCTCCGCCGAGACGACGATCAAGGGAACCTGAAAATCCCTGGCCAGTTGGGTGCCGGCCAGGCCGGGTGCTCCGGCAAACTCCCAGCTGAGCAGGACGGCCAGCGGTGGCGGCTCGGACTTCACCAGACGTCCGGTCTGAAGGTCCGCGTCCAGCCCGAGCAGGGCGAGGGCGCCCGCAAGCCGCTGAGCGCTGCCGGGGTCGTCTTCGAAGACGGACACCTTTCGGCTTCCGCTTCGGGGAGGCCTTTGGACGAGCGGGGTGCGGCAAAGCTCGCCGATGCGTGCCCTCAGAATCTGAAGGTCGGCGAACGGCTTCAGGAGATAGTCCACCACCCCGAGTTCCATCGCTTCGCGGGCGCTCCCGAGAGAGGCGTAGCCGGTGATGATGGCTACCTTGGAGTGCGGGTCCAACTTGCGAGCATGCCTCGCCAGCTCGATGCCGTTCAACCCGGGAAGGTTCTTGTCCGAGAGGATGAGGTCGAAGGACTGTTTCTCGAGCGCAGTGATCGCTGCTTCGGCGCTGCCGACCTCGGTGACGCTGAAGTCCTGCGACAGCAGGTTGCGGAAGAAGAGGAGGATCACCGGCTCGTCGTCGACGACGAGGATGCAGGGCAATCGAGCGGGGCCTTCGGGGCTCATCTTGTTTGCAGTGTCCATCAGCTGGGGCTCAACGTCGATGACGGAGCGCAAGATCCTGGTAGGCCTTCCAGGAGTAGGTGATCCACTCCAGTTCCTGCGCGGTCACCTCTCGCACCCGTTTTGCGGGCGAGCCGAGAAGAAATGAGCGGGGAGGGTATCGCTTCCCCGGCGTCACCAGCGACCCCGCGCCCAGAAAGCATTCGTCTCCCAGCTCGGACCCGTCGAGCAGGATCGACCCCATGCCGACCAGGCATCGGGCCCCCACGGTGCAACCGTGAAGAATGACCCGGTGGCCCACGGTGCATTCCTCGCCGATCTGGACCTGCGAGAGGCCGGCGGTGGCGTGGGCCACGGTGCCGTCCTGAATGCTGGTGCGGGCGCCGATCACGATGCCGCCGTGATCCCCGCGCAGCACTGCTGCTGGCCAGACCGAGGCCTCCTCGCCGATCTCGACTTCACCGAGCAAGAAAGCCCCGGCGTGAACGAACGCCGAGGGGTGGACATGCGGCGAGTGATTCTCGAAGGATTCAATTGGCACGAGGAGCCCAGGGTGTAGGTTGGCGCGCATCTTAGAGGCGAATGCCGGACGACGGGCATCGCCGGTCGAGGAGCTGCAGATGCGCATTCTGGTCGCCGACGAGTTTTCCAAGAAGCACCTCGATACCCTTCGCGCGCTGGGGACGACGGTCGATTTTCGCCCCGAGCTCAAGGCCGAAGCGCTTCCCGACGCGGCGCGGGACTGCAACGTGCTCATCGTCCGTAGCACCGAGGTCAGCCGGAAAGTGTTCGAGAGCGCCCCCGCGCTCTCGCTGGTAATCCGCGCGGGTGCAGGGGTGAACACCATCGATGTCCAGGCTGCCTCGGAAAAGGGGGTGTACGTCGCCAACTGCCCCGGGCAGAACGCGATCGCCGTGGCCGAGCTGGCGATGGGGCTGATCTTGGCGGTCGATCGGCAGCTGCCCGACGGGGTCGCTGATCTTCGCGCAGGCAAGTGGAACAAGAAGCGCTATTCAAAGGCATTTGGCCTCTACGGTCGGACCCTGGGCCTGGTGGGAGTGGGCGCGATCGGGGCGGCGGTGGGGAAGCGGGCGCAAGCGTTTGGAATGAAGGTGCGGGCCTATTCGCGTTCGTTCACCGACGCGCGGGCCGGCTCGCTCGGATTCGAGCGGGCGGAGAGCGTGCTCGAGCTGGCAGGGAAGGTCGACGTGCTGTCCGTGCACGTGCCTGCAGGCGCCGAGACCCAGGGGTTGATCTCCCGACAGGTTCTCGCTGCGTTGCGACCGGGGGCGCTCTTCGTCAACACCTCGAGGGCAGACGTGGTCGATCAGGCGGCGCTCCTCGAGGAGGCGCGGTCGAAGCGCATCTGGGTGGCCACCGACGTCTTTGCCCAGGAGCCCAAGGGTGGGGAAGCCGAGTTTGTCAGCGAGCTCGCCCAGTTGTCGACGGTCTATGGCACCCACCACATCGGAGCCTCGACGGAACAGGCGCAGGAAGCGATCGCCGACGAGGCGGTGCGAATCGTCGACAGCTTCCTCAACAAGGGCGAAGTGCCCAACTGCGTCAACGTCGCGAACCGCACCCCGGCGCGCTACCAGCTGATCGTCCGCCACTTCGACAAGGTAGGAGTGCTCGCGAACGTGCTCAACGAATGTCGTGAGGCCGGAATCAACGCCCAGGAAATCGAGAATACCGTCTTTGAAGGTGCCTCGGCCGCCTGCTGCAAGATTCAGCTCGACTCGCCCCCTTCGGAGGAAGTGTTGGCGCGCATTCGCAGTCGCGCCGACGAGGTGATCTTCGCCGACCTGGTCGAGCTGAGGAGCTGAGAGGGTGACTGAATCTCTGCCACCCGAATTCCTGCGGCTCCTGGCGCACGGTTACCTGGGCGGCGGCGCCTCGCAGGAGCTGGTCCGCTGCGCTGTGTCCACGCTTGAGGCGGGCCGCGGTTCACGGTCTTTTGAAATTCTGGCCGGTTTTCCTGAACGGGAGGCCGAACTCGCCGCGGACTCTCAACGACAAGGGGTGGGAAAACCTCCGAGAGAACTATTTCCACGCCAAAGGGGTCTTCATGTCGCAGGAAGACTCGAACCGGGAAGTGGTGAAGAAAGCCCGAGCGCTGCTCGACTCGATACAAGAACCTCGTCGTTAGAGGGGCGGGACCGCAGGAGCAGGTCGATGCCAGGCTTTCACCTTGTAGCGACCTATTTCACCTCTGCCTTGCGCGTTCGCAAGAAACCTTTTCCCTGCAGTCCAGGATTAAGCTTCTGCCACGCCCCGCGTTTGGAAGGAGCTGGACCCGATGCCGTTTCGTCAATTTGCCGCGCTTGTCCTGCTGTCTGCCTCCGTCACGTGGGCCCAGGGCTCTGGCTCGCAGGCGCAGGTCGATGCGGGCGCCACGAGGCCCGCGACTTCAGCGCCTGCCGTTCCGGGCGCCATCGCCGCGCCGGTCCCTGGCAAGCCGCTGGTGGTGCCGCTTCCGAAAGAGCTCAGAGAGCCAGTGGCGCAAACCCCGCCGGTGACTCCTCCGCCCGAGGTGGTCCCTTATCCGCCGCAAGATCCTCCTGCGCAGGTGATTGTCGTGCCGGTTCCTTCGCAGCCTCGCGCCTCCGAGCTTCCTCCGGCGCACGCAGACTCGGTGGTCGCTCCTGCCATCATCCCGCAGCCTGATGTCCCCAAGCGCGAGCCTTCCGGCCTGGAGCCACCGCGCGGAGTCCCTCCGGTGGCGCCGAGCGGGGCGACCGCCGCCCTCGAGCCCGCTTCCAACTCCCGCGCCTACCTCAACGGTCACCCTCGCGAAGGGGCCTTTCTTTCTGGTCCGGGGAGCCTTGCCTTCGTCATGCACCACACCCTGATGGGAGCGACGGGCGGCCTCGCCACCCAGATCGCCTCCCACGGCTTCAACCTCGCGCTCTCTTCGCGGGAAGCGATGCTCGCCGGGACGCTGGTGGGCGCCGGCCTCGGGTTTGGCTTCTCGGCGTGGTGGCAATTCAATCACTGGGTCGGTGCTCCCGCGGCCCACTTCGGAATCATCAACTCGGTGATCAGCGGCATGTTCTTCACCGGCGCCGGACACCTGTTCACCCAGGACCCCGTGGCCTTGAGCTGGACGGCGCTGCTGGGCGCCGAGCTGGGCGCATGGCTGACGGCGACGATCGGTGGCGGAGAGATGCCGGTCAACCAGGGGCTGTTGATTGCCTCCGGAGGCGCCTGGGCGCTTGCCTACACCTCACTGCTGCTGGCGATCGTGGGGACCAGCAGCACCACCCCTTCTGCCAACGCGGTGCTCGACGCCAGCCTGATCGCTCCGGGAATTGGCGCAGGTCTACTCGCACTCGCCACGCTCAAGTACCACCCCACCACCGCGCAGATTCTCCGGGCCGACCTCTTCGGCGCCGGCGTCGGCGGGGCAGTGCTGGTGCTCTCAGCGCTGGTGCTCGGCAACTTCAAGATCGCCACCCCCTACGTGCTCTCGATGCTGTCCTCGATGGGGGCGATCGCCGCGGTGAGCATCTTCTGGGAAGAGTCGGCGGAACATCAGCCTCTGCTGAGGAATCCCGCGCTGGATCAGCCTTACCGCAGCCTCTGGTGAGAGTTGTCAGAAGAGGGGCCCCGTCTCACCGGTCCCAGTCGGAAGCCTTCAGATAACCGTCCACAAGGGCCCCACAGCGCCCGAGCTTGCCCCTGTCCCCGCGAAGCGACCAGGCCGCTTCGCCGTATCATCGCCACCTTATCCTCCATGGCCACGGTTTACCCCTTCAAAGCGCTGCGCTACCCCGCCAGCACGGGCGTCGACCCCAGCGCCCGGTTGCTCCATGCTTCCCGGTGGGGCGAGCTCGATCGCCGCGGGCTGATCGAGCGGGACCCCTTGCACCCGGTTCACCTCTTTGCCGCCCCCGACCCCTGGGCGCTCCTCCGCCAGTGGTGGAAGGCGGGAGGGCTGGTCGAATCCGACGCCGAGGCCTACCACCTCCTCGAACTCACCCCGGTCGATGAGCACGGCACCCGAGGGGAGAGCGCGCGGCTCCTGCTCGCCGGCCTCACCCCTGAACACGACCCGCTGGGGCTGGAGGAGGGCGACGCTGGCCCTCTCCACCCGGCGCTCGAACCGGTGCTGGCCCTGGCTTCCGACGACCAGCAGGTTCTGCGGAGGTTGCTGGCCCAAGCGGCGAACCTGCGACCGCCGGACCTCGAGAACCCGAGCGTCCCGGTCACCCTCAGGTGTTCGCGGTGTCGTCGATGGAGCAGCTGATTGCCCAGGTGCGCAGCGGCATCTTCCAGGCCGGCTTTGCACTCAACCCGCCGCCCCTGTGGGAGCTGCGCGCGGTGATGGAGGCCGGCCAGAGGCTGCCCTACCGAACGCTGACCGTGGAGCCTGTGCCTCCCGCCGGGCTGCTCTTCCTCAAGCCCTGATTTGCCAGGCGACAGACGACCGGAAGGGGGTGCGAACCGATGCGGGAAAAGGCATAAGGTCAAAAAACATGGCCTTCCCCGTCCAGCGCCCCCGCCGCTTGAGGAACTCGGAGACACTGCGCCAGATGGTGCGGGAAACCGAGCTGTCTCCCTCCGATTTCATCTACCCGCTCTTCGTCGTCGAGGGGACCGGCATCCGGCGCCCGATCGTCTCGATGCCTGGCATCCACAACTTCTCGATCGACACCCTGGTCGCCGAAGCGAGAGAAGCGAAGAGCCTGGGGATTTCGTCGGTGATCCTCTTCGGCATTCCCAACGCCAAGGATGCTGAAGGCACCGGCGCCTACGCCAGCGACGGCGTGGTCCAGAAGGCAATTCGAGAGTTGAAGCGCTCGGTCCCCGGGCTGCACATCACCGCCGACATCTGCCTGTGCGAGTACACCGACCATGGTCACTGCGGAGTGATTGAAGGCGAGCACGTCCGCAATGACGCCACCCTCCCTCTGCTCGCCCGAATGGCGGTGAGCTGCGCAGAAGCGGGCGCCGATCTGATCGCCCCTTCCGATATGATGGACGGTCGGGTCGGAGCGATTCGCCGCGCGCTCGACGATGCCCGGTTCGAGAATCTTCCGATCATGAGCTACGCGGCGAAGTACGCCTCGGGGTTCTACGGCCCGTTCCGGGAAGCGGCTCAGAGTACGCCGCAGTTCGGCGACCGCCGCGGATATCAGATGGATCCCGCCAACGTTCGGGAGGCGATTCGCGAAGCTGCCCTCGACGTGGAAGAGGGCGCCGACATCTTGATGGTGAAGCCAGCGCTGTCGTACCTGGACGTGATCGCCCGGGTGAAAGACCGCTTTGACCTCCCGGTCGCCGCGTACAACGTCTCTGGCGAGTACGCGATGATCAAGGCGGCCGCGCAGAACGGGTGGATCGACGGGGACCGGGCCATGATGGAGTGCCTGACCTCGATAAAGCGCGCGGGCGCCGACCTCATCCTCACTTACTTCGCCAAGGACGCCGCCAGGCGGCTCGGGTAGGGCCATGCTCGAATACAAGGTGGTCGAGAGCTCGACGGTGACCGATGAAGACCTGCAGCGCATCTTGAACGAGCAGGTGAGCGCGGGCTGGCTCTTCGACGGCATGCAGTTCGCCATGCGCGAGTCGTCCAAGCGGCCAGCCATGGCCTTCCTGCTCTTCACGCGCGGCAGCGAGCGGTCGGCGGAGCCCGAGCCCGTCCCGTCCGAGCCTGCGGCGCTCGAAGCGCCCGCC
>JAYUUC010000589.1:0-3400 GCA_043755105.1 Myxococcales bacterium
GGTGCCTTCCGCATCCTGGCTGGTGACCCGGCCGGCACCGCGGACGTCCTTCAGCACGCCCAGCACCCGCTCCCGGGTGATGCCCGAAGCCTTGAGCACTTCGCCCACCGCCCCCCGGTCCTGGGTCAGCGCCGCGAGCAAATGCTCGGAGGACACGTATTCGTCTTTGAGAGATTTTGCCTCGTCTTCAGCCTTGTCGAACAGCTTGAGCAGGCGCTGGGAAAGGGTGGCCCCCTCACCGCCCTGCATCCGGGGCAGCTTCTCCAGCGCTTCATCGACCCGTTCATTGAGCAGCCGCAGGTCGGCGCCAATCTTCTGGGCAATCGGCACCACGATGCCTTCGTCCTGCTCCAGCAGCGCCTTCGCCAGATGCTCGGGCTCGTAGTTGGGGTGGCCGGCCCGGCGCGCCAACGACTGACCTTCCTGGACCGCCTCTTGAGCCTTCAAGGTGTATTTGTCGAGTCGCATCCAATAACTTAAGTCCCGGCACGACCTTGGCAAGTGATGGTGCGACGCGTCACAACTACCCGACACCGTTCGAGATTTTTGACCCGGTGGGATTGTCGGAAAGCGCGGGGTCGGGTATAGGCGCGGCCCCGAGTGGTACGCCGCCCAGGCGTCCTCGAGGGAAAGGACGCGCTTGGAAGCCCACGGCGGATATTTGAGCAGGCTGCAGGATTTTGACCTGGCGGTGCTGCTGCGCGTGGCGAAACAAGCGCTGATTGCAGACGGGAAGTCGCCGGCGGAATGCTCGCTGCTGGTCTCGGTCTTGCCCCACGCCCGGTTGCTGAGACTGGCCTTCGATGGCGTCCACACCTACGGCCGCCGAGGCGCTCACTGGTACGAGATGAACCACTCGCTGCCCCGACTGCTGTCGTCCGAGCTGGGCATCACCGTGCACGCCTACGTCCTCGACCCCGATGAGCTTGAACTGGTGGTGGGCTACGCCGGGGGCCGCAGGGTCGGCGGCGATCTCCTCCGCTACGAGGAAGCCGAGCTTCCGGACGACGAAGAGGGCGAGCTCGACGAGCGGGCCTTCGACAAGTTGAAGGCTCGCTGGCCGCTGGGCCACCTGGCCACGGTGCTGGGGGTGTCGCGCGAGGAGTTGATCCGGATTCCGCGCGCTGCCACCGCACTGCTGGAGTTCGACGGCACCCAGACCCTGGGAAAGCTGCTCGAGCTGTTCCCTCCGGCGCCGCGGTCGCGGTTTGCCCGCCTGAACCCATTGCGGCCGAAGGGCCGAGACATGGCGCGCGGCCGGTTCGCCATCAAGGTGTAGCGGTCAGCCAAGCCGATTCAAGACAGTCGTTCGTCCTCGGCCGCGACGGTGAGCCGCACCTTTGCCGAGCGAAAGTAGAAGCCCAGCGAGGCGAGTGCGCCGACCATCAGGACCGTCAGGCCCACCGAAAAGCCGGTGAGCACCACCCCCATCATGCGAGGAAGCACCTCGGCTGAGGCAGGGTCGGCGCGGTAGGGCTCGGAGAGGGCGAACTGTTTCCCCACCGCGAGGCCCACTTTTTCGGCCACTGCGGCCAGTTGAGCGCCATCGAGCGTGCGAAGCACGGCAGAGACGATAGCCGAGCCTCCCAGCAGAGCCCGGGCGCCTTCGCGGGGGAGCCCCGCCGGTCGCAGCAGCCTGCCCGCCGAGACGAACACCAGGGCCGAGGCCACCGCCAGCGCGGCCAGAGTGAGGCCTCTCGCTGCCGCCATCGGCTTGAGGGCGAGAATGAGGGCGTTCACCTGCGCCTCCATCGCCTTCTCCATCACCGCACGGTCCGCAAACAGCACCGTGGCTCCGGACCGGGCGAGAGGCACTTCGCGAAGCGCGTCGAGGTTAGAGAGCATCGCGGCTTCGTTGGCCGAGCCGATGCCGATCAATCCCGCCACTCCCATGCTGAGGATGGCCAGCCGGCGGACCCGCGCGGGCAGGGGAGCAGGGCCAGGCATCGGTCCCGCTCCAGACCTCATCGCTTCGCCGCCTCGACGTACCGCAGCCGAAGGTCGGCGAGCAGATCGTCGAAGAACTTCTCTTCGCCGGGTTCGAGGTTGCCAGCCGTTTTTTTCCGCAGCAGGCCGAGCAGCTCGAGGCTCTGGCGGGCGAGCGGAAGATCTACCCGGGACATGCCCGTTTCAGGGTGGGGCGCCTGTCCGAGGTGAATGACCGCCGTCGACGCCAACCCGAGCAGGAAAGTCGTGAATTCGATCGGCTTCTCTTTCGTGCCGCTCTCGTGAAAGACGAAGCTGTCGCTTCGCTTCTCCGCGCTCATTCCGCGGCGTCGTCGCCGAGCGAGTCTTCGATCTCGTCTTCGTCGGACATCTTGGTCGACACCGAGACCAGCTTGTCGCTGACGTCGGGGAGGCTCTTCACGTGCTTGTCATATGCCTTCTCGTCGAGCTGGCCGTTGCGAACGTAGCGCTCGTAGGTGCGCTTATCGATGGTCTTGGGATCGAGGATGTTGTCGGCCATGGTCTGACTCCGGAAAAGTGCTGGGTCTGAAGAAGGCGCGGCTTATACCAGTGGCTCCTGTGCGAAGCGATAGGTGGCTGAAAGCTCGACTCCCTCCTGGCCTCTACGTCCTCTGCGACGACGGGCTGCGCCCCGACTTGCCCCTGCCGGAGCTGGCCCGCCAGGTCCTCGCCGGAGGGGCTCAGGTGCTTCAGTTGCGCCTCAAGCGCACCGCCGAGAGGGAAGCCGTCGAGCTCTGCCGCGAGGTCACCGCTCTCTGCCGGGCTGCCGGGGCGCTCTGCCTCATCAACGATCGGGTGGACCACGCGCTGCTCAGCCAGGCCCACGGGGTCCACCTTGGCGACGACGACCTGCCTCCGGCAGAGGCTCGCCAGCTGCTGGGCCCGGGCGCGGTGATCGGCGTCACCACCCGGAATCTGGAGCAAATCGGAGCGGCTGCCAGAGCGGGAGCGGATTACGTCGGGCTGGGACCGGTGTTTGCGACCCGGACCAAGCAGGTGAATGCGCCGCTCCTCGGCCTGGGAGGGCTGGAGCGAATCTGTCGAAGCAGCCCCTTGCCGGTGGTGGCAATCGCAGGATTGGGTTTGGACAATCTGGGCCAGGTCGCGAATGCCGGGGCCCATGGTTCAGCGGTGGGCTCGGATTTGTTGCTGGCCGCGGATCTGATGCAGCGGACCCGTGCGCTGATCGACGCCTTTGGAAGTGGGGAAGCCGGAAGAGTTTGAGTAACCTGCCCGTCCCATGAGGACCCACTCGCCGCACGGCCACTCCGCCCGACGACCGACCATCGGCATCAGCCCGGACCAAGGGCTCACCCGGTCGGACTTTCCGGTGCCGCAATACGAGCTCAAGGTGGCCTACGCAGAGGCGGTGACGCGGGCGGGCGGGCTTCCGGTGGTGCTTCCCTATACCGACGACCCCGCCTGCATCGAG
>JAYUUC010000590.1:0-9889 GCA_043755105.1 Myxococcales bacterium
GCACAGCCAGTTTCTCTGTCGTTTCAACCAGTTAAGGCCTCGTTCCCCTTTGCGGTGGCGGCGCGGGAGTGCTACATCTTGACCTCTCTTCCGGCCGCAAGACAGGAACCCCCACTGATGGAAAAAACCCTCGCCGCGGAGCCCCGGGGCCCCCAGCCGCCTGCCGAGTACGGAGCCGCTTCAATCACCGTTCTGGAAGGGCTCGAAGCCGTTCGCAAGCGGCCCGGCATGTACATCGGCGACACCGCCACCTACGGGCTGCACCACCTCGTCTACGAAGTGGTGGACAACTCGGTGGACGAAGCGCTCGCCGGGGTGTGCACCGAGGTTCAGGTGGTGATTCACGTCGACAATTCCATCTCGGTCACCGACAACGGCCGCGGGATTCCGGTCGGTCCGCACCCGACGGTGCGGGGCATGGACACCGTCGATGTGGTGATGACCAAGCTTCACGCAGGGGGCAAGTTCGAGAACAGCGCTTACAAGGTTTCCGGCGGCCTCCACGGCGTCGGTGTCTCGTGCGTCAACGCGCTCTCCGAGTGGCTTCATCTCGAGATCCAGCGCGAGGGCAAGGTCTACCAGCAGAAGTACGCCCGCGGCGTTCCCCAGCAGCAGGTGGCGGAGATCGGCACCACGTCGACCCGGGGCACCAAGGTCTCGTTCAAGCCGGACACCACCATCTTCGAGGTGACCGAGTTCAACTACGACACCCTCTCGCAGCGGCTGCGCGAGCTCGCGTTCCTCAACGCGGGGTTGAAAATTACCATCACCGACGAGCGGACCTCGAAGGGCCACGAGTTCCAGTTCGAGGGTGGCATCGTCTCCTTCGTCGAGTACCTCAACCGCTCGAAGCAGGCGCTCAACGAGAAGACCATCTTCTTCACCGCGGAGAAGGACCAGGTCCAGCTGGAGATCGCGCTGCAGTGGAACGATGGCTACGACGAGCGGGTGTTCACCTTCGCCAACAACATCAGCACCCACGAAGGCGGCAGCCACCTCTCCGGATTCAAGAGCGCGCTCACCCGCAGCATCAACAGCTACGCCGAGAAGAACCAGCTCTGGAAGGACCTCAAGGAAGCGCCCACTGGCGAAGATGCCCGTGAAGGGCTGGCAGCGGTGGTCTCGGTGAAGCTGCCCAATCCCCAGTTCGAGGGGCAGACCAAGACCAAGCTCGGCAACAGCGAGATCAAGGGTTTGATCGAGCAGATGGTCAACGAGGCGCTCGGCACCTTTCTCGAGGAGAATCCAGGAACGGCGAAGAAGGTGGTGGCCAAGATCGGCGACGCCACCCGCGCCCGCATCGCCGCTCGCAAGGCCCGCGAAACGGTGCGCCGCAAGGGCGTGCTCGACGGCGCGTCGTTGCCCGGAAAGCTGGCGGATTGCCAGTCGAAGGACCCGAGCGAGAGCGAACTCTACCTCGTCGAGGGTGATTCCGCAGGCGGCTCTGCCAAGCAGGGGCGAGACCGGCGCAATCAGGCCATCCTTCCGCTGCGGGGCAAGATTCTCAACGTCGAGAAGGCCCGCTTCGAGAAGATGCTCACCAGCAACGAAATCGTGACGCTGATCACCGCGCTGGGGACGGGCATCGGGAGGGAGGACTACAAGCCGCAGGAGGTGCGCTACCACCGCATCATTCTGATGACCGATGCCGACGTCGACGGCAGCCACATCCGTACTCTGCTGCTGACGTTCTTCTACCGGCAGATGCCCGAGCTGATCACCAACGGCTTTCTCTACATCGCCCAGCCGCCGCTCTACAAAGTGACCCGCAACAAGAAGGACACCTACCTCAAGGACGACAACTCGAAGAACGAGTACCTGATGCGCATCGCCGGCGAGCGGATGAAGGTGGTTACTCCCACCGTCGAGCTCACCGGGGCCGCGCTGATGGAGTTGCTCCAGAAGGTCATTACCTACAAGCAGCGGCTGGAAAAGCTGGGCAACCGCCGCGACATGCGGATCATCGACGCGATGGTGCAGTCCGCCCACGTCGACGCCGAGACGCTGCTCGACCTCGACAAGCTCAACGACGAAGTGGAGAAGATGCACCCCTACCTGCAGGCGCGCACGCCGGACGTGCTCCCGCAGCTGAAGGTGTTCCACAAGGGCGACCCCGAGCATCAGTCGAAGAAGCTGGTCTTCCGCAGCGAGGTGAGTGGCTCACCCCGCGAGACGGTGTTCGACCACGCGTTCCTGTCGTCCCCGGAGTACCGCGAGCTGCTCAGCTTGCGGGATGCGTTCGATACCCTGGGGCCGGCCCCCTATGCGGTGAAGCTGGGCGACGAGGAGCAGACCGCCCACAGCGTGCAAGACGTGCTCGAGGCGGCGCTCACTGACGCGCAGAAGGGGCTCAACATCCAGCGGTACAAGGGGCTGGGCGAGATGAACCCGGAGCAGCTCTGGGAGACGACGATGGACCCCACCCGGCGGACCCTGCTTCAGGTGAAGGTCGACGACATCGTTGAATCCGACGCAATCTTCTCCTGGCTGATGGGAGAGGCGGTGGAACCCCGCCGGGAGTTCATCGAGAAGAATGCCCTTGATGTGCAGAATCTGGACATCTAATTAGGGATCATCGAAGGTTACGCACGGGTGCAAGACGCTACTGGGGCGTCGTCTAATGGCAGGACGCGGGCCTTTGAAGCCCGCTATCAAGGTTCGAATCCTTGCGCCCCAACCAGCTCGTGCGAAAGGAACTCCCGATGCCGGGCAAAGTGATTCAAGTGGTGACGCTGGGTTCTCCGCCCCCGGCGCTGGCCCGCGATCTCGATGAGCCGCTCTCGACCCAGCTGGGAGTGACGGTGGTCCACGGGAACTCGCAGCTGCAGGGCCCGGGCTACGCCTTCAACAAGGACCGCAACCAGTTCCACTCGAATGCCATCATGCGGCGGTTGGTGCCGCTGCTCGAGCCGGGGCAAAAGTTCGTGCTCGGGCTCACGGACGTCGACCTCTTCATTCCCGAGTCGCCCTTCGTGTTCGGCGAGGCAGACCGAGAGACGAAGGTAGCGGTGGTCTCGGTGTTCCGACTCAAGGTCGGCGCTGAAGGTGAGGTGCTGAAGCGCCGAACGCAGATTGAAACCGTGCACCAGACCGGACATCTCCTTGGTCTGTCGTACTGCGAGGACAACCGCTGCGTGATGTTCCTCGCCAACTCCACCCACGAGCTGGACCGGAAGGGCTTGTCCCTGTGCAGCGCGTGCCGGAACGAGCTGGCGAAGATCAACCGTTAGAGGTCGAGCTTCCGAGAGTTCAGAACTCCCGCGCAACCGAACCCCGTGCATCCCGAGCGTCGCCGGAGGCAGAGTCGAGGGAGGACCCTTGGCTGAACGCTAAACAGATGGACCCGCAGCGAGAGAAATTGCTCATCCCAGGTGGAGTCCCTCGACTTCGGCCTCACGGCCTACGCTCGGGATACACGGTTGGGGGAACCGGTTGGGGGCTAGCAGGTTGTCCGGCGGGCACTACATCCGCTGCAGCTCGTCCCACCTTCGGTAGAGCCGCTCCACTGCCGCCCCCGCCGACTCGAGCTCGGCCTGGAGTGTTCGCACCCTTCCGGAGTCGGAGAAATTCGACGGTTCGGCGAGCTGGGCCTCGACCCGGGCGCGGGCTGACTCGGCCGCTTCGATCGCCGCTTCCATTCCGTCGAGCTCGCGCTGATCCTTGTAGGTCAGCCGGCTCACCTTCTTCGCTGCCGGAGCCGCCGCAGCGACGGGCGCGCTCGGCAACGCTGCGGGGGCACCTGGCTTCGACGACGCGGCGGCCTTCGCCGCTCCCTGGGCCTTCAAGGTTCGATAGGTGTCGAAATTGCCCTCGTAGCGGACCACCCGGCCTTCCCCTTCGAAGGCGAGGATGCTGCTCGCGACCTTGTTGAGGAAGTAGCGGTCGTGGGTCACCAGCAACACGCTGCCGGTGAAGTTGAGGATGAGCTGCTCGAGAATGTTGAGAGTGACGATGTCGAGGTCGTTGGTGGGCTCGTCGAGGATGAGCACGTTGGGCGCTTCAAGGAAAATGCGCGCCAGCAGCAGCCGGTTCCGCTCACCGCCAGAGAGCGCCTTCACCTGCATTCGCTGCATCGGGACCGGAAAAAGCAGATCCTCGAGATAGTCGCGGAGGGCGACCTTTCGCTCCCCGAGGGTAACCCAGTCGTCGTCCCAGGCGGCCTCGTAGACCGTCTTCTCGAGGTCGAGCTGCATCCGCTGCTGGTCGTAGTAGGCGATGCGGGTGGTCTTCCCCACAATCAGCTCGCCGGAATCGGGTGGCACCTGGCCGAGGAGGACGCGCAGGAAGGTGGTCTTCCCCACTCCGTTGGGGCCGACGATTCCAATCCGTTCGCCCTTCTGGAGAATGAAGCCGACGTCCTCGAGGATCTTTCGATCGCCGAAGCGCTTCGTCACCTTGCGGGTCTCGAGCACCGTATGCCCGAGCCTGGGCGCGGTGACGCCCTGCAGCGCCGCGACCTTGGGCCGCTGAAAGCCTCGCTCGTTGAGCAGCTTGCGGGCCCGGTCGATGCGCGCCTTGCTCTTGGTGCGGCGCGCCTCCGGACCCCGGCGCAGCCACGCCACTTCATTCATGATCCAGCGGTCCTTCTTGTGCTGCTGCTGCTCGGCCTCGCCGAGGGCGACCAGCTTCTGCTCGAGGTATGCCTCGTAGTTGCCAGGGTAAGAATTCATCTTTCCCCCTGGTTCGATCTCCACGATCCGGTCCACCAGGTCGTCGAGGAAGTAGCGGTCGTGGGTCACCAGCAGCAGCGCGCCGGGAAGACTGTCGAGCTCTTCTTCCAGCCACTCCACGGTATCGGCGTCGAGATGGTTGGTGGGCTCGTCGAGCAGCAGCAGGTCCGGCCGGGTAAGCAGCGCCCGGGCGATCGACACCCGCTTGCGCGCGCCTCCGGAGAGCTCGCGGATCGGCCGCTCCCAGTCCTTCACTCCAAGACGGTCGAGCAACTTGCGGGCTTGGTGTGAGGTGTCCCAGCCGCCGAGTCTTTCGATCTGGTCCGACAGCTTGCCGAGTTGCTCGAGGAGCTTGGGCTGCTCGTTCTCCGACGCGCTGCCCAGCCTCTCGCCGAGCGCGGCGTGCGAGGCGATCGCCTGCCGCAGCGGCCCGGCGGCGGTGGTGAGCTCTGATTCCACCGTGGCCTTCTCGGGGAACTGCGGCTCCTGGGGCAAGTAGGTGACGGTGGCCCCGCGCTGAAGCTGAAGCTCGCCCTTGTCGGCCACCACCGCGCCGGCGAGGATCTTCATCAGCGTCGACTTGCCGGAGCCGTTGACTCCGACCAGGCCAACCCGCTCACCTTCTTCGATGACGAAGGTCAGCTGGTCGAAGAGGGTGCGACTGCCAAACGAAAGCCTCAGGTCTGCGGCGCGGTAGAGAGTCAAAGAACCGCCACCATTGCCGCATCGCGCGGCCGTTGCCAAGGGCTCTGCTTCTCTGCCTGGGCGACTACTGGGGCCAGTGCCAGATCAGCCCGGTGGTGTTGCCGCCGGCGGACCTGCCCACCGCCCAGAGATCCGCAGGCGAGGTGCCGGTGATGTCCAGCAGCGGGCCCAAAGGGGAACCCGCGGGCGGAACCGGAACGACGACGTTCCAGGCACTTCCGTTGAAGGCAGAAACATGCCCACCGTCATCGGTGGCGTAGATCTGCGAGGAGCCGAACGCCAGGACCGAGGTGAAATTGTCCACGGTCAGGACCGAGGGGGTGAACGCCGCCCAGCCCTGCCCGTTCCAGCTCAGGAACAGGCCCTTGTCGCCGACCGCATAGGCAAGATGGTCGTTGACCACGAACACCCCGTTGAGCGCCCCGGCAGAGAGGGTGGCGCTGAGGGTCTCCGCCATCCACTGCCCCTTGGCACCGTCAAAGCGGAAAATCCGTGGCTGAACCACGGCGCCGATCGTCTCCGAACCCACGGCGAACAGCGTCTCGGTCGAGATGCCATGCACGTCGTTCAGCGAGGCGCTCACCGGGGGAAGGGCTTGGATCTGGCTCTGCCAACGGAAGCTCTCGCCGTTGCTGGACACCACGAAGAGGTCCTTCCCGATGTTCACCGGAAGCCCAACCAGGGAAGTGATGTTCACGGATCCGGAAGAGGGCAACGACACCAGGGTACAAGTGGAGCCTCCATCGTGACTGGCAAGGCGGCTCCCTCCGCCGACGTACACCTTGCCCTTGCTGTCACTCCAGACAGCATTGATGTCGAAGGAGCATTGCCCCTGATGGGAGTTGAACGGATCGCTCCCGTTGCGGACCCAGAGGGCCTTGGACGCCCCGCCCACCCAGAGGTAGCCATCGGCCCAGCCACTGGCAGCCCGTAGCTCGGTCGCTCCGTTGATGGAGCGGGAAGTCCACGCCGGAGGAGTGCTGGGGCAAACCCCGGGTCCTTCCACCGCTCCATCGCAATCGTTGTCACGGCCGTCGCAAATCTCGGTGGCTTTGGGGTTGGTGAACGGGTCTCCGTCATCGCAGTCCGTGTGGTCTGTGACGTATCGACGCGAGGGAACGGCACAGATCGGTGCCGGGGGGCTTTTCTTCCCGAAGCCGTCGCCATCGTCGTCGACATAGAGCAAGACCTCGCCGCCCGTGTCGCACAGGGTGCCGCCATCCGCAGCACAGGCGATGGTTCCGGCGCAGCCACCGCCATCGCAGGCAGTGCCCCGATTGAACCCCTCGTCGATGCCATTGACACAATTGTCATCGATGTTGTTGCAGCGCTCGGTCGCGTTCGGGTTGACCGCGCTGCGGGTATCGTCGCAATCGGTGTTGTTGAGGCTGAAGCCGGAACCCAAATTGATTGGGGGGCAGACTGGAGTCGCCGCGGTGCTGCTGGAACCGAAGTTGTCGCGGTCGCTGTCGATGTACGCCATCACCGGAGCCGGGGCGTCACAAGCCACGCCGCCGTCCGCCACGACGCAGTAGAACTTGCCCGAGCAGCCCTGAACCGTGCACGTCGTACCGACGTTGTAGCCCTCGTCGGCGCCGCCGATGCAGTTGTTGTCCTTCCCATCGCAAAGCTCGGGGGCCCCGACATAGATGGTGGGGTCGTTGTCATTGCAGTCCAGCGCGTTGGGCACATAGCCGGCGTCGGGGGCAGTGCAGCCGGTTTTCCCGGTCTGCTTGTTGTCGCCGTAATGGTCCTGATCCTGGTCCGGATACCAAAGGATGGACGCGGTCGAGCAGCTACGGGTCCCGTCGGCCTGACAGACCCAGGCCCCGGTGCATTGGCCAGAAGCGCAGGCCTGCCCCACCTCGAATCCATTGTCGATCACATGGTCGCAGTCATTGTCCTTGCCATCGCACAGCTCGGCGGCACCGGGGTGAATCGCGGGATTGTGGTCGTCGCAATCGCCATCGACCGTGGCGAAGTCGCCCGAAGGCACCACGCAGCCGCTCATCGCCGCCCCGGCACCGAAGCCGTCGTGATCCAGATCGGCGTAGTAGGGGGCCGGAGGGACTCCTTCGTCGATCTTGCCGTTGCAGTTGTCGTCGGTGGCGTTGCACAGCTCGGTGGCCCCGGGGTGAATGAGGTCGTTTCCGTCGTCGCAGTCGGTGCCTCCCTTGGCCACCGCCACGTAGCCGTCCCCATCGGCATCGACTGCTTGGAGTTGAAGCACGACCTCGGTGACCGCTCCCGGATTGAAGTGGGTGGGCTCGACCCGCTCGAACACCACCGCGCCTGAACACGATTGCTCGTGGGCGCGGGCCGAAAGACGCAGCTGGTCACTCCAGCCGTCGGGCCGGTACACCGCCACTATCCATTGACCGTCGGCGGCCGGGGACTTCGGGAGCAGCTCGACCGTCGTATTCCGCTCGGGGGCATTGGCATCCGAGGCGAGCAGCTCGACACATCCCGGCCGGAAGCCGGAGTAATCAATCTGGACCCTGACTGCGCCGGGACGGATCTCCGGACTTCCGCAGGTGCAGCGGGTGAGACCTAGGACCAAGCCCAGCAGCGCGACACGTCTCATCGTGGGAGGAAGGATACCGCTCTGCACGCAGAAGGGGTGAGCGCACAATAGGCGTGTTAAACCCACAGCCCCATGTCGATTGAATCGAACCTGGACATCGCCCGTGCCTGGCTTCGGGCCTTCAACGCCCACGACGTCCCCCGCCTGGTCGCCCTCTACGACGAAGAGGCCACCCACACCTCACCCAAGATCCGTGAGCGGCATGCCGACACAGGGGGCGAGCTGAAGGGCAAGGACTCGCTCGCTGCGTGGTGGTCCGAGGCCAATGCGCGGGTGCCCGGCCTTCGTTACGAAGAGCGAGGGTTTACTGCCAGTGAGGAACGGGTATTTCTCGAGTACCTTCGCCATGCTCCTGACCAGGCGCCGATGAGGGTCGCCGAGGTGTTCGACATCCGAGCCGGGAAGATCGTCGCGTCACGCGTCTACCACGGGTAAGTCTCCGCGCCGGCGCGACGCCGGCCCAAGAACGAAGGGGCAACACATGGGTGCAGGGACGATCGAAATCACGGGGGCCAACTTCAAGGACACCGTCATCAAGGATGGCATTGTCTTCCTCGACTTCTGGGCGGAGTGGTGTGGCCCTTGCCGGTCGTTCGCGCCCGTCTACGAAGCGTCGGCGGCGAAGCACCCTGAAATCGTCTTCGGCAAGGTCGACACCGAGGCCAACCAGGAGCTCGCGGCGGCCTTCGAGGTCCGCGGTATTCCCACCCTCGCGGTGTTCCGAGACGGAGTGCTGCTGTTCTCGCAAGCCGGTGCGCTGCCTGCAACGGCGCTCGAGGACCTGGTCACCCAGGTCAAGGGGCTGGACATGACGAAGGTCCGCCAGGAGATCGCCGAGGAACAGGCCAAGGTCGAGCCACCGGCATAGACGCAGCGAGATGGCTAGAATCCGCCGTCTGGCTTACAGCGCGCAGCCCGACTCGAACCCGGTCGCGTCGAAGCTCCGGGAAATCGAGCCCGTGAGCGGCACGCCTCCCATCGCGGACAGGGAAGGATTGGGCACGGTCGCGGTCACCTTGAGCATGTGGCTGCCGCTGCGCTTCGGTGAGCAGTACTCGAGCAGATAGAAGCGGTTGGCGAGGCCGAGCACGTCGGCGGCGATCGCCTTGAAGGCCGAGTTCAACTCTCCTGCTTGAGCCACAGGCCGGAACCCGTCCCGGGCGAGGCGACTCAGCGACGCCTCGTCGATCTCCCCGCCGAGACCAATCGCGAAGGTATGGGTGCGCGAGCCCTGAACCTTGGACTGGGCGGCGGCGGCGCTGACCCGAGCGGCTTGATCCGTTCCGTCGGTGAACAGCACCAGCGCCCCTTCCTTGAAGGCGATGTCCTTCTCCACCTCGAGCATCCGTTCCACCCGATCGACGCCCTGGACCACGGCGCCGTTCAGGTTGGTGGAGTCGTCAACGCAGAGCCAGCCAGCGCAGGCCCGACGATCGCTGAAGCCAGCGCAGTCGGCGTTGGTCTGACACTCGGTCTTGCCGAGGCCCTGGATGCCGGCCTTGAGTGCCGCCGCGTCGTTGGTGAAATCGACCACCGGAATCAGGGAGGGGCGCCCGTCGAAAGCGAACACTGCAACCCGCTGACCTTCGGTCTGACCCGCCGCGAGTACCTCGTCGACGTAGAGCATCGCTGCATCGCGGAGCGCGGGAAAATTGCCGCTGCGGAGGATGCTGCCGGAGAGGTCGAGAAGGACCATCGAATACATCCGGAACCGCTGCCCCTTGGCCTGCACGGTCTTCTGGCTTTCGAAGGTGGAGACCGGGCTGCCATCTTCAAAAATCTCGAACTGGTTTGCCGACAGCCCGGCGATTGGCTTTCCCTCGCAGGTGTCGACGGTGAAGAACAGCGACACCCGCGAGCGGGAAGAAGTGGTCAACCCGTCGTCCGGAAGCGAGAGCCTCAGGCAGTGGGTGGGCTCCTGGGAAAGCGT
>JAYUUC010000591.1:0-9883 GCA_043755105.1 Myxococcales bacterium
GTGGTTGCCCACGAAGGACCCTTCTGGCTGGTTCGCCGCCGCTGAGACTCTGTCGACAGGCCCGTCCCGCGCCCCGACGAGCGGCTGCATCCCGGGGACATCGGCGCGGCGATCGAAGAGCTGGCGAAGACAGAAGGCTGCAGCGTGGTGCGCGATTACGGACGACACGGAATCGGCAAGTCGATGCACGGTCCGCCCCTCGAGATGCACCTCGGCAGAGCAGAGACGAAGGTGCTGGCCGACGGTTGGACCGTCGTCACCGCACACCCGAGAACTGGGCTATGGGTGGCGCGATGAAGACGCTCGATCCGAAAAAGACCCTCGCCGCGCTTCGCGCTGGCGAAGAGGTGGTCCCGCATACCTCGGAGCAACTCGCGCAGGCGCGTCGATGGTCGGAAAATCCGGCATCGGCCCCCTCCGCGGAGGTCGAGTCGCTCCCCGAGCCGCTCGCCCTGGCAGTCCTCGAGGCCGCCGTACAGTCCGGCGCGAGCCCCCTCGCGGAAGCGCTGGCCAGCTCGAAGCAAAAGGCGCTGGCGAAGGCCGCGAGGAAGGCGATCTACCAGCTGCGGTCCCGCGGAGTAGAGGTTGCCGAACCTGCGCGGGAAGAGAGCGCTCCCAGGGCCGAAGTCGCTGCCGCGCCCGAGGAATTGCCGTCGCTTCTCTCGACCGTCACCGGGACCGGCGAGCGGGCGATGATGGTGGTCCGGCCTCTTCGCGGAGGTGGGCTGGAGACCTTCCAGGTGGTGTTCACCGACGAGGCGGGCATCCTTCAGCTCGACCGCGGCGAGCTCAGCCGGGGGGATTACCGCCGGCAGTTGCGGGCCCTGCGCCAGGGCACCGCATCGCTGCTGGAGGTAAGCCTCGAGCGGGCCCGCGAGCTATTGTCGATCGCGGGGGCCCTCAACCTCGCCACCCGCACTCCTTTCCCCAAGGGCTCCGAGGATGCGCTCCGTCACCTTGATGCGCCGCCGGTGGGCGTGGCGCCGCCGCTCCCTCATCCGGAGGAAGGGGACGAACGCCGAGCCGTCCAGGGGCACACGCTTCACCAGGAGCCCGAGCTCGCCTCCTGGCTTCCTCCCGAAGAGCAGCTTCGGGTGCTCTCCGGGCATCTCGACGAGCAGTTGCACAGCGTGATCGAGCTCTCGGAAGTCCAGCGCAACGAGCAGGTACGGCTGCGGTTCATCGCCGCCGCGGTGGCGTTCTTCACTGCGCCGATGAAGCAGCTCTATGCCCAACGGCTGTGGCAAATCGCCGAGCTGTTCGAGAACACCCACCGTCCGGAACCGGCTGCGATCGCGCGCGCGGAAGCCCGCAGGCTGTTTCACGGCGCTCCCGGAAGTTCCCGGTTCGGCGAGTTCCTGTTCGAGAAGGTGCTGCTGCTCACCCAGCGAAGCCGAGCCGGGCAACCGCTCCCCGCTCCGGGCGAGCGCCTCGAACCCGTCGCTCCGAAAGAACGGACCCGCCCGGGAGGATTGATTCTTCCTTGAGCGGAGTTCAGCGGCCCTTGCAGAGCCGCTCGGTCTGTGAGCCCGCGCCGACCTTGAGCGTCACGTTCATTTCGAATCCCTTCTTGCCCGGCCGCGCCGGACAGAGCACCCGGACCTTGAGGGTTCCGAAGGGGAACGCGTAGGACTTGCCAGGCGAGAGCCGACGACCCCCATGAACGATGCGGGTGCCGCCGGGCGCCTTGAAGGTGACCTTGCCCAATCTGGGTTTTGCTTCGGAGGCCGCCACGCGGGATTCCGGCTTCGGCGGCGTGGCTTCGGGCTTCGTCTGAGCGACCGCCGACTCCGGTACGGGAACAGCCGCGGGGCCCGCGTCACGCTCGTGCTCTGGCAGGCGGGGGGGCTCGCCTTGTGGCCGCGGGACGACGGCCACGTCCTCCTTCAGAGAAGGAAGAGCCGGGGACGTCGTTGTGTGCTGAGCGACGCCCTCGTCCGTCGTTCGCGCGGGGGGACGAGGATTGAAGTGGCGATAGAACAGGCCCCCCAGGGCGATCACGCAGAACGCAACCACCGCCAGAACGACCGGGCTCTTCCACGCATCGGCCAGGTTCGACCGCGAGGCCCGGGGTTTCGCCTGCCTTGCCGGCGGAATCGGAAAGTCCTCGTGGGAGGGCCTCGCGGGCCGAGCGTGAACCGTCCGAGCCTCGGGGGAAAGGCTGGGCGCCTGAGCTGTCGGCCGAGGCGGCGATGAAGGCCGGAGCGCAGGTGCTCCCGGAGGCCCCTCTCCGGTCTCGGTGTTCTCGGCTTCGCCCGCCCGCGCATAATCGGGGCCAGACGGTTTTCGGGCGGGCGGCGGTGACAGGGGCGAGGGCGGAGCCTGGGTGTCCTCGCTGAGGTCCGCTGGGCGGGCCATCAAGGTCCGGGGCTCGGCCGAGGAACCCTCGAACTGGGCGAACGGCTTCGAGGCCTGCGAATCGCTGCGACGCACCTCAGGGTTCTCGGTCGAGGACGCAGTGGCGAGGGCTCCTGCGGCGATCGCGGCCCGCGCCTCGGCGAGCATCTCGGGCACCGCCAGCATGGTGGCCTCGTCGGCCTCGCTGCCGGTGAGGGCGGTGACAAACCGACCCACCGCGGGCGCATCGGTGGTGGGGACCGTCCGCAGGTAGCGTTCAAGGTCCTGCTGAATTTCAGCCGCGCTCTGGTAGCGCCGGGACCTGTCCTTGACCAGGCAGCGCAGTACGATCTGTGACAGCGCCTTGGGGTAATCCGGCCGAAGCTGATGCGGCGGCACCGGCTCTTCGGTGCGAATGGCGTAGATCACCGCCTCGTTTCCGGACCGTTCGAAGGGGGTCTTCCCGGTGGTCAGCTCGTAGAGCATCGCGCCCAGCGAGAAGAGGTCGGCGCGGTGGTCGGTGCGCTCCTGGGTGAGCTGCTCGGGAGCGAGGTAGAAGAACTTCCCCTTGATGATTCCCGGCTTGGTCTGGTGCATCAGCGCACCGGCCTTGGCGATGCCAAAGTCCACCAGCTTCACCGCGCCGTCGAAGCCGAGCATCACGTTCTGGGGGCTGATGTCGCGGTGGACGATCTCCATCGCCTTGCCATCGCGACCGACCCGATTGTGGGCGTAGAACAGCCCGGCACAGACCTTGGACACCACGAAGGCGGCGAGGTTGTAGGGCATCACCCTGCCCGCTTTGAGCTCCTCTTGAAGCAGCCGCCGAAGGTCGGCCCCTTCGACGTACTCCATCGCGATGAAGATCGACCCTTCGAGATTTCCCAGCTCGTGAATCTGGATGATGTTGGGGTGATGAAGCTGCGAAGCGATGCGGGCCTCGTCGAGGAACATCTGGACGAAGCCCTCCTCGCGCGCGAGGTACGGGAGGATCCGTTTGATCACCACCCGCTCGTGGGTGGTGCTGTCGCGGGCCACGAACAGCTCGGCCATGCCTCCGACCGCGAGGCGGTTGAGGAGCTGGTACTTGCCGAACCTCGCGGCGTGCTGTTGGGTCGGATCCAAAATCAGTACTTGTAAAACCCCTGGCCAGACTTGCGACCCAGTTTCCCAGCCCGGACCATCTTCTTCAACAATTGTGGCGGTCGAAAGGTCGGGCTGCCCAGCTCCGCATGGAGGTACTCGGCGATCGCCAGCCGCACGTCGAGGCCTACCAGGTCGGTGAGCTTGAGCGGGCCCATCGGGTGGCCGTAGCCGAGCTCCATCGCCCGGTCGATGTCCGCCGCGGAAGCGACCCCTTCCTCGACCATGCGAATGGCCTCCATCCCGAGGGCAATTCCCAGCCGGGTCGAGGCGAAGCCGGGGTGGTCCTTGACCTCGACCACCTGCTTGCCAATGCGCTCCGCGAACCCCCGGGCCAGGGCCACGGTGGCGTCCGAGGTCTGAAAGGCGCGCACCAGCTCGAGCAACTTCATCAGGTGCACGGGGTTGAAGAAGTGCATCCCCACCACCCGCTCCGGGTGGCGCGCGGCGGCGGCAATCTCGGTGAGCGAGAGCGAGCTGGTATTGGAAGCGAGCAAAGCTTCCGGAGCGCAGATCGCCGAGAGCTTTCCGAACACCTGCTGCTTCAGCTCGAGCTTCTCGGGAATCGCTTCGATCACCAGCGCGCACTCACTCAGCGCCTCGAGCTGGGACGTGGCGGAGAGCCGCGACAAGGCGGCCTCACGTGCGGCGGCGGTGACCTTGCCCTTGTCGACGCCGGTCTGGAGCGTATCGCCCACACGGACCACGCCCCGCTCCGCCAGCTCCTGGGTGACGTCATAGAGCGCGGTGCGAAAGCCGGCCTGCGCGAAGACCTGGGCAATGCCGTGGCCCATGGTGCCCGCGCCGAGAATGCCTACGAAGTTCGAGTCCATCGGAGGGCGAAGCTAGCAGAGACCGACCGCCCGGTCCGACCTACTTCTTGGCCCGCTTTTCGAGGAAGGCGCTCATCCGCGCCTGCTTCTCGGGGGAGTCGAACAGCAGCGCCTGCCCCAGCCGTTCGATCGGCCCCGCGTCGGGCCCCCGGGCGAGGGCGTTGAGCGAGACCTTCGCCACCTGAAGCGCCAGCGGAGCGTTGGCGGCGATCTGCCCGGCGAGCGCCAGAGCCGCCTCGAGGGCATCGCTCTCCACCAGCCGCTCGAACAGCCCAAGGGCAAAGGCTTCGTCGGCGTCGAGGATTCGACCGGTGAACACCAGGTCCTTGGCGCGGCCGAGGCCGACCAACCGGGGAAGTCTCCAGGTGCCACCCGCCGCCGGGTAGATGCCCAGCGTGGTCTCGGGCAGGCCAACCCGTGCGCTTTTCGACGCCACCCGGAGATCGCACGCCAGCGCCAGCTCGAGTCCTCCGCCGAGCGCGAACCCGTCGATCGCCGCCACCGTGGGCCGGGGAAAATCCTCCAGCTTCTGGAACAGAACCGCGTTGAGCGAGAAGAACGCTTCGCGGTGGGTGCGCTCACGCAGCTCCGCGATGTCTGCACCTCCGGCGAAGGCCTTGCCGCCCGCACCAGAGAGCACCACAACCTTGAGCCCCTCGTTCCCCGACCACAGCTCGAGCAGGGTGGTGAACTCCCCCACCATCTCGAGGTTGATGGCGTTGCGGACGAGGGGCCGGTTCAGCTCGATGTGGCCGATTCCCTCGGAGATCGAGGCGCGGAGCGTGGACACGGTGAACCCTTCAGTGCCCGGCGAGGTCGTTGGCGCAGTCCTGCGGGTAGAGGACAAAGGTGTAGCCGGCGTCGGCGCCGGGCACGAAGCCCTCGTTGCGTCGACAGCCCGATGCGGTGCCGCCGTCGGTGCAAGGGGCGTGGGTGTAAGAATCCCAGACGCCGCTGATGCCGTTGTCGAAGGTCACGCTGCCACCATCGTTGGCGACCGCACGCCAGTCGCAACGGGGAGCCCCACCGTCCGTGGGACTGGTGCCGAAGGTCCTGTAGTTGTTGACGAGGATTCCGCCGGTGACTTCGAAGCCGAAGTAGACGGTGTCGTCGGTATAGAGCGAGACGCGCTTGAAGGCCGCGGGGCTGGGGTTGGTGAGGGTGAGCGGACCGGGAATGTGAACCCGCGTTCCCGCCAGCTCGGGGTTGGCCTTGACGGTGCCGTTGACGGCATTGCCGAAGCCCGAGGGCGCGGCGTTGTCGCTGAGAGGAGCGGTGGGGCTCTGGGGGGTGATCACCAGCGTGCCGGTGCCCACCGGCTTGCAGCCGAACTGGCTCTTGAGGGTGAACCGATGGCCATTGCGGTCATTGAACTTGGACTCGGTGCCGAGGTAGCCCTCGACGTCAATCACGTCGCCTGCCTGCGGCTTGTAGGTGGTGGGAACGTCGGCGTGGAACCGGTCGACGTAAATGCCCTCGGTGGGGTTCGCGGGGTCGGCGACCCAGAACTGGGTACTGAAGTCGCCATTGGTCCCGGGCTTGCTGATGGAATCGACGGCGACCACGACCAGGCCCTTGACCCGGATCCGGTCGGTGCAGAACGTCGCCTTCTTCGCCTGCGCGAGGGTCAGCTCGCGGACCGTGGTGCCGCCGTCCGGGTCGGGGTTGCCGCCGTCGGGAACCACCACCGGAGGCGTTCCACCGTCGTCACAGTTGGAGGTGCAGCCGGCGTCGGGGCCATTGTTCCCCTTGCCCGCGTCGGGGCTAGAGCGGCTCGGTCCACAGGCGAGAAGGGAAAGCGCAGAGACCAGCATCACCGCGGGTCGGTAGTTGTTGAATTGCATCGGTTCTTCTCCTGTGGATTTTCCCGGCCCGGGCCCTTAGAAGCCTTCGCGACATGACCGGGTCCTTCGAGGGCGCGGACTTATACGTTCGCCGACCCACCAGCGGCAAGGGAGCCCCCCGATGAAGGCAATTGCCTTCAAAAAACATGGAGATGCGAGCGTGCTCGAGCTCTGCGAGCTCGACGATCCGCAGCCGGGACCGCGCGAGGTGGTGGTGCGCGTCGAAGCGGTGGCGCTGAACCATCTCGACATCTGGGTCCGGCAAGGGTGGCCGGGGCTGAAGCTCGAGCTTCCTCACGTGCTCGGAAGCGATGTCGCAGGCGTGGTCGAACAGCTCGGCGCCGGCGTGACGGATTTGAACGTCGGCGACGAGGTGGTGATCAACCCCGGTCTCTCGTGCGGGGTGTGCGAGGCCTGCCTTCGCGGCGATGACAACCTCTGCCGCAGCTACCGCATTCTCGGAGAGCATGTGGCCGGCGGCTATGCGGAGAAGGTGCGGGTGCCGCGGCAAAACGTGCTCCGCAAGCCCCCGAACCTTTCCTTCGCCGAATCGGCCTGTGTTCCCCTCACCTTTCTCACCGCGTGGACGATGCTGGTCCGGCGCGCGGGGCTGCGGCTGGGCGAGACGGTGTTGATCCAGGCAGCGGGCTCGGGGGTGGGCAGCGCCGCGGTGCAGATCGCCAAGCTGCTTGGGGCGACGGTGATCGCCACTGCTTCCACCGACGAGAAGCTGGCCCGGGCGAAGGCGCTCGGCGCGGACGAGGTCATCAACTACGCGCGCACCGATTTTCTCGCCGAGGTGAAGCGGCTCACCGGACGGAAGATGGTCGACGTGGTCTTCGAGCACGTCGGTGGCGAGACCTTCGAGAAGAGCGTCGCCTGCCTTCCTTATGGAGGCCGACTGGTCACCTGTGGCGCCAGCGCCGGTCACGACGTTCGTCTCGACCTGAGGGTACTCTTCTACAAGCGGATCTCGCTGCTCGGCTCGACGATGGGCTCGAAGGGCGACCTGTTTCGAATTCTCGAGCTGGTGGAAGCGGGCAAGTTGAAGCCAGTGCTGGACCGCACCCTGCCGCTCGCCGATGCCGCCGCGGGCCACAAGCTTCTCGAAGATCGATTGCAGTTCGGCAACGTGGTGTTGCTGCCAGGAGCGAAGGAGCCGGAACGACATGGCTGAGGCGTTGATCATCGATTCGCTCCGCACCCCGATCGGACGACACCGCGGAGCGCTCAAGGACGTTCGACCCGACGACCTCGCCGCCGGCGTGATCCGGTCGCTGCTTGCCCGCGCCGGAATCGCCGGCGAACAGGTCGACGAGGTCTATCTCGGCTGCGCGAATCAAGCAGGAGAGGACAACCGAAACGTGGCGAGGATGGCGCTGCTGCTCGCCGGCCTGCCCCACTCGGTTCCGGCGGCCACCGTCAACCGGCTCTGCGGCAGCGGCCTCGAAGCAGTGATTCAAGGTTGCCGCCAAATTCGCCTTGGCGAAGCGGAGATTGTGATTGCCGGCGGCGTGGAGTCGATGACCCGCGCTCCCTGGTCGATGCCCAAGCCCGCGGAGGGGTTTGCCACCGGCAAGGCCGAGCTGTTCGACACCGCGCTGGGCTGGCGCTATCCGAATCCGCGAATGGAGGCGCTCTTTCCGCTCGAGGCGATGGGCGAGACCGCCGAGAACGTGGCCACCGAGCTGAAGATTTCTCGCGAAGACCAGGACCAGTTCGCGCTCGAGTCGCACCGCAGGGCCGTCGCGGCGATCGCGGCGAAGACCTTCGCTGCCGAGCTGATGCCGGTCGAAGTCCCGCAGCGCAAGGGCCCCTCGCTTTGGGTTTCGGAGGATGAAGGTCCCCGCGCCGACACCTCGCTTTCGAAGCTGGCCACCCTGAAGGCCGCGTTCCGGGCGGGGGGCACGGTGACGGCAGGAAATTCGTCCACCCTCAACGACGGCGCCTCCGCGGTGCTGCTGATGAGCGAGGGCGCGGCGAAGCGGCTGGGGAAAAGCGCCCAGGCCCGCTTCGTCAGCTCGGGAACCGCGGGAGTGGACCCGCGGATGATGGGCCTGGGGCCGATTCCGGCGACGAAGAAGGCGCTCGCCGCTGCGGGTTGGTCGGCAGCAGACCTTGATTTGATCGAGCTCAACGAAGCGTTTGCGGCCCAGGCGATTGCCTGCATCCGCGGGCTCGGCCTCGACGAGAAGAAGGTCAACGTCAATGGCGGGGGAATTTCTCTCGGACACCCGCTGGGCGCGAGCGGGGCGCGCATCCTCACCACCCTGGTGCATGAGCTCGGCCGAAGAGGCGCGCGCCGCGGGTTGGCGACGATGTGCATCGGCGTCGGTCAGGGAATCGCGGTGACGGTGGAACGCTGGGACGGAGGCACGCAGCGATGAGCGAGCGGCGCGATTGGACCAAGGCATCAGACCAGACGCTGGTCGAGTACCGGCTCGAGGCCGGGGTCGCGGTGCTCACGCTCAATGAACCTCCAGCCAACACCTACAGCTACGCGATGATGCGCCAGCTCGATGATGCGGTGCTTCGCGCCCGCTTCGACCCTGCTGCGCACGTTCTGATGCTCACCGGGGCAGGACCGAAGTTCTTCTCCGCCGGGGCCAACATCCAGATGCTTCAAGAGGTGGACCCCACCTTCAAGTACTACTTCTGCCTTCACGCCAACGAGACGCTGCAGAGGCTGGAGCAGACCCCGAAGCTGGTGATCGCGGCGATCAACGGCCACTGCGTGGGCGGAGGCCTGGAGATTGCCCTGGCCGCCGACCTCCGCTTTGCCGCCCGTGGCAACTACAAGCTCGGCTTGCCGGAAGTGAACCTGGGCGTGCTCCCCGGCACCGGAGGCACCCAGCGGCTGGCGCGCCTGGTGGGCCGTTCGCGCGCGATCGAGCTGATGGTCGAGGGCCGTACCTTCGGGGTGGACGAAGCCGTCACCCTCGGCCTGGTGAATCGGGTGGCGAGCGGTGAGGACTTTCTCGCCGAAGCGCTGGCCTATGCTGGCACCTTCGTGCCTCCGCGGCGTGCCTCTCGTGCGGTGGGGCTGATCAAGCGCTCGGTCATTGCCGGGCTCGACGTCGGCCTCGCCGAAGGGCTGTCGCTGGAGCGCGAGCTGCAACAGCGGCTGTTCACCGGCGAGGATGCCGCCGAAGGGATTCGCTCGTACAACGAGAAGCGGGCGCCGGCGTTCAAGGGCCAGTGAAGCACCGCTTCTTCGAATGGCTCTCGCCCACCTTGCACATCTCTCACCGGGGCGGGGCGAAGCTGGCCCCGGAGAACACCCTCACCGCATTCCGGCCCGCGGTTGAGAAGTACCGCACCCAGATGCTCGAGCTCGACGTTCAGCTCACCCTCGACGGCCAGCTGATCGTGGCCCACGATGGCACGCTCGAACGCTGCACCGATGCCACCGGGCCGATTTCTGCGCTCAGCTACTCGGAGCTTTGCGAGGTCGACGCGGGATACCGCTTCACCCTCGACGGCCGGCAGTTTCCCTTTCGCGGTCGGGGCGTGCGAATCCCCCTTCTCACCGAGGTGCTGGGCGCCTTCCCCCAGCTCAAGTTCAACCTCGAGCTCAAGCCCGCCTCCGCCGCAGGGGTAGATGAGCTGGCGCGGTTGCTCCGGGAGGCGCAAGCACTGGGTCGGGTCTGCTGCGGCAGCGAGGATGATGCGGTGGGGGCGGCGCTGTTCGAAGCCCTTCCGGAGGGCTGTCACTTCTATCCGCGC
>JAYUUC010000592.1:0-9877 GCA_043755105.1 Myxococcales bacterium
GCCTCCTCCAGGGCGTTGCGAACGGCTTCGGTGGGGTTCATTCCCTGCCCGATTGACTCTCGTGCAGCCTCGGTCACGGCCTTCTCGACCTCAGGCATCCGGGCGCCACGGTCATTCAGAATGAGGGGAACAACTTGTTCCACGGTTTTTCCAGGCGTCATTTGCACACCAATCGAACCATGAAACAAAGCGGGGGCGATGTTGTTGATGTCGCCCAACACATCCGTGAGTATGGTTTTGAGACTGTCCAGCGAGGTGTCGCCGGAGTTCACATAAACCACTCTGAAATTGTCGCCGTCCTTCCTGATCCAGTTGTTGAGCTCATAAACTCCCGCCGCGTCCAGCGCGACGTTCCCCTTGGCAAAGATGCTTTGCGAAACGGGGTGGACGTCCTGCTGAGCCAGGGAGATGTGCCGTTCCGAGGGAGCCAGCACCGTCTCTGCAGGTGAGCTGGAAGTCGCTGAGGCAAATGACGACAACGCGGCCGAAGCGAGAACCGTCTTCCACGCGAACTTAACAACCTGTTCTACCGTAGGCTTCTGTGTCTTGGTTGCCGAAGCGATGGAGCCAGGACTGTTCTGAAGGGGTTTGAGCATCTGGAACTCCCTGAGGGATGGAAAGCGTTGATTCTTCATTGTCTTAGAGCCTGATAATTTGTTGCCGACGGCCGGACCGAATTTTGAAGTGTCAGCCCTCGAAGAACGTGGAAGCTGCGGAACCAAGTCGCCGCCAAGTCTCCGTTTTTACTGGAAATTTTTGGTTTTAGAGAAATCAAGAAACTCCCCGGGGGCCTGGCCGACAATCTTCAATCGAGGCCGCCTTCGCCCTCAACCAAACCGGAGTCATTCGCCATGACCATTTCTCCCCTTCACGTCACCACCACGGTTGGTCGCACGCTCGCGGACCGCTCCGAACTGGAAGTGAAGGCCCAAGGGACGGTGGCGGTTCCCGCGGAGGACTCGACCAAGGCGGTTCTGGGTCAGGTTCAAAACTTTCAATGCGAGTCGGGGCGGGGAACCGATGACTGCACTCAACTGCATGCCCGGGCGGACGAACAGGTGGTGGCCCGTCTGGTTCCCGATGAACGAGTCGCGGTCACCTGGCGCCAGTATCACCCGGTGGTCGGCAGCGGTCACGCCGCTCCAGGGCAGCCCTACCAGGGGCAACATCATGCGACACACGTCCGTGTCGATGCCCGTCGCCTGGTGGAAGGCGATGGCTTCGAGCTGACCGGGTCCACCCTCACCGCCGCCGGCGTCAGCGCGATCGAGGGGCACGCCGCTCTTCAGGCCCAGATTTCTCCTGCACGTGAGGCTTTCATCGAAGAGTGGAAGCGCATCGACGAGGCAGAGGCACGCTTCCCCGAGGACGTTGAACAGCTCCTCGTGAAGGTCTCGGATCTCGTGCCCGGGCAGTCGAAGCTGGTGCAGACGATGCGCGAGTCGCTCCTCACCGCGGGCGCCGACGAGGTGTCCGCGGTTCGTCAGCGGGCTTCCCTGATTTACTGCAACCCCACCGCGGGCGACCCGGCGTCCGACTATCAGGAACGCAGCCAGTTTTTCGTGGCAGCGGGCGAGACCCTGCGGGCTCAGCTCGCCGATCCGCGCGCGATGCTCGAGGCAAAGTTTCCTTCATTCAAGGTCCTTCGACAGCACGCCGAGCTGGAGCGCCTGTTGGTCACCGTCAATGACCGGGTGAGCGCACTTCGGCAGGCCGTCCCCGAGCGCATCGCCAACGCCCGTACCGGCGCTGACCTCTGTGGCGACGCTGCGAAGGTGACGAGTGCCCTCCAGGAATCGGAGCAACGTCTGGCCAGAGTCGAGCGGTTCTCTGACTTCACGGCGACCGGGACTTTTCTGAAGTCGATGAGCGACATCCTTGCGAATGGCTCGTCTTCGAATGCCGAAGTCGCGGAAATGGCTCAGGCGCTCAACGCGGCAGAGCTCGTGGTGCGGGGACAGCACGCGGCCTTCGAGCGAGGCCTTGCCGACGTGACCGCCCCCCTCGAAACCTTGGCCGCTGAGTTTTCGGGCTTCGGCGCTTGCAAGGGCTACGTCGAGCTCGAGGTTCAGCGCGGTCCAGACAACCAGGTTTCGCGCTGGGTCTACCGGTGCGTCAATACCGGTGACCAGCCCTGGATGGGGACCGTCACCTTCGCCCAGAGCGCCAAGAACCTCGGCGCCGGCTTCGAATCGATGGCGCTGCCCGGGAAGGGCTGGGTGGCGGAGCAGGCCATCCGTGCCGACCTGCACTACGGCTTGCACCCCAAGGCGGGGTTAAAGGTTCGACTCGCCGTCCGCGGGCAATGCACCTTCGAGGTGGAACTGCCCAGCGAAGGAACTCTGCGCATTCCCCTGTCCAAGTTCGAGCGAATGCCCAACTTGGAAGCCGGCTACCTCCGCCCAGGCTACGTCGGACCCAAGGTCGCCGAAAAATCCGGCGTTGTTCACCGCGACGGAACCCACAAGATCCTCTTCTACAATAACGGAACCCGCGTCATGTCCAATGCATGAACGGTCGTCGGTGAACCTCGGCGAACGCAGCCTCGGAGGCTTGAATGCCTAACATCAGAATGCATGTCATTGCCTCGGTGGACCGAACCGGTCAGGGCCGGTTCGATCCCATCCAGCAGATGACGCTGGACATTCCTGCTGCCGGAAAGGACGGAGCGGCGCTCGAGGCGGACCTCGGTCACGTCGATCACTTCGTCTGCGACGGCCTGGGAGTGGGCACCGGGCAGTGCACCCGCGACCATGCGCACGCCTCCGAGCGGGTAATCGCGCGCATCCGACCGGATGGTGAAGTGGCGGTTTCCTGGCGTCGCTACCACCCCAGCATCGCAGCCGGTCGAGCCGCGCCGGGGCAGCCCTTCGAGGCGACCGACGAACAGTGGGGTCGGCGCTTGCGCGTCGAGGTTCGGGAGATTGCGCTGGACTCTGAAGACGCTCCCGTGGGCAACGCTCTGACCGAGGCAGACCTCGCCGCCCTGGAGGCCGAGATCGCCCTTGCCCAAGCTCAATTTCAGTTCGAGCGACAGCAGGACCAGCTGTTCCGTACCGAGGTCCACCGCCTGGAGACGCAGTATCGCCCGAGAATCAGCGCCGCGCTGGGTCAGATGGAGGCCGTGCTTTCCGCCTCCGCCATGGAGGGGCTGCGAAAGGTCGGCGAGACCAGATTGGGCCAGGCGGGTTCCCATTTCCACGAGCTGTTTGCCGCAAGTGTTGCGAAGGGACCGCCGGCCGCTGACTGGAAGGCGGGGACTGCAAAGCTGGAGGCGGCCTACGCCGCAGAAGCGGAGCGACTGGAGGCAATTGCAAACCAGGTGTCAAACCTTCCCCAGGCCCGGGCGGCGCTGACCGCGCTGATGGGTGAGGCCAATGCCCTGCTCCTCGAGCTCGGAACACGGCCCGAACGAACCTGGGTTCAACTGATGAACCAGGTGGAGGCCGCCACGGAAGCGCATCCTGTCGACGAGATTGAGGCGGTGGAGACGGCCACTGAGACCTTGGCGCGGCTTACTGATGCCGTGGTCCCCCATCGAGACGCGCTGAAGGAAGAGGTGCTCGTGAAGCGCTCCGAGCGCCAGCGCTTCGCGAACCGGGTCAATTCACTGTGCGGGTGGAACGGCGGCGAAAGCGAGCAGGCCTGGCGCACCGCCATTCAGCAGGGTCAGGCCTTTCCTGGCTTTGGGGTGGCCTACTGGCAGAACCGCTTCGATGCGGTGGCCAGCGCCGTGGGCCAGCTTGCCTCTGGAATTCATCCCGACATGAAGCTGGAGACGTCGTCTCATCGTCAGCAGCTGGCGAAAACCGAGAAGAGCGTCCGCCAGCAGCTCTCCCCGTTTCTTGAAGCGTTGACGGCCGAGCAAGCGCGACGATCCAGGGGATACGACCGAACCGTGACGGTGGAGGGCAGACCGTTCGTCCTTCCCCATGCCTCGGTTCGAGTGCTCGCCTCCAACCGCAATCGGCTTCAAGTCGAGGTCGCTGCGGTCAACCGCGATGACAAGGCGATCTTGCTCGAAGTCACCGGCGCGGATGGTCGAGGGGTGGTTCTGCCCTTGGGCAAACAAGGAGAACGGGTGTCGGCACGGCTCGAGGAGGCGGTGCCGCCTTTCGTCTTCAAGGTCCAGAACGTAGGTACCGAGAAGTACGAAGGAGAAGGCGAGGTTTCGACGGTACCGGCGGACATCCGATCGGCGCCCCTCTTGGCGGTGGTAGCCGGCGCCCAAATCTGGGCGTCACCGGCGACGTACGAGGTCGAGACCGCGGAGGGGCCAGACGTCGTCGTACCACTGGAGCGGCCAGGAGTCGTGCGGTCACCTTCGACGCTTCCAGGCCTTTTTGCAGACAAGGAGTCGGCCGATGTTTAAAGGAACTGTCTTTCTTTTCAACAATCCCAAGACTCGCAAAATTGAGCTGACCGCAGTCAATCAAGGTGCCTCTCCGGGCCTGCTCACGCACAACGTTCGCGCCACTCAAGACGAGGCGCTCAACAAGCGTGGGCTGCCTCAGCACGATGACAACGGCGCCTTTGGTCACGGGAATGCAGTGCCTAGCGGCACCGAGGACCGCCCGGGCATCGCAACCCTGGGGTTCCCCGTGGGGGGGCAGTACAGGACTGGAGATTCAGACGTCCCAGGGCAGTATCATTGGCGCTGGCACACCGTTCCCATCGAAGCCGGCGCTTGGTTCAGGGTAGGCTTTCGGAGTCGAGCCTGGGCAGTCGTCCAGGCCCCGGCTCCTGGTGAATACGTCGAGATTCCTTACGAAGACATGAAGCCTCAAACCACTTCGGCGATGGGAGTGCATGGTCGATTTGCGGGTTGGGACACCGAGCCCGCGGTGCGAGATGGAAGCCACGTCCCTGAGCAGCTCAAGGACTTGTGGACGGGCAAGGACCCCTTCGTGGTGCAAGGCCAAGCCCGCATCAAGCCGGTGGCCACGCGGGAAAATCCCGGGCAACTGGCAGGGTGGGAAGTTTGGTTTGACAACACCGCCAGGGGCAGGCCCGGCAAGGGGCAGACCCACGGGTTTACCGCCACCGTCACCCTGGTGAATGCGCAAGGGGAAGGCGCCAAGAACGCCGGGCTCGGCCTGGAGTCGATGGCTTGCCCTGGTGGGAATCATTCTGCGATGCAATTCATCGTGGCCAACGGCGACTATGGCGTAAACAATTTTGGAATCCGCGCGAATGCCGGCACCGAGGTCAGACTCGGGATTCGGGGCCATTCCTCCACGGAGCTGTCGCTGCCTTCCTTGGCGCAGGGCGAAGTCAGCTGCGAGCTCAGGAACTTCGAGAAGTCCAACGCAGACACCCAGAACGACTGGTTCGACGGCGACGCGTTACTGTCAAAGATGGGCGAAAAGAAGGGGCGGGTCTCTTTTTTCCGAGACGGCAAGAGCATCAATCACGAATTGCCCGACACCGTCTATCGAGGCGAAGAGGCGTTCATTCGCGCAGAATTCAAGCAACCTCCCCGATTGCTTGCTCACCGCGTGGCCGACTCCGTCGATTTCCCCGGCGGCGGCTGGGAGATTGAGGTCAAGAACGAGCTTCCAGATGCGGATGATCTCGGTCCGGTGGGGTTCCCGGTTTCTCTCAAGGTAGCGCACGGAGACCTGCTCCTCGCCGACGCGTCCGGGGTCCCTCCCGTGGAGCTCACCCCGGGACGGCGCGAGGCCCGCTGGTTCATTCCCAACGGGTTCAACTTTGCTGGCGTCGTGCTGGACGCAGGCTCCGAACTGGTCGTCGACAGCGGGGCCCTCGGTTGGCGAGGCCGGATGACCTTGCCAGGCTCGGACGAATCCGTGGACACCAGCCGAGACCTCGACACGCTGCACGCCACCTGGGAGCTGCGCGAGACCGATTATCTTCGTGCCAACCTCTTTCCGAAAATGGAGAGCTGATGATGACGCTCAGCGATCAAATGCTCGCAGGGCTGGCCCAGCAGCTCGGTCAGAACTATTCGTCGCTGGAGTCCGCGTTCCTGGGCGGCCGGCTCTTCTTCACCGTCAACGAGGAGGAAGGGCCCGTCACCCGAACCCTGTTGCTGGCACCCGGTCGTCCTCGCCTGTTCAGCGGACACCTGCGGCCCGAGGGTCCGGACGCGGAGAAGGTTCCGTTCCTCAGTCTCGAGGCGACTTTTCTTCAGCTGCAGGAGTTCTTCTCCGGGTCGCTCGATCTGAGCCACCCTTCCAACCAAACTTTTGCCTTCGAGGGCAACAGCGAAAGTCTGTACCAGGCGATTGGGCGCTGCCTCTAGACGCCTTCGCCGCAGTCAAACCAGCGGTCGGGAGTGGCCTCGAGGGCCCGGACCCGCTCGATGAACTCCCTGAGGGTCTTCAGCCCCGAAAAGTGGAGGTAGTCGCTGCGCTCCCACTCGTCACGGAGGAGCTCGGGCTGCGCAGACCGGCTGTAGAGCCCTCGGGTTCCCAGTTCGCGGGACACGCGCTCGAAGTCGAAGGGCTCTTTGCCCTGGGAGTGACTGAGGGTTCGCGCGGCCCCGGAGCTGTTCAGCGGCCCGCTGGCGCTCGGCGCCGTACAGCGCGTCGAGGTGGGCACGGCCCTGCTCGCCCTTCGCCCTGTCGTCGCTCATTGATTTTGCCCGTGCTTCTCGACCGCCGCTTCGGGCGGCGAGGTTCTGAAAACCCTCGGTTGGCATTGGGTTGATGAAGGTTATGTATTTGTTACCGGTACGGCTGACCCCACACGTCTCGGGGTCACCCAAGTCAATTCTGCTTCACCTTCCAAACCTTCTGCCCGTCGCCCAGCCATAAGCTCGGAATCCTCGAGCGGCTGAGGTGGGGCATGCGGCTGCGATCAGGGGGCGAATTTCTTCAAGGCGACGTCGAAATAGCCCATGCCGTGAAGCGCCAGGCCCACCATCTCGTAATCTTGCGCAAGACAGAGCTCGTTGACTGCCTTCATCACGCCGTACGGCCGCTTTTCCAGCGGCGAATACTGGGTGTAGTCATTGAAGATCAGCAGCCCGTCTAGCTTGACGATTCGAACCGCCTGTTCGATGTCCTTCACCACTCCCTCGTAGGAATGGTCGCCGTCGACGTAGATCCAGTCGAGTGAGTGCGCTTCAAAGTTCCTCAGAACGTCCCACGACGTGCCCTGATGAGTTCGGACGTTCCCCGCGTCAATCGCTGGCTTGATTGCAAACTTGTCGTAGTTGATCGCGCCGAGATCGAGGTCGACCAGATGCAGGAGAGTGGGTCGGGTTCGCTCCAGAATTTGAGCGGAAAAGTACCCCGTTTCGACCCCGATCTCAGCGCAGACAGCGGAGGTCGGAGCGAGGGAAAGCATCTCCTCGCGGGTCGCAAACAGGCGAGCGCCCTGGACGTGTCGGCGGGAGAGGGGTGGAGCCCAGGTGGGCACTTCCCCCGGGGGTCGGGGGCCGAGAGCCAGTCGCCGAGCACGCCGAAGGGTGCGCACCATCAATTCTCTGAGCATCGTCTCCGCTTACCAACTGGGCGTCAGCTGATCGAGGACAAATGGTCGGGCCGTCGACCCTGGCATTCAACCCGGTGCTTCCGTACTGTCCGAGGCAGGCCCGGGTGTGCACACGCACCACGGGTTCTGGAATTGGGTTCTGGAATTTTCGATGACCAAGATCGCCGACAAGAAGGCTGCTTTGACCCGGGTCTCCACGACGAGCCCCGCGGCCCCCGCGCCAAGCGCGGGCGTTCGGGTGGGATGAGGAAGCAGTCGAGATCGAAGGTCGTCCGTTGCGCGAGTTCCTTCACTCCTGTTCGAGGGGCCTTCATCACCCGCTGGGCGAACGACATCCGACCCCACACCAGCTCGAGCAGTGGGCCAACCAGGGGGACCCCAAGCTGTTCGAGATCGACGATGAATCGGTGAGGGCTCTGTTCAAGATCAGCGATGCGCCGCTCGATCCCTCAGTTTAGTGACCTCGACGAATTCCTCGGGTCCCGAAGCGCGCTTGAGGGTCTTCAGGACGAAGACTTTTGCTTTAGCCTCGCACGTGCCCTGCGCGCCGCAGGCGAAGATCCCACGACGCTCCAGGCCAGAGGATTGCCCACTTCCTTTCGGAGCCGGTCCCCTATTCCGACGCACACGGTCCGCTGGTTCTCGCCCTGTATCGAATGGCGCGCTCGGTGGGGCAACGAGCACGGCCCACCCTCCGACCGAAGTCGAAGAAGCGGGCCGCAGGTTTTCTCAGACTGGAAATCGAAAGCGCTTAAGCCTTCGCCTCAGGCTCCACCGCCGCAGCAGGAGGAGGCGTTGCCGCCGCGCCCGCATCCTGGGCCTGGGCCCGGTCCGCCAGCGCTTCCTTCCGCGAGAGCCGGATCTTCCCGGTGCGGTCGATCGAAATCACCTTCACCATCACCTCGTCGCCTTCCTTGAGCACATCGGAGACGTTCTTCACCCGCTTGTCCGAGAGCTCGGAGATGTGGATGAGGCCGTCGGTGCCGGGGAAGATTTCCACGAAGGCGCCGAACTCGGCGATCTTCCGCACGGTGCCCAGGTAGACCTTGCCCACTTCGGCTTCCCGGGTCAGCGCCTGCACCATCGCGATCGCCTGCTTCACCGCTTCACCGTCGGACGAAGCGATGTCCACCTTGCCCGAGTCCTCGATGTTGATGGAGCAACCGGTCCTGGCGATGATGTCCTTGATCACCTTGCCGCCGGGCCCGATCACGTTCTTGATGAACTCGGGGCGGATCATCAGGGTGGTGATGCGGGGAGCGAACTGGCTGATCTCCTTCCGCGACGTGGGCAGCGTCTCGAGCATCTTGTCGAGGATGTGCAGCCGGCCGACCCGCGCCTGCTCCAGCGCCCGCTGCATGATCTCGGTGGTCAACCCGGTGATCTTGATGTCCATCTGGATCGAGGTGATGCCCTTCTTGGTGCCACAGACCTTGAAGTCCATGTCGCCGAGGTGATCCTCGTCGCCGAGAATGTCGGAGAGGATCGCAATCTTGTCCCCTTCCTTCACCAGGCCCATCGCGATGCCCGCCACCGGCGAGGTGATCGGCACGCCGGCGTCCATCAGCGAGAGCGTTCCACCGCACACCGAGGCCATCGACGAGCTGCCGTTGGACTCGAGAATGTCGGACACGATTCGAATCGTGTAGGGGAACGTGTCTGCCTTGGGGAGCATGTTGCGCAGCGCCCGCTCCGCCAACGCGCCGTGACCGATTTCCCGGCGACCCGGCCCGCGCAGCGGCTTGGTCTCGTTCACCGAGAACGGCGGGAAGTTGTAGTGGAGCATGAACTTCTTGTAGGCCATGCCGCCGAGGTGCTCGAGCCGCTGCTCGTCATCCGAGGTGCCGAGGGTGGTCGCGACCAGCGCCTGGGTCTCGCCGCGGGTGAACAGCGCCGAGCCGTGGGTGCGGGGAAGGATTCCCACTTCCGAGGTGATGTCGCGAACCTCGTCGTGACGGCGGGCGCCGATCCGGTTCCCGTTCACGGTGATGTCGCGCATGTGGTCGTACTTGAGGTCCTCGTAGATCGCCTTGGCATGCTTCTCGGTGGTGGCATTGAACGCCTCACCCAGCTCTGCCTTCAGCTTGCCCAGCATCTCCTTCTTGCCCTTGGAGAGCGCGTCGTAGCGCTCGGCCTTGGTCTTGATGCCGTAGCCCGCCTTGATCAGCTCCCAGCCATGGGTCTTCACCTTGGCCTTGAGCGCCTCGTCGTAGGTCGGGGCCTTGTCGTAGCTGCGGGTCGCCTTCTTCAGCGCCTTCCGCATCTCGTCCTGGAGGTCGAGCAGCGGGGCCGCCGCCTTCTTCGCGAACTCCAGCGCAGACACCATGTCTGCTTCGTTGATCTCTTCCGCGCCGCCTTCGACCATCACGATCGCTTCGCGCGAGCAGGCCACCACAGGTCGAGGTCCGACCCTTCC
>JAYUUC010000593.1:0-3387 GCA_043755105.1 Myxococcales bacterium
GTCGCCAAAGGCGAGGGTCCCCTTGTTGACCCGCTTTCCGTTGACGTAGGTGCCCTCGACGCTGCCCATGTCGATGATCGAGAGGGTGCCGTCGGCGGCGACCTCGATCACCGAGTGGATGCGCGAGACCTTCTCGTCATCCAGACAGAGGTGCGCGGACGAGAGCCGGCCGATCTTGATGATGTCGCGATCGTACTCTTTGGTCGCGACCAGCTCGTCGCCCTTGAACACCTTCAACGTCAGCGGGATGGCCATAACGCCTCATCAATGAAAAAAAATGGGGTGCAGCAAAAGTCAAAGCTGAAACAGGAATCTAAAGCTCGCCCACCGACTGCATCACCTTCTCTTTGAACTCCTCCCGGATCCGGATCAGGTTGGAGTGCTTCACGGCCTTGCGGCTTTCGACGTATTCGCCGTCCGGCTTGGTGAGATCGCCTTCGATGGTGTCGTCCTCGAAGTTGATCGTCGTCTGCTTCGAGTACCGGACGTTCCCCTCTCCGCCCTTGGCGCCTTCGTCCTGCGCCCAGGTCACCGACCCCAGCACCAGCGCCAGCGCCGTCATCAGAATCAGCTTTCTCATCGCCTGTGTCTCCACTCGAGATGAAATCGTATCACCCGCCGACGCCCCACCAAACCTGCCCCACCCGATGTTTGCCTGACAGTGACCTCAAAACTGCGAGCTGTGCGTCCCTGTATGTCTTGACTTCTGATTACAGTCCGTCGCCGGGTTCATCGGACGGTTCGCCCGACTTGGCAGTTCCCTTGGCTGGCGCGGGCTCTGCCTTCTTCTTCTCGACGGGGGCGGCCACCGGAGTGACTTCCGGAGCTTTGCCCGCGCCGGCAGAGCCGGAAACGGCAGCATCGGTGGGCTTGTCACACGCCTTGCGCTCCTTCGGGGTCTTCGCCTTTTCCAGGCATCCCTTCTTGGTATCGGCCGGAGGGGCCTTGGCGTTGTGGATTTGTTGCTGCAATTCCTGCTCCTTGACCTTTTTTTCTTCAGCCTTGACGGCCGCTTCCTGGGTCTTGGCCTCGGCTTCCATCTTCGCCGCCTCGGCCGCAGCCCGCTTGTCCTCTTCCCGGCGAGCCAGCACTGCCTCGGATTCCTTGATCAAATCGTCGGAAACGTTGGTTTCGGCGCCGGGCCTGGCGTTGTGAAGCTTGTACTGCTCGATCGCCTTTTCGGGCATTCCCTTGATCGCGAGGATGATGCCCCGGTTGAGGAACACCCCCGAAAGCTCGGGGTTCAGTTTCTGGGCAGTGTCGTATTCGACCAGGGCCTTGTCGTACTGGCCCATTCCCTTGTAGGCGACGCCAAGGTCGAGGTGGGCCTCCGCACTGTTGCCGCTGGCCTGAAGCAGCCGCCGCAAGCTCTGCTCGGCGCCGGCATAGTCCTCCTGCTGGAGCGCCATCTTGGCGAGGATCTTGTGGGCGGGGAGGTAGTCGGGGCGCTTCTCGACCGCCTTCTTGAACTGCAGTCGCGCCTTGGCCGGCTCGTTCTCGGCGAGCAGCACCTGCCCGAGGGTGTAGTAAATTTCGGGGTCGTTCTCGTCGAGCTTGACCGCGCGCAGCGCCACCAGTCGGGCCATCGAGAGCTGCTTCTGGTCCAGGTAGGACTGCATCATCACCTTGTAGGCGGGCAGGGTCCGCGGCTCGCGGAACAGCGCCGCCCGGGCGAGCTCCATCGCCTTCTCGTGGTCGCCGCGGCGTCGGTAGATCTCGGCCATGCGGGCGCGGCTCGACGCGTCCTCGGGATAGTTCTCGAGAATGTTCTGGTAGATCCGGACCGCGCCCTCTTCATCGCCGCTGTTCTGCGACATCACCGCCAGGTTCTCGGCGGCTTCCTTCAGGGTCGGCTTCTTCCGCAGCGCTTCCTTGTAATGTGCGATCGCCTCGGGCTTCTTCCCCTGCCGCTCGGCGAGCACCCCGAGGTTGTAGTCGGCCTCGGCGAGCGCGGGGTCGGCTTCCACCGCTGCCTGGAACTTGTGCTCCAGCGAGGCGTAATCCGGCTTCCCCGCCTTCTTCTGGGCCGCGGTGGCCTTGAGTGCATCTTCGAAGAGCAGCTTCGCCCGGGCATTGATCTGAGGCGTGTGGTCGCCGGTCTTTTCACCGGGGCCCGACTTGGCCACCGAGGGGCCGGAGACCTCGACCCCTCCCGACGTCTTGGTGGTGGCGCACCCGGAAATCGCCAGGACGGCGGAGAGCATCAACAGGCTGTGGCGGAGGGGATTCATGGCGAGCGCTTTCATTAGAGCGGTTCCTCGGAAGGCTCTTCATCCTTGGTCTTGGGAGCCGGCTTGCCCTTGGCGGGCCCGGGCGGAGGCTCCTGGGGATCGGCGGGGCGGCTGAGGTCAGAGACGTCGCGGTTGAGTTCCTTCGCCTTCTCCCGGCTCTCGGCCTGCTTCTCCGCCGAGACCACCGGAACCGGCTGCAGCGCAGTGAGCAAGTCGGAGCCAATCGCCTGCTGGCTGGCCTCGCCTTTGATCTCCGCGACCTCTTCGCGCATCTTCGGAAACTGGTCGGGGCGGTAGGTGTCGCGGAGCATCGCCAGCGACGACTTGGTGCAGTCGTTGAAGATGTCCAGCTCCTGGCTCTTCTGCACCGACGCGGCGAACGCCTCGGCGGCCTTGTCCTTCACTGGCTGGGCCTGGGCCTCGAGGGTGGTCTTGAACTCCACCAGCAGCTCCTCGGGCATGCCCCGCGGCGTGGGCGGGTTGACCAGGGCCTTGGCGAAGTGGTCGTAGGCGAGGCCGATCTTGTTCAGCGCGCAGATCGCCGGGTCGGCCGACTTGAAGCCGACGGTGGTGGTGTAAACCTTCTGGATGTTCTGCAGGGACTTCGCCTTCTCCTGCATCGTCTGCTTGAACTCGTTGACGTTGGTGAGCTTGCTCCAGCGCAGCCGCAGCCCGGTGTACTTCTTGTAGTCGTCCTCGCTGATCACGTAGTGGGCGCGGGCCACCGCGTCGAGCGCAAGAGGCTCGAGCGACTTCCGTCCCTTCGTCCCCAGCTTCTCGTAGAGGTCGTAGATCTTCTCGTAGGTCTTACGCGACGCGCGGGCGTTCTTCAGCTTGTCGTCCTGAAGGCGGGCGATTCTCCCGAGGGCAGTGATGTTGCGGTTTGCGTCCTTCTCGAAGTCCTTGGAGTAGTCCTCGAGCTGGCGAACCGCCTTGCCGTTGGCCCCGTTCCTCTCATGGAGGTCGGCGATCGAGAGGTAGACCGCCTCGGCATCCTTCGACAGCTCGCCCTTGCGGTCCTTTGCGCCCCAGAGGTCGAGGTAGCGCTCGCGGTCCTTCAGCGCCTGCTTGTATTGACCGAGCCCGTCCCGGAAGATCCCGGCGTTGAAGAGGGCGACCTGGGCCTTGGCCTCTTCCCAGATCTGGACGTGCGCGT
>JAYUUC010000594.1:0-3383 GCA_043755105.1 Myxococcales bacterium
TCCTCGCCGTCTTCCATGTTGACCGAGTTGATGATCGCCTTCCCCTGACAGTAGGTGAGTGCCATCTCGATCACCTTCTCGTCGGTGGAGTCGATCATCAGCGGCACCCGCACCTTGCGGACCATCACCTCGAGGAAGCGGCGGAGGTCGTCGAGCTCGTCGCGGTCGGGGTTGGCGAGGCAGATGTCGATGACTTGCGCGCCGCGCTTCACCTGGGCCCGAGCGATCTCCGAGGCGTCTTCCCACTTCTCGGCGACGATCAGCTCCTTGAACTTGCGCGAGCCGATCACGTTGGTCCGCTCGCCCACCACCACTGGGCGCACGTCGTCGATCTCCACGTAGTCCACGCCCGAGAGAGTGGACTTGGCCACCGGCTGTGCCACGCGCGGCGAAAGCCCTCGCATCGCCCGGGTGATGGCTTCGATGTGACCCGCGTGGGTGCCACAGCAGCCGCCGACCACGTTGACCCAGCCGTTCTCGGCGAAGCGCCGCAGCGACCGCGCCAGCATGTCGGGAGTTTCGAGGTAGTGACCGTTCTCGTCGGGGAGGCCGGCGTTGGGAACGCAGGCCACTGGAACTCCGGCCATGCCCGCCAGGGTGCGGACGTGGTCGGTCATGAACTCCGGCCCGGTGGCGCAGTTGAGCCCGAGGTAGAGCAGCGGCACGTGCTCCAGGGAAGTGGCGAGCGCTTCCACCGACTGGCCTGCCAGCATCGTCCCCATCGGCTCGATTGTCCCCGAGACGGCGATCGGAATCCGGTCGCCCGCCCGGGCAAACGCCTTCTCGATGCCGAACAGCGCCGCCTTGACGTTGCGGGTGTCCTGCGAGGTCTCGATCAGCAGGTAGTCGACCCCGCCCTCGAGCAGCCCGAACGCCTGAGACTCGAACTGGTCCACCAGCGCTTCGAAGGTGATGCCACCGGTCACCGAGATCGCCTTGGTGGTGGGACCGATCGATCCAGCGACCCACCGCGGGCGGTCGGAAGTGCTGTGCTGCTCGGCGGCAGCGCGGGCCAGCTGCGCCGCGCGGAGGTTGATCTCGTGGGCCTTCTCGGTGAGCGCAAACTCGCCGAGCACCATCGGGGTGGCGCCGAAGGTATTGGTCTCGGCGATGTCCGCTCCAGCAGCGAAGTATTCCGAGTGAATCTGCTCGATCAGCTCCGGCCGGGTGAGCACCAGGTTCTCGTTGCAGCCCTCGAACTCCGGCCCGCCGAAGTCGGCTGCCTTGAGGTTCTTCGACTGGAGCATCGTCCCCATTGCGCCGTCGATCACCAGCACCCGGTTCTTCATTGCGGCCTCGAGCGAGGCGATCCGCGCGCGTCGAGCCTCTCGCTCGGCGGAGGAAAGCGAAGGGGGCGGCAAAGGAAGGGCGGTCATTGCTTGACTCCGGTGAGCAGGAACACCCGAAACGGCGACGGCGCCATGCGGGGGTGGGTTTCGCGAGAGGTGTGGGTGAAGCCGACGCGGTGAAGGTCGCCCTCGAGCCGGTCAGGATCGAAGCCGAGATGGTGATGGCCGAGCCGTTCCTCCACCCAGTGCTCCTGGTGGGGCATCAGCTCGAGGATGACGATTTTCCCGCCCGGCTTGAGGATGCGCGCCGCTTCGCTGAGGACCTTGTCTGGCTCCTCGACGTGGTGAAGGCTTTGCGAGAGCACCACCAGGTCCTTGCGGCCTTTGGGAAGCGAGAGGGCGTGGAGGTCTTCGAGCAAGAAGGTGATGTTCTTCACCTGGTCGTGGCTGGCGCGCGCCCGAGCCTCGGCGAGCGCCGATTCGTTGCGGTCAATTGCCACCACCCCCTTCGCCCAGCGGGCCATCGCCATCGAGAGCACCCCGGAGCCGCAGCCGAAGTCGACCACCTCGAGCGGAGGGAGCAGCGAGGCGAGCGCGCTCGACCACAGGAACCACGACTGACCCGGCTCGAGCAGCTTCTCGTTCAGGGCCTGGCGGTCCTCTCGCTGGCGGAGCAAGTCGGTGAGCCGAGAGCGGTCTCCCGCGAGGTCCACCGCCTGCTGCGCGAGGAGGATCAGCGGCCACCGGGTGTCTCCCGGGTCCACCGCGAGGGAGTAGTAGGTGTAGCCCGCCTGTCGCTCCTCGCGGATCAGGTCCAGGCCCTTGAGCTTCGCGAGGTGATGCGAGACCGAGGACTGCGCCACCCCCACCACCGAGACCAGCTCGCTGACGTTGAGCGGAACCTCGATCAGCAGGCGCAGGATTCGCAGCCGGGTCGGATCACCCAGGGCGCGAAAACTGTCGGACAGGGCTTCCATATCGTCACATGCGCATATCTCGATTCAGCGACGGAAGGGAAGCCCTGGGGCACGCTCAGGGAGTCTGCTTGGTAGCTGGACCTGTGGTGCGAGGTGTCTCATCGAGAGCGATGAACGAGACGTCTTCCGAAGGGTTCTGGGGAAGCACCAATGCGAAGTGCTGGAGTAAATCCAGACCGATCAACGCATCGACAGGAGCACCACCCTTGTTGGCGATGACCTCACGAGCTCGCACTTGCAGAGGTCCGAACCTTCGGCCCGCGAAAACCACAGTTTGGGAGGGGACAACGGTCGCCCGGACCGTGGCGCCGCTAATCCCCAGCGCCTGCATTTCCGAGGCTTCGCCCCTCTGTCCCAGATACTCGGTGGTGAATTCGGTAAAGGCATGACCGGTGTCCAGCATGCCCGTCACCTCCCTCAAATTAGCCAGAGCCACCGAAACGTAGAGATTTCCATTCACGCTACCCTGCCGCCTTGACAGGTCGATGATCTGCTTCCCTGGATATCTTTTGGCGAGCCACTCCCACGATTGAGCGTGGGTTCCGTCCATTCCCACAAAGCGCTTGGCCTGGAAATCGATCAGCACGTAACCCTTTTCGAGCAGGTGCTGCGGGCTGAGGAGGCCACAAATGTCCGCTTCCTCTACCTGCGGAGGAAACACGGCTGAAACAACTCCTGACAATTGGCGCTTCAATTCGCCAATTTCCAAATCGAACGGCGCCAGTTCTGCAACCTCGATCTCGGCATTGGCCAGATCGTGACCGACATGGCGCTTGCCAGGAGGAAGGTGAACAGCCTGCGAAAACCGTCGACTGAGCAGGTGCCGGGTGGCACCCGAGTCGATGACGAATCGGCAAGGCTCACCTTTCACCCGACCTGTAACAGTAAGTGCCGCCAAATGATTGCCAACGTCAGTGAACTCGGATCGCAGCCCGGCACTCATCTCGATGATTTTTAGCGAGGGCTCTTGCGGCGAGCGGGTGGGCGATGCGCACCCCAGGAACACCAGGGCCAACCAGAGCAATCGAAGGGGAGCATCAAGCGCGCTGGCACACATGTAGCCCTCGAAGCGACGGTTTGGTAGACCTCTGACTGATTTAAGCAATGTTGTTATTGC
>JAYUUC010000595.1:0-3375 GCA_043755105.1 Myxococcales bacterium
CCCGCGCAATGCTCAACACTCGGGTGTCGGTCGGGCTCAGGGCGGAAAGAGCGGGGTGTGCTCGTCGATCGCCCTCGCCACCGAGGCAAGAATTTCCCCCACCCGTTGCCGGGATACCTTGGCGCCCGAGCCACGGGCCTCGACGGCGTCCAGGGTTTCGACCGCCAGGCGCACGGGCACCGCGGTGAACTCCAACATTCCTCGGGGAGCACCGCCGCTTCGCAGCAATTCGACGTACGTCACGGCTTCGGCCAGGTCGGCCCGGGCGAGAGCGAACACCTCGCCCAAGGGGACCGCGGAGGGCAAGAACCGTCGACCTGCCGCCGAGTCCTCCCGCTCGTCTTTGAGAATATTGGTGAGCTGAAGGCCTTCGCCAAAGATCCGCGCCCGCACTCTCAGCTTTTCGGCCATCGGAGCCAGAGTAGGAACCTCGAGGAGAAACAGCTCGGTGAGCAGCTCTCCGACCAGGCCCGCAACGATGTAGCAGTAGTGTCGGAGCTGCTCGAGGGACTTGAGCTCGGTGGTCCCCGCGCGCCCATTGCCCAGTACCTCGGCCATGCCGCGAACCGTGGCGAGCACGTGTTGGGTAACAACCGATTGCGCGGGCGGAGAGACGCCTCCAAGCGCCTTCATCACTTCGTCGGTCGCTTCGAGGAGCTCGAGGCAGGGGGCGGAGGCCCGTGGAGGTTGCTGGCGAAGGCGATCGCAAAAACCCCGCGCCGTCTCGCTTCCGTCTGCGCGCAGCAGCGCAGCGAACGCGTTCAGCTCGGCGATCTTCCTCTCGCTCGACCACTGCTCGGCATCTTCGAGCGTGTCGGCGATCCGCAGCAGCAGATAGGCGAGGGTGACCTGTCGATCGAGCGGCGCGGGAAGAAACGGAATCGCCAGCGCGAAGGTTCGAGAGGTTCCTGCGAGAAGCGCATCGAGATCGGCCACGGTCCAACTTTCTTATCGCGGGAGGGCCGAAATCCCACCGAATTCGAGAGCCGAAGGTCGACTACTCGGACCGCATCGCTTCGACGGGGTCGAGTCTGGCTGCACGGGCCGCGGGATAGATGCCAAACAACAGCCCCACCCCCGAGCTCATCGCTACCGAGGCGGCCACCGCCCAGGCGGGCACCGCGGTCGGAAAATCGAGCGCCCACCTTCCCAGGAACGCCGCCCCGTACCCCAGGCTGATGCCAATGACGCCGCCGCTCAGGGACAGCAGCACCGCCTCGACTGCGAACTGGGCAAGAATGTTCCGCTTCCGAGCCCCGAGTGCCTTGCGAACGCCGATCTCGCGGGTCCTCTCGGTCACCGAGACCAGCATGATGTTGAGGATGCCGATGCCCCCCACCACGAGCGAGAGGAAGCAGACCCCGAAGGTGGCCGCGGTGATCACCCCCGAGAGCTGATTGAACGTTTTAGTCATCGTGGCATTGCTGAAGAATTCGAAGTTGTTCTCCTGCTCGGGTTTGACCCCGCGGCGTTGCCGGAGAAGCACCGTCACCTCGTCCTGGGCGCGGGAGACCAGCCCGGCCTCGGTCGCCGAGATGCTGATCTCGATTCCCTTGCCGGTGCCGAAAAGGGCGCCAAAGGCAGTCAGGGGTATCACCACCTGGTTGTCCTGGCTGCCGCCGCCGATCATCGCTCCCTGATGTTCGAGGACGCCGATCACCCGGAAAGGTCGTCCGCGCAACCGGATTTCCTGGTCCAACGGACTTTGATCCGGGAACAGGGTCTCCACCACATCGGTACCCAGCAACACCACCCGGCGGCCATCACGGTCCTCTTGATCGGTGAAGGAGCGACCCCGCTCCAACGTCAAGCCATTGGTGTCGAGATACTGACTGGTCACCGCCCACACGCTGACTGAAGGCCGTGTTTGGCGCAGCGAAGTCTCGATCTTCTGGCCGTTCTCGAAGCCTTCTCCGGTCGCGCTTCGAACCGAGGGACAGTGCTCGGCAATGGCCTCGCGATCCGCCAAGGTCAGGTTGGGGCGCTTGCGCATCTTGTCGTCGTTGCGGTTGAAGCCCCGCGCCATCTTCGAGACCTGAAAGCTGTTCGCGCCCAGCATCGAGAGCTGGCGGTTGACGTCTCGTCGAAGGCCTTCGATCAACGCCATCATCGTCACCACGGTGGCGACGCCGATCACGATGCCCACCAGCGTCAACAATGCCCGCAGCGGGTTGGCTCGGAAGGTACCGACGGCAAGGCGCAGCGAGTCGAGCAGGGCGAGCATGGGTTCTCGAAGAGGCGGGCAGCCTACACGAAGGCGGTCGTTCCGGCTCTACGCGCGTGCCGTCCGACGCTTGCCTCGAAGGCCTATTTTTTGGTCAGCGCGGTCACCGCTTCGCCCAACCCTTCGAGCGTGAGCGGGAACATCGGGAACACCCGCCCCACCCACTCGATGGTGGTGCCGCGCCAGTGCTCCCGCGGCTCGGGGTTGAGCCAGGCACTTCGGAAAAAGTGCTCGGCAAGCCGGGTCAGCCAGCCGATCCCTTCCAGCCCTGAAGGGTCGTAGAAACCTTCACTGCTGGAACGCTCGAGCAATTCGTAGGGAGCCATCAGCGCATCGCCGACGACGATCAACTTGTAGCGGTTGGTGCACTCGGCAATCAGCTGCTGCACCGGCAGTCCGCCCTGGAGCCTGCTGGTCGGATAGACCCGCCCGTAGACGCAGTTGTGGAAGTAGTAGCAGCGCAGCTCCTTGAAGTGGGTGGCCTTGCTTGCCGCGCTGAACAGCCGGGACATCAGGTCGACATAGGGGTCCATCGAGCCGCCCACGTCCATCAGCAGAATCACCCGGGTGTTGGGCCGACGCGGCGCCCGGGTGACCACCTCCAGCTCGCCGGCATTGCGCGAGGTCCGGGCCAGGGTCTCATCGAGGTCGAGCTCATCGGCTGTCCCTTCCCGGGCAAAGGCGCGCAGCTTTCTCAGCGCCACCGCCAGCTGACGCACGTCGAGCACCCGATCGCCCCGGTAATCGCGGAAGTGGCGCTCTTCCGCCACCGCCAGCGCTCGTCGCTGACCCCCAGGCCCTCCGACGCGGATCCCGTCGCGGCCGAACCCGGAATGCCCGAACGGAGACGTCCCTCCGGTGCCGATCCACTTGTTCCCGCCGTCGTGGCGCTCGGTTTGTTCCTTCAGACGCTCTTCGAAGCGCTTTCGCAGCTCGTCGAAGTCCAGGTTCTCGAGCAGTGCCGCTACTTCCGCGGTCAGCGTCCGTCGACCAGAGCGCGCCTCGGCGAGCCAATCGAGGAGCTCGCGGGTGAGCGTCAGCCCCTGGTCCTCGGCGCCGCGGAACCGGTGGGCGAAGGCCTGATCGAACGCATCGAGGTGCAGCTCGGAGTGGACCAGCAGCGCCCGGGCGACATGGTAGAAGCCCTCGAG
>JAYUUC010000596.1:0-3368 GCA_043755105.1 Myxococcales bacterium
AAGCGATTGGAAGGCCTGGTGAGCGCGGGTGGAGTTCGACCTCCGGTGAGCGACGCAGCCCTTCCCCCTGACGGCTTTCGGGTCCTCATCGTCGAGGACAACCCTCACATCATCGAGATGTACAGCTACGTGCTGAAGAAGCTCGCCGCCGGGGACCTGGCCGGCAAGGTTCCCCTCGAGGTGCACTTCGCGACTGATGGGCATCTGGCGATCAAGCAGCTGCTCGAGGGCCGCTTCAACCTGGTGATGACCGATCTCTACATGCCGGTGATGGACGGCTTTGCCCTGGTGGAGCGGATTCGCCAGGAGCCGAAGCTGAGGGACATTCCGGTGATCGCGATATCCGCAGGGGGCAAGGACGCTCAGGAGCGGGCGATGGCGCTCGGCGCGGACATCTATCTTCGCAAGCCGGTGCGGTTCGCCGAGGTGCTGGAGACCGTCAAGCAGCTGCTGCAGATCAAGTGAGGAGGGTCCCCCGATGAGCGTCGGCCTGAGCAGCGAGACGGTCAGCGGGGAAGCGCTCTTCATCCTCAAGACCTTGAAGGAGAACGGGCGGCTCGGGCGTTCGAACAAGCTCGGCGAGGTCAAGCGCTCGCTCGAGGATTCGGTCTCGCTGGACTTCGACAGCTACTTCTTCTTCCTCCGCAAATTTCACTACATCGCGATGGACCGCGAAGCCCAGCTGCGGCTCACCGAGCAGGGCGAGCAGGTGGTCCAGGGGGAGGGAGGGGCGCGGCTGGAGGACGAGGTCGACACCTTCTTTGCCGACCAGTTGCAGGACCCGGAGATCACCGGCGAGCAACCGGTGGGCGATTTTTTTCCTCCTCTCATTCCCAAGGCGCCGATGCCCGACGAGAACGACTTTCCCCCGCCGCCGCCGCGCCTTCCCCGACGTCCCTTGCCTGGAGAGGACCGTGGGGATGCGGTGCCTGTCCGCGAAGCGTTTCTCCCGCCCCCGCCGCCTCCCAATTTGGGCCTGGGGGCAGCGGCAGGGAAGGGCACCGACCTCGACCTGCGCTACATGAAGTTCGACGCGCTCGGCACCGGACCGCTGGGCACCGTCTTCAAGGGCCGGCACAACGCGCTCGGCACTGACGTCTGCATCAAGGAATTGAAGGACCTCTTCGGCTACTTCTCGTTTCTCCAGCGCAGCGAAGTGGTGAAGCGGCTCAAGCGTGAGCTCGGCGCCCAGGCCCAGGTGCGCCACCCCGGGGTGGTCGCGCTGCTCGACCAGAACGCCGATGTCGCGCGGCCGTACTACGTGATGGAGCTGTGCCGGGGCTCGCTGCGGGAAAAACTGGACCAGGCGGGAGAGGGCAAGGGGCTCGAAGTGGCGCTGGCGATCCGCTACTTCCTCCAGCTCTGCTACGGCTTTCGGGCCTGTCACGCGGCGGGGCTGACCCACCACAACCTCAAGCCCGAGAATGTGCTCTTCGATGGATACGGCAACGCCAAGCTGGGAGACTTCGGGCTCTCGCGGGTAATTGAAGTCGATGCCAGCAAGGGCATGCCCCAGGTGATCGTCGGCACCGGTGGAATGGCTTACATGGCGCCGGAGCTGATCTCGCGCAGCCGTGACGGCGGCAACGCCAGCGACGTCTACGGGCTGGGAATTCTCTTCTACGAGATGCTGACCGGACAGCTCCCGGGAAGGCGCTCCCCGCTGCCGTCAGAGGTGAACCCCGAGGTACCGGCGAAGCTCGACGTGCTCTTCGACAAGATGACGCAGGACCGTCGAGACGCCCGCTATCCCGACTTCGAAGCGGTGCTGGCAGACTTTTACGCCGCGTTCGATCAAGGCGAGTTTCTCGGCTCCGGGGACCTGCTGATGTGGTCGGGTTCGGTCGAAGGCTGACCGCAAACTCGCGGGGTCATCGCGCCGGGGCGTGGAGGTTTTCTTGGCTGACTGGAACCCCGGTCAGGAATCGCGATATGGGCGTCGACGCTGGGGGCCAATCTGCTCCCTGAGTCCGGAGTCATCATGCGCTTTACCTGGTTGGTTCTATTGTTGGGTGTGACGCTGTCGTTGGGATGTGCTGAGACGAAAGCGGATCAGCTGATTCGTGAGACTAAAGCGGCGCGGGGCTCGACGCCGCCTCCCGCCCCTCCGCACGCACGCAAGGAACCCGTCGCGCTGTGTCCGTCCGACCCATTGCGCGCCATCGTGTGTGTCTACCGGAATCAGTTCAGTGGCCGTGCCAGCACGGTGGACGTCCAGCTGGATGGCCACACCGTCGCTCAACTGGAAAACGACAAATATCTTCAGCTCTCGTTGCGCCCTGGCTCTCACGAGTTGCAGGTGTTCACCCGGGTTGGAAACCCTTCCTCGATGAGCTTGGGGGGCGAGCCTGGCTCGGTCACGTACTTCGGTGTGCAGATGGAGGACGAGGGCAGATTCGCTGTGGCCACCCTGAAAGAGAAGAAGGCCGACGAAGCCGAGACTCAAATGCGGACCGACTGCACGCTCAGCGCGAAGAAGGTGATCGGAGAACCCGCCGAATCGCCTATCGGCAAGCACTCCACCGAGACCTGACCGACCGTTCCTTCCCTTACTGACGGGAAAGGCCCTTCTCGGAGAGCAGCTCTTGCAGGGCGCGCAGAATCTGACCGCAGGTCTGCTGACTGGCCTTGAGGACTTCGAGGCGCTTGAGCTCGTCCGGGCCGAAGCTTCGCTGCGGCAGGCGGGTGAGCTCGTCAAGCAGGTCCGGGGTCGAAGTGCCCTGGCGAGAGGAAGCGCTCTCCTGTTGCCTCGCCGCCTCGGCCTGCGAGGGTTCCTCGAAGCGGCGGGCGACCACATCGGTGAGCTCGAGCTTCTCGGCCACCGCTGGAGCAACGGGGGCGGCTGCGCCGAGCCCGGCATCGAGCCCGCGGTAGTGGCGAAGAATGGCCTGCGAGATGTGGGTGCCGGTGGCGACCACCGGCTGTACGCGGGTCCGGCTCAACCGTGAAATCTGGTCCACCGTCTCGAGGTCACCCGGGTCGGCCATCGCCAGCACCAGTTGCTTGCCGGCGTCCTTCAGAGCCACCGGAAAGATGGTCTTCTCCTCGGCCAGCTCCACCGGCACCTTCTTCAGCGCCGCCGCGTCGAGCGGCGCGGTGGTGAGGTCGATCAGCGGCAGATTGAGCCCGAGGGCGAGTGCCGCGTAAACCGCGCCTTCCCTGGCCACCCCCAGCGCTACCACCGACCGGACGAGGGTGCCTCCCCACTGTTGCTGCCGGCTGATCGCCGCGGCCAGCTGGGCTTCGTTGAGAAGCTTCGCCCTGATCAGAATGTCGCCGATTCGGCTGCGAGCGGCCATGGGCGCAGTGTACGTCTACAGTGGCCATCATGAATGCACCGTTTCATCAAAGCCTGGCCGCGGGCGTCG
>JAYUUC010000597.1:0-3368 GCA_043755105.1 Myxococcales bacterium
CGCGAGCAGGTGGCCACCAGCAGCCCCACAGCGAGGTAGAACTGTTCTTCGATCGCCAGCGACCAGAAGATCCCCAGCTCGAGGGTACCCTGGGCAAAGTAGTTGCTGGTGAAGGTCAGGTAGGGGAACGGATACTGACGGACCATCGCCGTGGCATCGGGCTCGGTCCCCGGAACCCCGAGCGCGTACACCGCCAGCAGCAGCAGGTAGAGCGGCCAGATGCGGGTGGTCCGCAAGAGCCAGTAGGCCCGGGCTTGCACGCCCTGGCTGACGCCGGAGGCGGCCCGTTGCAGCGTCGTGCTTCCAATCAGGAAACCGGAGAGGACGAAGAACAGGTCCACGCCCCGGCCGCCCCACTCCTGAAAGCGGCCGAACGCGTCGCCGAAGGGCAGGGGAAGGTGGTGGAAGAAGACGGTGAGGATCGCCATCCCTCTGAGCACGTCGATGTAGGCCAGGCGCTTCACGGGTCGGGAACGTCATGTAGCAAAATCAGACCGGGGTCAAAGCCCGTGCAGTGCCTTTCGTTGCCGCACCCTGAGAGCACGGGTACTGTGCCCGGCCGTGCGCGTCGAACCTAAAGCCCTGATCAAGCGACTCACCCCCACCTCCACCCGGCACCTCGAAGCAGCGGTCGCCCATGCTGCCGGAGGACGGTTCTACGAGATTGTCCCCGAGCACCTGTTGCTGCGGATGCTCGACGAGGAGGATGCCGACACCGGCTATCTGCTCGCCCACTTCCAGGTCGACCGGCGAAAGCTGTTTGCCCACGTGGAGAAGGTGCTTCTGGCGATGCGGGTGGGAAACGCCGGTCGGCCGGTGTTCTCCGAGTCGCTGTTTCAATGGATGGAGGACGCCTGGCTGGTGAGCTCGGTGGATGACGGGGCAGCGAGGCTTCGCTCCGGCGCTCTCTTTGCCCAGTTCGTGATTGGACGCAGCCGCTACAGCGCAGAGCCCTTCACCGAGCTCGAGGCGATAACCGCCGACGCCCTGAAGAAGGTCGCCGCGGACGTGCTCGCCTCCTCCGCCGAGTCGCTCGAGGCGGTGCCACCCCAGGCTTCCGGCGCTCCTGCCTCCGGTCCGGCGGGCACGGGCGAAGGGGCCCTGAAGCGGTTTGCCACCTCGTTCACCGACAAGGCACGCGCAGGAGAGATCGACCCCATCTTCGGGCGCCACCGTGAAATCCGGCAGATGGTGGACATCCTCTCGCGGCGGCGGAAGAACAATCCGATCATCGTCGGCGAGCCGGGGGTAGGAAAGACCGCGCTGGTCGAAGGGTTGGCTCTGGCGATCGTCGCCGGCGATGTCCCCGAGTCGCTTCGCAACATCGACCTGATGGGGCTCGACCTCGGCGCCTTGCAGGCGGGGGCGAGCGTTCGCGGTGAGTTTGAGAATCGGCTCAAGGCGGTGATCTCCGAGGTGAAGGCCTCGGCAAAACCGATCATCCTCTTCATCGACGAGGCCCACACGTTGATCGGCGCCGGAGGGGGCGCGGGGGGAAACGACGCCGCCAACCTGCTCAAGCCTGCGCTCGCCCGTGGAGAGCTGCGCACCATCGCCGCCACCACCTGGGCCGAGTTCAAGAAGTACTTCGAGAAGGACGCCGCGCTCGAACGCCGCTTCCAACCGGTGAAGGTGGACGAACCGAACGAAGCCGACGCGGTGCTGATGCTGCGCGGGGTGAAGGCCACCTACGAGAAGGCCCACGGAGTCACCATTCTCGACGAGGCGGTCACCGCCGCAGTTCGCTTGTCGCAGCGCTACATCTCGGGAAGGCAGCTTCCCGACAAGGCGGTCGACCTGCTCGACACCGCCGCGGCCCGGGTAAAGACCGAGCGGGCGTCCCGCCCCGACGAGCTGGTGGCGCTCGAGCTGCAGCTCGAAGGCATGGAGCGCGAGAAGCTGGCCCACCAGCGAGACGCCGCCGATGGACATCCGGTGGAAAGCGGCGACGAGGATCTCGAAGCCAAGCTCGCCGCCACCCGTGACTCGCTCGCCAATCTGAAAGGTCGCTGGGAAGCAGAACGCGATGCCGTGGCCGCCTTGCGCAGCGCCCGTGCAGCGCTCGCCGAGGGCAAGGAAGGCGAGCATGCCGAGCTGAAGAAGGCAGTGGCCACCGCCGCAGCTGCCGTCGAGAAGGCCCGTGGAGAAGAGCCTCTCGTCCACGCCGAGGTCGACGCCGATGCGGTGGCGCGGGTGGTCGCTAGCTGGACCGGCATTCCCGTGGGGAAGATGCGCAGCGATCTGATCGACGCCATCCTCCAGCTCGAGACCCGGCTCACTGCTCGAGTTCGCGGTCAGAGCGGGGCGATCAAGACTGTCGCCGAAGTGATTCGCATCGCCCAGGCCGGCATCCGCAACCCCGAGACTCCGGTCGGAGTGCTGCTCTTCGTCGGGCCCAGCGGCGTTGGCAAGACCGAGATGGCGCTCACCCTCGCCGACGCGCTTTACGGCGGCGAGCGGTTCATGACCACCATCAACATGTCCGAGTTCCAGGAGAAGCACTCGGTCTCACGGTTGATTGGTTCGCCCCCGGGCTACGTCGGTTACGGAGAAGGCGGCGTCCTCACCGAGGCGGTTCGTCAGCGTCCCTACTCGGTGGTGCTGCTCGACGAGTGCGAGAAGGCCGACCTGGAGGTGATGAACCTCTTCTACCAGGTGTTCGACAAGGGCATCCTCAACGATTCGGAAGGGCGCAGCATCGACTTCCGGAACACGGTGGTGATTCTCACCAGCAACCTCGCCTCGGACCAGGTGATGGCGCAGTTCGCTGACGGCAAGAAGCCGAGCCTCGAAGAGGTCACTGCGGCGATCCGGCCGGTGCTGAGCCGCCACTTCAAGCCTGCGCTCCTCGCCCGCATGACCATCGTTCCCTTCGCGCCGATCGAAGGCGACGTGCTCCGGCAAATCACCCAGATGAAGCTCGATCGGCTGGCGGCACGACTGAAATCCTCCCACCGGATCGAGACCACGTTTGCGCCCGAGCTGGTGGCCGAGCTGGCGCGGCGCTCCACCGAGTCGGAGACCGGCGCGCGGACGGTCGACCACACCTTGCGGGCGTCGTTGATGCCGGTGCTCTCGAAGGAGATCCTGGTGAAGATGGCCGAGGGCAAGGTGCCGCGCCGGCTCTCGGTAGGGTACTCCGCCGAGGGCAGCTGGTCGGTCGAGTTCACAGAGCCGTAAAAGGGGCCGCATGCTGCCACTGGTCATCCGGGTCGAGGAGCTCGACACCCAAACCTCCTCGCAGGTGGTGCTCTCGCACTCCCCGGTTCACATCGGACGCAACCCCCTCAACGAGCTGGCGCTGAAGAGCCGCTTCGTCTCGCAGTGGCATGGGATCATCAAGTTCGACGAGAGCTCGGCCTTCTTCA
>JAYUUC010000598.1:0-3366 GCA_043755105.1 Myxococcales bacterium
GATGTTTCCCAGCTCGTCGGTCTTGACCACCACCACCTGGTAGCCGGCCATCACCGCCGACGCGGGGTTGGTGCCGTGCGCGGACTGGGGAATCAGCACCACGTCGCGATGACCTTGTCCCCGGCTCTGCTGGTACTGGCGGATCACCAGGAGGCCGGCGTACTCGCCCTGGGAACCGGCGTTGGGTTGCAGCGAAACCGCCGCGAACCCGGTGATCTCCGCCAGCATCGCCTCGAGCTGTTTGAAGATGACCTGGTAGCCGGCGGTCTGTTCGGACGGCGCGAAGGGGTGAAGCCGCCCGAACTGGGGCCAGGTGACCGGGATCATCTCCGAGGTCGCGTTCAGCTTCATCGTGCACGAGCCGAGCGGAATCATCGAGTGGGTGAGTGAGAGGTCACGGCTCTCGAGCATCCGGATGTAGCGCAGCATCTCGGTCTCGGAGTGGTATTGATTGAAGACCGGGTGGGTGAGGTAGGCGCTCTTCCGCTGCAGTGCCGAGGGGAGTTCTGGTAGCGCTTCCTTCGCCAGGGACTCGACCGAGAACCCCGCCGCCTTGCCTCCTGCGAAGACCGCGATCAGGGCTTCGAGATCGCCCCGAGAGGTGGTCTCGTCGAGAGAGATCGTGATCGTCTTCGCGTCGAGGCGTCGAAGGTTGAGCTGTCGGCTCTCGGCGGCGGCAATCAGTGCCGAGGCCTTCTCTTCGGTGGTCTCGATCCGGAGGGTGTCGAACACCGTCTCGTGGCGAGGCTTGAAGCCGAGCCGGGAGAGCCCGAGGGCGAGCACGCTGGTGAGCCCTCGCACCCGTTCCGCGATCGCCTTCAGCCCGAGGGGGCCGTGGTAGACGGCGTACATGCCGGCCATCACCGCCAGCAGCACCTGGGCGGTGCAGATGTTGCTGGTGGCCCGTTCGCGACGAATGTGCTGCTCGCGGGTTTGAAGCGCCATTCTCAGCGCCGGCTGGCCCTGGGCGTCTTCCGAGAGCCCGATGATCCGCCCCGGTAGGTTGCGGGCGAACTGGGTGCGGGTGGCAAAGAACGCCGCGTGAGGTCCGCCGAAACCGAGCGGAACTCCGAATCGCTGGGCCGAACCGATGGCGACGTCGGCGCCGAGCTCGCCGGGAGGCGTGAGCAGCGTGAGCGCGAGCAGGTCGGCAGCGACGACTGCCATTCCTCCCTGGGCATGGACCTTCTCGAAGAAGGCCTTGTAGTCGTGAATCGCGCCGTCGGTGGCGGGGTACTGGACCAGCGCTCCGAAGAGGGGCGTCTTGAAGTCGAAGGTGCGGTGGTCGCCGACGATGACGTTGAGGCCGAGCGGCTCGGCGCGGGTCCGCACCACCGCGACCGTCTGCGGATGGCAGTCCTGGGAGACGAAGAAGCTGCCTTCGCTGGTGGCGCCCTTGACCGCATGGACCATCGCCATCGCTTCTGCGGCGGCGGTGCCCTCGTCGAGAAGGGAGGCGTTGGAGATCTCGAGACCGGTTAGGTCGGAGATCATCGTCTGGAAATTGAGCAGCGCCTCGAGCCGGCCCTGGGCAATCTCCGCCTTGTAGGGGGTGTACTGGGTGTACCAGCCGGGATTCTGGAAGATGTTCCGCAGAATCACCGGAGGGGTGATGGTGTCCGAGTAGCCCATGCCGAGGAAGGACCGGAAAATCCGGTTCTTGTTGGCGATCGCCTCGAGCTCTTCGAGCAGCTCGAATTCGCCCTTGCCAGCGGGTAGCTGGAGCGGACGCTCGATCCGGATTTGCCGGGGCACCGTGGCGTCGATCAGCTCACCGAGCGAGCCGAAGCCAAGGGTCTTGAGCATCGCCGCGATTTCCTGGTCGTCCGGCCCAATGTGGCGGCGAGGAAACAGGTCGGTCGGCTCGAGCGGCGAGGTCATGGGGTTCCTTGCAGGGTGTCCAGAGAGAGACACCTGTATAACGGGCGGTCGCGGGCAGGCTCAATCCCCCAATTCGGGGGAGGGAGACCCGGTCGAGAAATTTCCCGGGAGGGCCCCTCGACATGCTGGTGCTGGATCGCTGGCAGTCAAGCTGGAGCTGCCCAGTAGGCAAGCTGAAAAACTGCCCTGCGGTCCGTTCCCGAAATGAAACGGAACCCACCCGTTCGTCCCGAGCCGGTCGAGGGACCTACCCCTTTTCTGCCCTCCCTCTGCATGGAGGCCGGAAGGGGGCAAGGGTCAATCAGCTTCCCGCGTCTTGCAGCAGCTTCTCGTAAGCACCGACGTCGAGAAGCGCATCGACCTGCTTCGCGTCGCTCGGCTCGACCTGGACGATCCAGCCGGCTTGATAGGGGTCGGAGTTCACTGTCTGGGGGGAATCGGTGAGTGCGTCGTTGACCTTGACCACCTTGCCGGAGACCGGGGCAAAGAGTTCGGAGACGGCCTTGGTGGATTCAATCACCCCGAACGACTGGCCGGCGGTGAGGGTGTCTCCGACCTTGGGCAGCTCGACGTACACCACGTCTCCGAGTGCTTCCTGCGCGTGGAAGGTGACGCCCACCACCACCACTGAGCCCTCCTTGCGGGCCCACTCGTGGTCCTTCGAATACTTCAGATTCTTCGGATAATCGGCCATGGCGGTCTCCTTAGCGTTGAAGTGCGACGACGGGCGGAAGTTTCAGCTCTTCTTCAGGAAAGGGGTCTTCACGACCTGGGCAGGCACCGGGCGGCCGCGAATCTCGACGTCGAAGGTCGAGCCCTCGGTGGCGAGCTCGGGGGGAACGTAGCCCATGCCGATCGGCTTCTTCACCGAGGGGCCCATCGTTCCCGAGGTCACTTCGCCCACTCGCTGCCCATCCTTGAGCAGGGGGTAGTGGGCGCGAGGAATGCCGCTGCCGGTGAGTTCAAAGCCGACCAGCTTTCGCTTCAGCCCTTCAGCCTTCTGACGGCGCAGCACGTCACTGCCGATGAACTCGCCCTTGTTCAACTTCACGATCCAGCCGAGCCCGGCCTCGAGAGGAGTGTGGTCGTCGTCGATGTCATTGCCGTAGAGGGCGTACTTCATCTCGGTTCGCAGCGAGTCTCGAGCGCCGAGTCCAGCGGGGATCAGCCCGTCGCCCTTCCCTTCCGCGAGCAGCCCGTACCAGAGCTTCTCCGCCTGGTCGGGAGGGCAGTAGAGCTCGAAGCCGTCCTCCCCGGTGTAGCCGGTGCGGGACACGATGCACTCCACTCCGGCGACCTTGCCTTGACCGAAGCGGTAGGTGGCGATCGTCGACAGGTCGGTCGCGGTCAAACGCTGCACGATGCCCACGGCCTTCGGGCCCTGAATGGCGAGCTGGGCCCAGTCATCGCTGCGGTTCTTCGGGGCCACCGTCGGCGAATGCGCCCGCATCCAATCGAAGTCCTTCTCGCGGTTGCTGGCGTTGA
>JAYUUC010000599.1:0-3365 GCA_043755105.1 Myxococcales bacterium
CCCGGCGATACCACCGCCCTGGGACAGTTGATGTAGGTCGCCGTCGAGCCGCCGGGGGTCTGGGTGCAATCGCAGGCGACGCAGCGGATCACGCCGGAGGAATCGAAGAGCACCTGGCCGCCGCTGAACACCTTCCCCGGGGTGAGAATGACGCCGGTGATCAGCCGATTGCCGTCGCCCGGAGTGACCTCGCAGGTTCCGGAAGCCGGCGCCGGCGCGCCCGAGAGTCGGCAGATTTCAGTGGTCGCACCCAGGGTGCAATCGTTCTCGCAGCCGTCACCGCCGGTCTGATTGCCGTCGTCACAGGCCTCGGTCCCTTCCTTGACCCCGTTGCCACACGCCGCCGCGGGCGGATTGCACGCATCGCCTTCGCAACCGGGCGGAGGCGGGGGAACGGGTCGGCTACAGGAGAGCAGCCAACCGGCCGCGATCACGATGAGAAGAGCGCGGGGGGACCTGGGCGAAATTTTCATTTGTCGGGGTTCTCGGGGACCGGAGGGTCGCTGTTGTGTCCGGACACCTTCCTAGCCCAGCTCCCACTTCCCTGGGAGACGCCCTTCTGTTGCCACTGAACTGCCACCCGCCAAGGACCATGGTAAGGCCCGCGGAACGCCCATGGCCGAGGACCGTCGCTTCGAGAAGCTGCTGCCTGTTCCGCGATGGCCGAGCCGCGCCGAAGCGGAAAGCTCGCGGTGGTTCTCGCCGATTCAGCTCGGTCCCGTCCGCGCCACGACCCGGACCTGGGTGCCTGCGATGGTTCCCTGGCGGGCGAGCGACGAGGGTGAAGTCACTCCCGAGGTGCTCGGCTGGTACGAGCGTTTCGCCCGCGGTCGCCCTGGGGTGCTGGTGGTCGAGGCGACCGGCATTCGCGATGTGAAGAGCGGACCGCTGCTCCGCGCAGGACATGACCGCTACCTTCCCGGGCTCTCGAAGCTGGTCGAAACCGTGCGCATGGCGAGCGGAGGCCAGACGCGGCTGTTCATTCAATTGATCGACTTTCTCAGCATTCGACGAAGACCTGCGCGCGAGGTCTTTCTCGGGCGTCATCTGGTCATCGACGCGGCACTGCGGGAACGGCTCGGCACTCACGGACACTCGACCTGGAAGGAAGCCACCGAGGCCGCGGTCCGCATCAGACTGCTCGCCGCTTCCGACGCCGAGCTGGAAACTCTGCTCTCCCCCCGCGACTTCGAGGCTTATCGCTTTGGTTTGCGCGAGCGGGTTACCGACACCCACCTTCCCCACGTGCGCGCGCTTCCCCAGGTACTCCCGGGGCTATTCAGCAGCGCCGCCCGTCGCTGCGCCGAGGCGGGCTTCGACGGCATCGAACTTCACTACGCGCACGCCTACACGGTGGCGAGCTTCCTCTCTGCGCGAAACGATCGCGAGGATGGTTACGGCGGTTCCCGAGAAGCGCGGATTCGACTTCCCCTCGAGGTGTATCGGACCGTCCGCGCCGAGCTCGACCCACGCGTCGCCCTGGGATGCCGTTTCCTTTCTGACGAGGTGATCGAAGGCGGCAGCGGAGTTGCCGACGCGAGCTACTACGCCACCGAGCTGGCCCGAGCGGGCATGGACTTCCTCTCGCTCTCCCGAGGAGGAAAATTCGAAGACGCGCGGCAACCCAAAGTCGGCCAAGCGGCCTATCCCTACACCGGGCCCTCGGGACAGGAGTGCATGCCCACCCCGAAGATCAGCCCTCCCGGGCCCTACGGTCGCAATCTGCCGGCGGTGGCGGCGATCAAACGCGAGCTGATGTCGCAGGGATTGGCGACCCCGGTCGTTGCCTGCGGAGGCATCGCCAGCTTCTGGCAGGCGGAAGCAGTGCTCGCCTCGGGCGACGCCGACGTGGTCGCCTCGGCACGGCAAACGCTCGCTGACCCTGACTGGTTCGCCAAGGTTCGCGCCGGCCGCGGAGAGGAAGTCCGCCGGTGCCTCTTCACCAACTACTGCGAGGGGCTGGACCAGGCCCACAAGCAGGTCACCTGTCAGCGCTGGGACCGCCAGACCTTCGCGGATGATGCCAATGCTCTCCGAACCGCGGATGGCCGCCGGCTGCACGCGCCGGCCTGGGAAGAGTGAGCCGGGTCACTCGCTCAGAGATGTATCTCCTTCGAATGCCGGATGTCCTCCGCCCAGCTCGCCTCGAGTGACTTCACCACCTGAGGGTCGGAGATCACCAGCGAGCCTTCTTCCATCCGTTCGAGCGAGAGCCGGTCGAAGTTGATCGACCCCACCACGGCGAGAGCGTCGTCGATGATCAACAACTTCGGCGAGCGCGCTGACCTTTGGTGACGGTCTTCTGGTCGTTGATGTCCCCCGGAGCCATCACCCGCACGTCGACCCCTGCGCACTCTTCGCCAGCAGCAACCGCATCATCCCCGGTGAAGGAATGAACTACGCATTGCCGATCCACAACCGCTTCGTCGCCGCCGCCACCGAGAGCTGCATCAGCCGTTCGGCGCGGGTGAGGTGGTCGGAGCTGGTGCTGGTGACGAAGGTCGCCTCGACCTTGCCGGTGGGATCGGCCCTGGGAAAGTCCTCGTCGGGGAGGAGCGAGCCGCCCTCTTCAACCCAATTCTCGGCGAAGGCCTGCTGCATTTCCGCCACTGCGGGGCCGGTGACCTTGAAGTTGGTATCGCGCCAGTTCTCCTCCGCGAGCCCGTCGCCGAGCCAGGCTTTGTAGATGCCGAAGCCTCCGGTGAACAGGCAACATGCTGAAATCCAGAGGCGCAATGGGGCGCAGGGTCTACCCCGATGTCCGAAGAGGGACGATAGGGTAAGTACGGCCCCGCGGTTGTGCATGGCCTCGGCGTCAGTGCACTTTTGCATAGGCGCGACGCGCAGGAACCGAGACCAGCCGCCGTTCCGGCAGCAGCAGCGCGGTGAGCTCCCGGCCGTACACGCAGCCGGTGTCCAGCCCCCATGCGAGCGGATACGTCTGCAACCCGCGCACCGCGTCGTGCCCGAACACCACGGTCTCCGGCCCTTTCCACAGGCTTGCCCACGGCACGCCATCCCCGATGCGGGCGCTCGGCTCACCCGAAGGGGTGAGGCTGCGCATGTTGAGGAGGTACTTTCGCTGCTGCGCTGGAAGCGGGACACCGGGCTCGAGCCCTGCATGAACCACCACCGCGTGCAGCGCAGGCAGCTCGAGGTAGTACGGAAGCGCCTCGAGGTATCGCCACTGGGCGGGGCCGAGCGTGTCGACCACCTGCCGATGGTCGGGCTTGAGCGGCTTCCGGTCTGCAGGGTCGGCTCGATTCCAGCGGAGCACGTGCTCGTCGTGGTTTCCCCGCACTGCGAGCGCACCGAGGCTGATCGCTGCCTCTACCACCGAGCGAGAATCGGGGCCCTTGGCGACC
>JAYUUC010000600.1:0-9802 GCA_043755105.1 Myxococcales bacterium
GCCGGCCGCGTCCGGACCTGGCTCTTCCCCAAGCCGAAGGGCGGCGGGGTGGTGATCGTGACCTACCCGTTCATCTTCAAGCCTTCCGGCGAGTAGGCCGGGCGAGCCGATTCACGCTGAGCGAAGGCGGCCACTCGGGGTCGCCTTTCGCATTTTTGCGGTCGGAGGTTTGGCCGCTTTGATGACCGCACTCGATTCCTGGAGTACCGTCCGTGGCCATGAACCGGATTCAGACCACGCTCCTGCTCGTGCTTCTGTCCGCCCCCAGCGGGGTGCTTGCTGCTGAGCCTGGCCGAGCCCTTCGCGAGCGCCAGGCTCCGACCTACAGCGAGGTCGAGCGGGGCGTCTACGTGGGGGTCAGCGCCGGTCCCTGGTTTCTGCTCAACCCTCCTGCGGTCGCCGGTCGTCCCCGGCCGTTCTCTCCCGGACAGATGGCCGAGGTCGAGCTGGGCGTGGACATCGGCGAGCGGCTCTCGGTGGGCATTTTCCTGATGGCGTCGACCAACCGGGCCGGGTCGGATTATCTCGGCCTCTCGGCGCCGCAGGGCACCGCTTCGGGGGACTTTTCGACCTTCATCCCCGGGGTCACTGCCCGATTCAGCCTCGTCGGCTTCAACGACAGTCAGGACGTGAAGCGGACCTGGATCTACCTCCGCGGCGGCGCGGGCTACGCGATGTACTCGCCCAAGGCGCTGCTGCCCAATTCCGACGTGCTGCTCTTCGCCGGGCCGGGCATCGAGTACTACACCCGGCTTCGCCATTTTTCGATCGGACTCGAAGTCAGCGGGGCAATGATGCTCAGTACCGCGACGATCGGGTTCGCCATCACGCCCAACCTGCGCTACGCCTTCTAGTTCACGGCTCGGCCCGGGTTTCAAACCCGCCCGCTGAGTCGCTCATTAGAGGGAGCTCGTCGTGGCGAATGAACGTGGAAGTGGTCCGGGCGCACGGCCCGGAAGTGGTGGCGTTGGCCGAACCGGTCCCGGAGCACGGGATCCGCGCGGGGGCCCAGGCGGCCCTGGCCGTGGTCCTCCAGGAGCGGGTCGCGGAGGCCCCGGACGAGGACGAGACGATCGGCACGGTCGAGATGAGGCCGCAGGTGGCTCGGGCTACCGGGTGATCGGCGAGCTGTCGGGGCTGGAAAAGGCTCTCTCGGCGGGAGACTTTGCCAAGCAAAAGGCTCCCCTCACCGAGATCGTGAAGGCGCTGAAGCCGATGCGCCTGAAGTCGATCGAATCGCTGGACATCAATACGCGGGGCCGGCTGATCACCACTCTGCTGAGGGTGAGCCGGCAGCCGAAGCCGCCTCCTGCTGAACCGACCGCGCCGCCTTCGGAGGATGCTGCCTCTTCCGAGACCGCCGCGAGCTCGGGAGACTCGGAGGCCACGCCCGAGACGGGGACGGAGGGCTCCCCTGCCGCTGCGGCTTCCGCTGCGTCGGGAGAGGTGTCCGTGGCTGCTGGCGAGGCGACGGGTTCGGAAAGTCCTCCGGGGTCGGGTACGCCTGACGCCCCTACGCTCAGCCCTGAACAAGCCGATGCCTCTGCGAGCCCGATGAACGGGGACGCGGCGGCCGCTTCCGGAACGGAGGGCGAGGCCTCTGCACCTTCGGCTCAAGTTGCCGTTCCGGCGGCTCCTCCTGCACCGCCTGTCGACGAGAAGACGGCGGCGTATCAGGACGTGATGTATCTGATCGGATCGGTGTGGCGCGCCGTGGGCGAGCAGGACCGCGCGGCGCCGTTCTTCGAGCTCAGCGGCCGCAAGGTCGTCGAGGAGCGCGAGGCGCCTGCCGAGCGTCCTTCCGAGGCTCGGGGGCCTCGACGCGACTCCGCCCCGGGTGGGCGAGATTCCGCCACCGGTCGCCGCGAGAGCCGCGAGCCACGGGACCCCAGCCGCCCTAGCCGCGAGGCCCGTAATGCTCCGCTCACCGCCAATGGCGATTGGCGCGAAGAGGCTCAGGCGCTCGAGACCCACAAGCGGACCCGGGACGCGGCCCGCGTTCATGAGCAGCACAAGTCGTTTGCCGATGCGGCCCGGCTCTACGAAGTGGGGGGCGATCTCAAGAGCGCCCTTCGCAACTTGATCTCCGCCAAGGACACCGAGGGGGCCCGCCGGTTGTTGCCCCAGCTCACTCCGATCGAGGTGCAGCCGATCCTCGAAAAGGGCAATGCGTACGAGCTGCTGATGGAGCTCTACGTCGCCAAGGGAGACTTCGAGAACGTCGCCCGGCTGTACGAGCGCGCGAAGCAATTCGACCAGGCCGCACTCGCCTGGGAGCGCGCAGGCAAGCTGTCCAACGCCCGCAAGGCCTACGACCGGGCCCACGATTCTCAGGGCGCGGCACGGATGCGCGATCGCGAAGTCCAGAAGCTGATTGAACGGGGCGACCGGCTCGGCGCCGCCGTCCTTCAAATCGCGGCTGGCTTGCGGGAGCGGGCGGTGGAAACCCTGATGGCGCTGCCTGCGCCGAAGGCTTTCCGCTTCCTCCAGAAGGCCAAGCTCGATGCCGAGGCCCAGTCCCTGGCACAGAAAGAGATTGCCCAGGCCGTGGAAGAGAAACAGCACGGCAACCGCGCCCGGTGGCTGGAGATGCTGGACGACAAGGTCGGGGCTGCCGACGCCTGGGAACAGGCGGAACGCAAGGACAAGGCGCTCGCGCTTCACGAGCAGCTGCAAAACTGGCCGAAGTCGGCCCAGCTTGCCGAGGCCGTCGGTCAGCTCGACAAGGCTCAGGAGTTGTTTGCCCGCGCGGGCGACACCGCCAACGCCGAGAGGGTGAAGGCCTTGCCCCGCCCGGTTGCTCCTCCGCCGGCCGCTCCTGCTCCCGCTTCCGACGAGGCGGAACACGATGCAGGAGTGGAAGCGGCTCCACCGCCTCCTGCCCCGGAAAAGAGCCAGGGAACGGGGTCGGAAGGCAATCCGTAGAGGTCGGTACGGGACTGTTTTGCCCGAGGCCCGCCCTTCGACTTCGGTCGGGGGCGGGCCTTCCTGTATTCCGGGCTGATCGCCAATGGATACGAGGGGTTGTCCCCTCTCAGGGAATTGCGGGGTTCGCCGCTTGGACGGTAGAGTTGCGCTCCTCCGAACCACGGGAAAAAGCGCTCTCCATCCATGTCCACCTCCCTGACGCAGCGTGCCCCGTCGTCGCCGGATGAAAAGCCCTTCGTTGAAGTTGAGGCCTCGCTCGAAAAGGCCGGCCGCGTCGAAGAGCTGATCAAACTTTACGAGTCCCGCTCGCGCGAGGTGCCCACCTCGGAAGAGGCGGGCCATCTGCTCTCTCGCGCGGGTGAGCTCGCCCGAGAACGGCTGAAGAACCACGTCCGTGCCGAAGCGCTCTTTCGTCGGGCCCTGGCTTTTGCGCCTGCGGCGAGAGAGGCGCTTCAGGGCCTGAAGGCGGTCTACGAGCAGAAGCAGGACCACGCGCCCCTCGCCGAGGTGCTCGAGCGACTGGCGGCGGTCTCGGTGGGGGCTGACGCAGCGACGCTGTATCTCAAGGCGGCGGACCTGCACGAAGAGAAGCTGGGCCGGCGCGATCGCGCGGTGCTCTGCTGCCAGTGGGCAAGCAAGGCCTACCCTCAGCACCGACTCGCCTTTCAACGGGGCAGGGCGCTCTTTCTCGCCGAGGGCAAGACGCTCTCCGCCTTCGAATCGCTCGAGCGGGAGCGGGCCGCGGTCGGCGGACGGGAGTTGGTCGACGAGTACCTCGCCTTTGCCGAGCTGCTTCGGGATGACCCCAACGATCATCCGCTCGCGTTGCAGGCGATCGCGCTCGCCCAGACGCTCGAACCCGAGGACGCGCGGCCGGCAAAGTTGAAGAAGCTGCTCGATGCTTACCCCGAGGTGTGGCGAGACCGGGTCCGCACCCTTCGCGCCGCCTCGGTAGAGGAGCGCGACCGAAAAAAGGCGGCCCGCCTCTCGCTGCTGGTGGCGAAGCTGTTTGCCTTCTACGAGCCGAAGAACGCGGCGAAGGCAAAGGAGGCAATCGAGCGCTGTTTCCTGCTCTGGCCGGCGATGCCGGATGCGGTCTCTTTCCTCGAGCGCCAGGCCGACCGCAGCGGCGAGCGGGCCGCGGGGATTACACAGCTGGAAAAGCTCGCCGCCGAGGTGAAAGAGCGCTCGGCTCAGGTCGACCTTCACGTTCGCATCGGCAGTCTCAAGCTGACCTGGCTTCAAGACGGGGCCGGGGCGTTGGCGTCCTTCGAGAACGCGGCCCGCATTGATCCTTCCCGAGCCGACGCCAGCACGCTGGCGGCCGAGCTGTTGATCGACTCGGGAAAGGGGCCCGAAGGGCTGGCGTATCTGGAGAAGTATCTGAGCACGGTGAAGGACCGGCTCACCCAGGTGGCCGTTCACCTGCGGCTCGCCGACCTCTGTCAGATCAAGGCCCTGTCGAGCGACGCCACCCGCACCCACCTCGAGGCGGCGTTCGCGCTCGAACCTACCGATGCCACCGCGGCGTTCCGGCTGGCGCGGCTGTTCGCGGAAGAAGGCGAGCTGGACAAGGTCGAGCCGCTGCTCGAGCTGGCGGTATGCGCGCCCCGGCCGCTGCCCGAGAAGATCGCGTTTTGCGAAAATCTGGCGATGCTGTTCGAGGAGAACGGCGACGACCGGAAGGCGTTCGAGGCGCTGGCGATCGCGCTCTGTCTCGACCCCAGCCGGCCCCAGTTGCTCTCCAGCGTGCTCGAGACGGGGAAGAAGGCGGGCGCAGTGCCGGCACTGGCGGCCGCACTCCGTCGGGCAGCCCAGGCGGCTCCGGCGGTCGCGGCCACCGAGCTGTGGCGCAACCTCGCCCAGCTGCTGCAGCACCCGCTCGCCCGCGGCGCAGAGGCAGAGGCAGCCTGGGAGGAAGTGCTCAAGCGCTCTCCCGGAGATGTCGCTGCCATCGACGCGCTCGAAGGGCTGCGCCGGGCGAGCTCGGCAGAGTCGAGTGACCCGCTCACGCGATTGAACGCCGAGGCCCGCAAGCTCGAGGCGGCAGCGTCCGATCCTCAGGCCTGCGTGCAGGTGTACGAACAGATCCTCCAGCTCAGCCCCGATGATACCGGGACCTTGAAACGGCTGGGGTCGGCCTTCGCCGCGCTCTCGCAGTGGGAGCAGGTCGCGCTGATCGCCGAACGGTTGATGGCCCTCGCCGATACTCTCGCCGAACGGCAGGAGTGGCGCGGTCGCCTTGCCCAGCTCTTCGCCGAGCGGCTCAATCGCCGAGACGAAGGCGCGAGCCTCTATCTCACGCTGCTCGAAGAAGGGGTCTCGGCGGCCGCGGTGGTGGGCGGCCTCGAACGGCTCGCCTCTCAAGGGGTTCGGCCCCAGGAAATCTCCAGGGCGCTGGCGCCGCATTATGCCCGGGGGGGCGACTACCAGCGCCAGGTGGCTTCGTTGCTGGTGCAGCTGTCGACAGTGCAGGGAAACGACGAGCAGAAGGCGCTGCTGGCGATGCTCGCCGAGACCAGTGAGAAGCACCTGATGGACAGCCGGGCCGCCTTCGATTTCCGCTTGCGGGGGCTCTCGGTGGACCCCGGCGACTCCGCCTTCCGCGCCGAGGCAATCCGGCTCGCGCTGGTGCTCTCGGCCCACGTCGAGCTGGCGCGGTCTCTGGTCGAGCTGGGGAGCCGAACGGAAGAGCCCGGCCTGGCGGTCTCTCTGCTGCAGGAGGCTGCCGAGCTCGCCGAGGAAGGCGGGGCGATTGACGACGCCGCAGCGGCGCTGCGGGCGGCGCTGGTGAAGAGTCCGGATCACCCCGAGCTGTTGGCGCGGCTGGCGCAGCTCTACCGTTCCGCAGCTCGTTTCATCGAGTGCGACGAAGTGCTCCGCCGCCGCCTGTTGCTGGCCGAAGTGGAAGAGAAGGCCGCGCTTTACATTCAGCTCGCCGATGTCAACGCCGAGCTGAAGCGGCCCCGCGAGGCGGCGCAGGCACTGAGCGAGTCGATCAAGTCCGGAGGTTCGGAGCAGGAGCTGCTGCCGAGGATGTGCGACCTGCTCGAACAGGCCGGGAAGATGACCGAGCTCTCGGCCGCGCTGGGACGTCGGGTCGCGCTCGCCGAAGAAGCCGGAGAGAAGGACCTCGCCGCGCGCCTGGGGCTAAAGCAGGCCCAGGTCCTCGAGGCCTCGCTGGGGGACAAAGGCCAGGCGGTGAAGCGTTACTCCGAGCTGCTCGCCTCGCGCCCTTCCGACCCCGATGCGCTCGCCGCGCTCGAGCATCTGCTCGCCGACCCCACTTGCCGGGAAGAGGCAGCGCGGGGGCTGATCCCCGCCTACGAGGCCGTGAAGGACCACCGGAAGCTGGTGGCGGCGCTGAATGTGATTGCAACCTCGGCCCATGACTCGCTCGATCGGGTGCTGGCGTTGAAACAGGTGGCCTTCGTTCACACCCATCACTTGCGGCAGCCAGAGCAGGCCTTTGCTGCGCTGGCCGGGGCACTCCGGCTCGCTCCGGGCGACGCGTCGGTGCGCTCGGCCGTGCGCCAGGCGGCGGAAGAGGCCGACGCGCTCGATACCTACGCGGAAGAGGTGTCCGAGCTGCTCGAGCAGGACCTCGGGCCCGCGGCTCCGTTCCTCCATCGCGACCTCGCTGAAGTCTACGAGCGCAAGCTCGACGATCGTTCCTCAGCGGTTCGACAGCTGCGGGCGCTGCTCGCGCTCGAACCGAAGAACACCGAAGCGCTTCGGTCGCTGTTGCGGCTGCACCGGGCCAGTGAAGACTGGGCCGCGCTCCCCGAAGTGCTCGAGCGGCTGGGCGCGATCGAGGTCGACCCGGCAGGGAAGATCACCCTCTGGCGCGAGGCGGCGCTGCTGCACGAGCAGCGCCTTTCCAACTCGGAAGCGGCGGCCAGCAGCTGGCGGCAGATCGCGGAACGGGACCCTCTCGACCGCGAGGCAGCGTCGGCGCTGGACCGGCTCTACACCTTGCTCGACCGGCCTCGCGAGCTCGCGTTTGCGCTCGAGCTGCGTCGAAACCTCGAAGGTCAAAGTCCCCAGGGGCGCGAGCTGGCGTTCCGCCTCGCCGAGCTGCGCCAGCACAAGCTGGAAGACCCCGCCGGAGCATTGATGCTCTACCGGCAGATCCTCGACGAGGACCCTGCCCACGCCGGCGCCCGGAAGGCACTCGAGGCGTGGGCCCGAACCAGTTCGGGCGAGAGTGCGGCGGCGATGGAGATCCTCGATCCGGTACTGGCCCAGTTTGCCGAGCATCAGAAGCGGATCGATCTTCGCGAGGCCCGCCTCTCGGGGGCGTCGGCCTCCGAGCGGGCCCGGCTCTCGAGCGAGATGCGGGCGATCCAGGAGCGCGACCTGCAGCAGCCGCAAGCCGCGTTCATGTCCGCACTGAAGTCGTTCACCGACGGACTCGATCGCAATGCGATTCGCCCCGAGCTCGAACGGCTCGCGAGGCTCACCGGGTCGTTCGAAGACCTGGCCGAGATTTACGAGAGCACGGCTTCCGAGCTGTTGCCCGGCGATGGGGACATCGTCCCCTTGCAGCGACGGTCCGCCGAGCTGCGCGAGCAGCTGGGACAGAACGACGATGCGATTCGCCTCTGGACCGAGCTGCTGTCGGAGTCTCCGCAGGACCGCCAGGCGCTCGACAGCCTGGGTAAACTCTACGAGCGGAGCAAGAACGCGAAGAACCTCTCCGAGGTCTACTCCCGCAAGGCGCAGCTGGAGACCGACCCGGCGGAGCGGCTCGGGTTGCTGCTCAAAGCAGGGGAGGCCTACGAGACTTCGGGTGATGACCCGGCGGCGATCGACGCGTTCAAGTCGGCGCTCGCGATTCGAAAGGAAGTGCCGGCGCTGGTGGCGCTGGATCGGCTGTTCGCTCGCACCGACCGCCCTTCCGAGCAGGCGGACGCGCTCGACCAGCTCGCCTTGCTCGCGGACAACGACGGGGCCCGAAGAGGCTTCGTGCTCCGGCGGGCCCAGCTGCTGGAGAAGGTTGGCCCCGCCACAGAGGCGCTGCGCGGCTACGCCACCGTGCTCGAGCTCTCGCCTGGAGATGCCGCGGCGGTCGCGGGCCTCGAGCGATTGCTCCAGGAAGACTCTTCTCGCGTCGAGGCGGCCCGACTGCTCGAGCCTCTTTACCGGAAGCAGAACGACCTCAAGAAGCTGGTCGAGGTCCTCGATCTCCGCTTCGCCGTCGCCGAACCGAAGCTGCGCGCCGCGCTGGCCACCGAGATCGCCACCCTTCGCGAGGCGCTGGGACAGAAGTCGCTGGCCTTCGCCGCGCGGCTGCGCGCCTTCTCCGAACAGCCCGAGAGCAAGGACGCCCGCGATGAGCTGGAGCGACTCGCGGCCGAGACCGGCTCGTTCGAGGAGCTCGCGGCGGCCTACGAAGATCAGCTCGAGCGCGGGGTCTCGGCGCAGGTGGCCGAGGAGCTGTGGCGACGGCTGGCGGTGGTCCACGGCGACCGATTGGCGCGCCCTGACCTCGCGGCAAAGGCCTGGAGCGAGGTGGCCGCACGAGACCCGAACAACCTGTTGGTGCTCGATTCGCTGGCGCGGATCTACCGCAAGCTCTCGGCCTTCAAGGAACTCTCGCAGGTGATGCAGCGTCAGCTCGCACTGGAACCGAACCTCAATTCCCAGGTGGGGTTGCTGTTCGAGCTTGCTCACCTTGCCGAGGAGACGTTGTCGGACAAGGCGTTGGCGGCCAGCTGCTACCAGCAGGTGCTCGACCGCAAACCGGAGGATGCGAACGCGATCAAGTTCCTCGGGCGGGTGCTCTCCGAGACCGACCGATACTCCGAGCTTGCTCAGCTGATCGACAGGGAAATTTCCCTCGCCGAAGGCCGAGGGGCCGCGGAAGAGGCGCTGGAATTGATGATTCGCTTGGGTCGGCTAAAGGGCCAGCGCCTGGAAGATCCGCGGGGAGCCTTGACGCTGTTCCAGGAGATTCTCCGGCGGCGTCCCGGCCACCCCGGCGCGGTGGGAGCGCTGGAGGAGATGGCCCGCTCGGACAGCCCGCTTCGTGGCGAGGCTGCCAATGCGCTGGAACCGGTATTCGCGAAGGCGGGCGAGCACCTCAAACTGGTGCAGATGCTGGAGTCGCGCGCGTCGGCAGAGCCGGTGCCCCAGGAAAAGGCGGCGCTGCTGCGCAAGGTCGCCGACCTCTACGCCGAGCAGATGGACAACCCGGAGATGGCCTTCGTCGCCGCCACCCGGGCGCTGCGCGAGGTGCCCGACGACGAGAAGTCCCTCGCGCTCTGCCTGGTCCTGGTGGAGCAAGCGGGTGCTTCGGAAGAGCTCGCCTCGGTGCTCGAAGAAGTGGCCTCGAAGGCTTCCGACGACCAGGCCCGAGCGGCCCTCTACCGCGCGCTGGCCCGGCTCCAGGTCAGCCACTCCGAGCCTGAAGCCGCGGTCGAGAGCTGGAAGCGGCTGCTCGAGATTCTGCCTTCGGACGCCGAGGCATTGGAGTCGATCGGAACGCTGCTGGGGAAGCAGAACAAGATCTCCGAGCTGATGGAAGTGCTGCGCCGGCAGCTGGCGATGGCGGAAGTGCCGGCACGAAGGGCGGCGCTGCTGTTCCAGATGGGCGCGCTGCAGCAGGATCAGGAAAACGACGCGGTGGGGGCGATGGCCACCTTCCGGCGGGTGCTGGAAATCAAGGCCGACGACCCCGCCGCCCTCGAGCGGATGGACCGACTGAGCGAGCAGCAGCAGCGCTGGCCCGAGCTGGCAGACATGCTGGCGCGGCGAATCCAGCTCGCTGGCAACGAGGCGTCCATTGAGCTGAAGCTGCGGCTGGCGATCATCCGCGAAACCCGGCTGCTCGACGCCCACGGGGCGCTCGACCTCTACACAGAAATACTCG
>JAYUUC010000601.1:0-9791 GCA_043755105.1 Myxococcales bacterium
TCACCCCTTCCAACACCCAGGGGCAGACGATGGCCAGCACGCAGACGCTGTCGAACCGATTCGAGAACTTCATCGGTGGAAAGTGGGTCGCCCCCAGCAGCGGCGACTACGCTCCCAATCGAAACCCCGCCGACCGCGACGACATCGTCGGCCACTACCCGGTCTCGGCCAAGGCCGATGCCGACGCCGCGATCGAGGCCGCCGCCGCCGCGTTTCCGGGCTGGTCGGGAACCCCCGGCCCCAGCCGCGGCCGGGTGCTCTGGCGCGCCGCCGAGTTGCTCCGCGCCCGGGTCGACGAGCTGGCGCGAATGCTCTGCCGCGAGGAAGGCAAGACCCTCGCCGAATCCCGGGGCGAAGTGCTCAAGGGCGTGGCGCTGTTCGAGTTCTACGCTGGCGAGGGCTTTCGCACCCACGGCAAGACGCTCCCCTCGGAGCTGCGGCAGACGCTGACCTTCACCCTCCGCCAGCCGCTCGGGGTGGTCTCGCTGATCACCCCCTGGAATTTTCCCTTCGCCATTCCCGCGTGGAAGAGCGCGCCAGCGTTGATCACCGGCAACACCGTGGTGCTCAAGCCCGCCTCCAACACCCCGGGCACCGCCACCCTGCTCGCCCAGGTGCTCGCCGACGCCGGTCTCCCTGCAGGGGTGTTCAACCTGGTCACTGGCCCCGGCGGAACGGTGGGCAACGCGCTCGTCGACCACCCGGCCGTGAAGGCGGTGTCCTTCACCGGCTCGAACGAGATTGGACTGAAGCTCAACGAGCGCTGTGCCCGCCGCGGGCTCAAGGTCACCGCAGAGATGGGCGGCAAGAACCCGGTGGTGGTGCTCGACGACGCCGACCTCGAGCTGGCCTGCGCCGGAATCCTCCAGGGCGCCTACGGCTCGACCGGCCAGCGCTGCACCGCCACCTCGCGGGTAGTCGTTCAGAAGGGCGTGGCCGCGAAGCTGGTCGACGCCCTCAAGGCCGGCGCCAATCGCCTGGTGGTGGGCAACGGGCTCGAGGCCGGGGTGGACATGGGGCCGGCGGTCGACGACAGCCAGCTGCGCACCGACCTCGATTACATCACTGCCGCGCAGGACGAGGGCGCCACCCTGGCTGCCGGCGGTAAGCGGCTCACCGGAGGGGCCTTCGACCGCGGCCACTTCGTCCAGCCCACGGTGTTCACCGGGGTTCGATTGGGAATGCGGATTCACCAGGAAGAGGTGTTCGGCCCGGTGATCGCAGTGGTCGAGGTGGGCGACTTCGAAGAGGCGCTGGCCGCTGCCAACCACGTCGAGTTCGGCCTCGCGGCGTCGATCTATACCCGCGACGCCAACGTGGCGATGAAGTTCGTCGAGCGCAGCGAGGTGGGCATGGTTCACGTCAACAACCCCACCGTCGGAGGCGAGGCCCAGCTGCCCTTCGGAGGCTGGAAGTCGACCGGCGTGGGCGAACGGGAAATGGCCGAAGAAGGGGCCAACTTCTTCACCCAGTTGAAGACGGTGTTCTTCGATTACACCGGAGCGCCGCGCAACTCGAAGATGTACTAGGGCGGGGTGGTTGGAGAGTCAGCCGGGGATGGTGTATAGGGGCCGACCTTCTTCGTGGAGCTGTCGATGGTTTCCGTTGCATTGCTGTTCGTGCTGTCCGGTATGCCGGCGACGACTCCTTCCGCCAGCGGGCTCGAGCAGGAGCGCTTCAAGATCCACTTCACCCGAGGGGAGGCGCTCTTCGAGCAGGGAGAATACGGCGCCGCGATCTGGAACTTCCTTCAAGCCGACGAGGTCCGGAAGACCCCCGAAGTGGCCTACGACCTCGCCAAGTCGCACGAGAAGTTGGGCGACCGCGAGTACTCGACCTACTACTACCGTCTCTACCTGCGCCGGTCTCCGGCGGCCTCCGACGCCCTCGATGTCGCTGAGCGGGTGGGCGACGTCCTCGCCAGTGTCGAGGCCAACGGCAAAGGCATGCTGGAGCTCGAAGCCTCGGGCGCTGGCCAGGCCACCTTGCGCGGCAAGACCTGGCCCTCCTTTCCAGTGGCGGCCTTTCTTCCTCCCGGCGACTACGAGGTCGCGGTTCGCTTTCCCGCCGGAACCCGCAAGCGCTGGGTCTCGATTCGTACCGGCAAAGTGACTTCGTTGAAGTTCGAACCGGTGCCGCCGCCACTGGTGATGCTCTCTGGTCCGCAGCCGCGCGAGGCCGAATGGGCCAGCCCGATGCCCGAGGTCACGCGCTCCGCGGCGACGGCTTCCGGGTCTGAACGCTCGGTGCTTCACGGCGCCTCCTACGGAGTGCTTGGCGCTTCGGCAGCGGCGCTGGTGGCGGGAACCCTGCTGGGGGGAATTGCCGGCGGACAGGCCGCCTCGCTGCAGCAGAACCACAGCGGCTTCACCGTCAGCGCCGCCAGGGACCGGGCCGACGCCGCGAGCAGCGCAGGCAGCGCCGCCAACGTGCTCTGGGTTGCCGGTGGGCTGGGCGCGCTCGCCGGAGGCGCGATGTTCGTGCTCTCGCTTCCCTCGATGCACACGGGCCAGGGGGCTCACCCATGAGCTGCCCAAGCTTCACGAGCCGCAGAATGCAGGTCCTCATCGCTTGCCTGGCGCTGGGCGCCGCGTGCAACACCCGGGTCCCGGTGGACTACGAAGGGCTCCAGTGCAGCGCCACCGACCCCTGTCCTTCGGAGTTTTCCTGCATCAGCGGGAGCTGCCAGAAGGCGCCGACCTGCGGGGCTGAGTGCAGCCAGTCGTGCGGGACGAACGGGGCCTGCTCCACGCCGCCGCCTGCCGCCTGTCTCGATGCCAGCACCCTGCGGACCTTCGGCGTCGGCAGCTGTACCTCGGGCCGCTGCAGCTACGCCTCCAATGATTCGGCCTGCGCGCAGGGCTGCGTCAACGGGGCCTGCGCGCTGGACCCGGCCTGTTCAGGAGTGGAGTGCGCCAGCCCGCCGCCGCCGAGCTGCTTCGATGCCAGCACTCTGCGCACCTACGACGTCACCGGGGCCTGCGCCGCCGGGCAATGCAGCTATGTCTCGGTCGGCCATGCCTGTGCCCATGGGTGCGAACAGAACCGTTGCAAGGACCAGGACCTTTGCGGGGGAGTCACTTGCAATCAACCTCCCCGCAGCACCTGCAGTGGCGGCAAGGTGCAGACCTTCGGGGCTTCTGGAAGTTGCGACCCCGGCACCGGGGCCTGCACCTACACCCCGCTGGAGAGCAGCTGCAACGGGGTGTGCTCGAACAACTACTGCGTGCCTCCGGCTCGAGTGTTCAACCAGGTCGGCCCCGGGGTGCGCCATGCGGTGACCGCGGTGGACCAAGCCCCGTCTCAGTTCGGTGGCCACGTGCTCGCGGTGGGACCCGGCGGCAAGGTCTCGAAGTGGAACGGAACCAGCTGGTCGGTGCTCGCTTCGAGCACCACCGAGGACCTCGCGTCGGTGTGGCTGGAGAGTGCTTCGTCGGGCTGGATCGTCGGCGATAACAGCACCGTGCTCCGTTACAACGGCACCGCGCTCACCCCGGTGACGCTGTCCGGAGGTCCGAGCAGCGGTGCCAAGCTGGTCGCGGTCCATGGCGTGGGCGGCAACCACGTGTTGATCGCCGATGAATCGGGAAACTACTGGCGCTATGACGGAAACGCCTGGAGCCACGGCTCGCTCGACATCGCCAACACCCCCTACAAGATTTCCTCCGCCTTCGTCGCTGTCAATGGGGTGGAACGGCTGGCGGGGCAATGCACGGTGAGCACCCAGGGCCGCGGCTGTGTCGCGGTGGCCAATAGCCTCAACTCGGCCTTCTTCACCGACGACGACAGCGCGTCGGGTGCGTTCCTCGCGCTCGGGCCTTCGCTCGACTCGCTCTCGCTCAACACCGCGTTCGCCGGTACCGCGACCGGTGCGGCGGTGCGCCGCCACCTCACCACCACCGGCACCTTCGACGCGACCACGGTGCCCAGCCCGCTCGACGGCGCAGCGGTGGTCGGCATCGCCGAGGCCCCCATCAGCAACCGCGGTCGCGCGGTCTACGTGCTCACTGCCCACGGGCTCTCGAGCGTGGGGCGGCTCTACCGCTACACCCCGCTGGGGTTCGATCCTCCGCAGCCGCTCTTCGATGCGTACCTCAACGGCGCGCAATCCCTGTCGCGCAATGACAGTGGTGGGGTGGTGGTCGCGGACAGCGGCTCGGCGAGCGCCACCCTCATTCATCGCGGCTACCTCAGCCCCGCGCCCAAGGTGCTCGACCTCGGCGAGGACTGGACCGCGGCGGCCTATTCCCCCAGCGGCGAGCTGATGCTGATGAACAGCTATGGCGATCTGGCGATTCGCGGCAACGTCGGGTTCAGCTTTCGTCGCAGCACCAGCGCCCACCCGATGTACGCGATGGTGGTGGGAAGCACCTACGCGCTCACCGTCGGCTCCCAGGGCGACGCCTATCGGTTTTCGAAGGTGGGCGGCTTCACCAAGGTGTCTCCGGCGGTGACGGCGGCGAACTTGCGGGCGCTGTGCAGGGTGAGCGACACCGAAGTCTACGCTGTCGGAGACTCCGGGACGGTGCTGGCGTTCAACGGTACCCAGTTCACCGCCGTCACCCCTTCGCCGACCCAGGCGCACCTGGCCGCAGTGGCCTGCATCGGGGCCCAGCAGGCGGTGGCGGTCGGCAAGGGGGGAACGGTGCTGCGACTGTCGAATGGAAGCTGGTCGCCGCTGAGCCCCGCTTACCCCCGCCCCAACCAGGACCTCACCTCGGTCTGGGAGGGCGCAGGCGTGCTCTACGTCGCCGGCGACGGGGTGTTCAGCAAGCTGGAGGCGGGAGTGTGGACCTCGCTGCCCGCGTTGCCTCACCTCAACCATCTCCAAGGACAGGGCCCGGCGGCGATCTACGCCGACTCCAACGACCTCTCGGTGGTCCGTTTCGACGGCGCCGCCTGGACGCAGGTGTTCACCTCTCCGAGCGTGCTCAAGGCGAGCGCACTGGATTCGGGAAGCGGGCAGCTGGCCTTCGTCGGCTCCAGCGGTGTGAGGGTGGAGGGCCAGTGATCGACCAGGGGGGGGAAGAGGTTCGCAGCCCGTCAGAGAGAGACGGTCTCGATCCTTCGATTCAAATCAAGTCGCCCCTGCGCTGCGAAGGGGTGGGCAGCCTCGATTGCGCCGAGGAAGCGGACACCGGCTTGCGAATGGCGGTTCGCTTTCTGCCGCTGGTCGCCCGAGGAGACGAAGCGACCCGCGCCATTCAAGCGCTGGCGTCGCACCCGACCCTGCCGCGAATTCACAAGGTAGGGACCCGGGGCGCCTCGGCTTACGTGGCAATGGAGTTCCCCGAAGGTCAATTGCTCTCGACACTGCTCGACGCTCCGTTGCCGGCGGAGATGCTTCAGAAGGTCGGCGCGGAAGTCGCTGGGGCGCTGGCCTCGGTGCATGCCCAGGGGGTGGTGCATGGCGAGCTGTGCGCCGACTCGCTGCTGCTCCTGCCCGACGGTCGGGCGTTGCTCTGGGACATGCCGCTGGTGCTGGCCAACCGGCTCACCGACCGCCGGGGTGAATCGCGCCAGCTGTCGTTGCTGGTGCGACTGGCGCCCTGCTTGTCGCCGGAACGGGCGCGGGGCCGTTCACCGACGGCCCCTTCCGATGTCTATGCGCTGGGAGCGGTGCTCTGTCTGGCCGCAGGCGCCCCTGCACCGACCGCGGTCACCACGCTGGGGCTGGTGCATCAGGTGGCAACCGGGAAGTGGTCCCCCCGTGTTCCCGAGCACCTCACCGAGACCTTCCAGAGTTTGCTCGGCCGGATGATGCACCCCGATCCAGCGCTGCGGCCGACGGCGGGCGCGGTCGCGACGATGCTTCAGGACTCCACCTATTTCGAGGCGGAGGTGACTGGAACCGAGGCCGAGGTGACCGGTCCCGACGTGGAAGCGCCGGTGACCGCGCAGGTTGAAAGGGCGGCGCAGCGATCGACCTGGGCGTTGGTGGCCGGGGCCGCGCTCCTCGCGGTCCTCGGTCTGGTGGGGGTGGGCCTCGCCCATTTGCCAACGCCTTCGGCGCCGCGCTCGTACGTGCCGCGAAGTGAGGGCTCGACGTCAGCCCCGTCCGCGACAGGGTCTCTTTCTACGAGCGCTTCGTCGAAGCGGGAGACATCAAACGTCCTCGCCGCCTCGCCGGCGGGGGATTCAGAGGCCTCGCAAGCTTCACCGGCAATGACTCCAGCACCGACGATGGCAGCCCCCCTGGCCGGAGTTCAGGCGTCCCCTGCAGGCATCGAGACGAAGTTGTCGACAGCAGATTCTGCGTCCGAAGCCGCTCCGACGAAGTCGCCTCCACAGTTGGCGGAGCAGCTGCTTGGATCTCCGGCTCCCGCCGCAGAAGCGGGTACAGGTGTGCCGAGGTCGAATCTCGCATCCGATTCCCCGGTAACGAAGGGGTCTGCAAGCGCGGCGGAACCGTCGCCCGGCACTTCCGCAGTAGGCGCGAGGACAGACACGCAAAGGTCAAATCCTATCGCTTCGCCTGGGTCCTCGACGATGCAGGCTGCGGCCCTTCGAGCGCCGGCCACAGCTCCCACTTTGCCGACGGCCGCAGCGAGCGGGGCGGAACAGTCGATCGGTTCGGGGGAGCGCCCCGGCGGCGTCCCCTCGACGGTCGCTTCTCCCCTCCGCTCGGATGCCTCGACTTCGGGGAGGCTGCCCGAAGCGCCGACCCAGAAGGTGTCCGCCCCGAGTCGCGCCCCTGGACACAAGAAGCCCTCCAGCCGCTCGCGGGGTTCGACAAGAACAGAGGCGGTCCCTTCGGTTCCCGAGTTGAAACGGCCTTCATTCTAGCGGGAAGGCAGAAGTGAATTCGTCCACCGACCTTGAACCGCTCGCTGCTCCGGAGGCGCTCGTGGGATTCGAGCGCGGTCAGGTCTTCGAGGCAGGCTGGTCGATTCAGCGCTTCGGCCCTGGCTCCGTGCTGGTGGCAGCGCAGGACCGCTCGGAGCAACAGCGGGAAGCGAAGCGCATTGCCTTCGCCCTGGTGGTTCCCGTGCTCCTCGCCGGACTACTGGTGGCAGGCAGTCGAAGCGAAGCGGGAGACCTGCGCGGAGTCACCTACCCGGTGGTGGCGCTGCTCGTCGCGGTGGTGGTGATCGGCCTGCTGTCGCTGCGGCACAGCCTTCGAAGAGCGCGGGAAGGCGTCTCGCTCGAGCTCGAGACCTCGACGGGGCTGATTCGGGGCAACCCTGAGTCCAGCCTCGACCCCGCGAAGCTGCTCACCCATTTGCGGTCACGAAAAGTGCAGTACCCGTTGAGCGACGTTCGCGCCATTCGCCTCACCGTTTACAGGTCGCAGGGACGAACCCCGAACCCCTCCGCGCGGGCGGCGCTATCGGTCGAGCTGGAGGGCAACCCGGGCCTGCATCTGCTCGGACCCCAGGCCACCGTGGCTGACGCCGAGTGGACCGAAGCCTGTGACGCGCTGCTACCGCTGGGGTGCGAGCTGGCCCGCATCGCTCGCCGTCCACTGGTGGTGACGATGGCCGGGACGGAGAGGAAGGAAACCGTCGGACTCGAGCAGATCGACGCGGTGGCAGTGCCCGACTGGGCGAGCTGAGGAACGTCCTTCGCCAGGCACATCATCGCCTTCACCTCGACACCCGAGGCAGGGGACTTCACCTTCTCACCCGGGAGATTGCCGGTTGGGTTCACGCGGTGAGGGCGAGCGAAGGGCTGCTCACCGTGTTCGTCCAGCACACCTCGGCCAGCCTGCTGATTCAGGAGAACGCCGACCCCACCGTCCAGCTGGACCTGGAGCGGTTCTTCGCGCGCCTGGTGAAGGACGGAGACCCGATCTTCGAGCACGACGCCGAGGGCCCCGACGACATGCCGGCCCACGTCCGCGCCGCACTCACCCAGACCCAGCTTGGAATTCCCGTGCTCGCCGGGGCGATGACGCTGGGTACCTGGCAGGGAATCTATCTCTACGAGCATCGGCTCGAGCCACAGCGGCGCTCGCTGGTGCTGCACTACCTCGGCTTCTGAGCGGCGCTTTTGAGCTAAACCTTCGCTTCATGGACGAGCCGAGGGCAGAGCTGAAAGCCGAGCTGAAGAAAAAAGTGTCTGCTGCTTTTGCCGACCGGAGCCTGCTGGCGCAGCCTGAATTTCCAGAGGCCGTTCGGGCGGTAGTGGCGCTGCTCGACCAGGGGCAGCTGAGGGTGGCAGAGAAGACCGCTGCCGGGTGGCAGGTCAACGCCTGGGTCAAGGAGGCGATCCTCCTCTTCTTCGCGGTCTCGGAGATGAAGACCACTTCCACGGCGCCGTTCGAGTTCCACGACAAGGTTCCGCTCAAGCAGGGCCTTGCCGAGGCGGGGGTTCGCCTGGTGCCTCCCGGCGTCATTCGCTACGGCGCCTTCGTCGAGCGCGGCGCCGTGGTGATGCCCGGCTACGTGAACATCGGCGCCTGGGTCGGAGCGGGCACGATGGTCGACACCTGGGCCACCGTGGGCTCTTGCGCCCAGGTGGGGCGCAACGTCCACCTCTCCGGAGGCGTCGGGCTGGGGGGCGTGCTCGAGCCCCCCGCGGCCTCGCCGGTGATCATCGAAGACGGGGCCTTCATCGGCTCGCGCTGCGTCGTCGTCGAAGGGGTGGTGGTGGAAGAGGAAGCGGTGCTGGGTGCCAACGTGGTGCTCACCGCCTCGACGCAGATCATCGACGTCTCCGGGCCGGAGGAGGTCATCCACCGGGGCCGGGTTCCCGCTCGCAGCGTGGTGATTCCGGGAATGAGGGAGAAGCGTTTCCCCGCGGGCAGCTACTCGGTTCCGTGCGCGTTGATCATCGGCAAGCGCACCGCGAGCACCGACAAGAAGACGTCTCTCAATGCGGCGCTGCGAGATTTCGGGGTGCAGGGTTGAAGTCCCCTTCAGTGGCCGAGCTGGGGGCGCGAGCGCTGGCGCTCTGCCGAATTCCGAGTCCGATCGGTGAGGAGCGCGCCCTCGCCGACCATGTCGAGCAGTGGGCGCTGGGGTTCCACCCGCGGGCGAACGTGTTCCGCCATTCTCACTCGCTGGTGGTGGGCCGGCTCGAAGATCCCCGCCCGACGGTCGCACTGGTCGGGCATCTGGACACCGTTCCTTCGCACCCGCGAGGGGCTCCGCCGCGCATCGAGGGAGACCGGCTTCATGGCCTCGGCAGCTCGGACATGAAGGGAGGCCTGGCGGTGATGATGGCCCTGGCCGAGGCTCTTTCCACAGTGACGCTTGCCCACAACCTGGTGATGATTTTCTACGAGCGTGAAGAAGGTCCCTACCTGGAGTCGGGGTTGGGGCCGCTGTTCGAGAAGGTGCCCGCGCTGGACCGGGTCGCCTTTGGAATCGCGCTCGAGCCCACCAACAATCAGGTCGAGGTGGGCTGTGTCGGTTCGCTCCACGCCACCTTGCGTTTCGAGGGCCGAAGCGCCCACTCCGCACGTCCGTGGCAAGGGGAGAATGCGATTCACAAGGCGGGACCGCTGCTGGCGGAGCTCCTCGCCCGTCCGCGCGCCGAGGTGCAGGTGGGCGGGTACACCTTCTACGAAGTCTCCAATGTCACCCTCGCCAAGGGAGGCCGGGCGCGCAATGTGGTTCCCGAAGCCTTCGAACTCAACCTCAACCATCGCTTCGCGCCCGGCCGAAGCATTGCCGAGGCGCAGGAGCAGGTGAGGGCATGGGTCCGGGGGCGTGCGGAGATCGAATTCACCGACCTGGCTCCATCAGGTCGGGTCTGCTCCGACAACCCGCTGTTCCAGAAGTTGCTCGACGTCACCGGGTTGCCGGCGTCCTCGAAACAGGCCTGGACGGATGTCGCTCGCTTCA